>NZ_CP016464.1:4350000-4650000 GCF_001713455.1 Bosea sp. RAC05
CCGCGTCGTCGGCGACCGCTTCGTCTTCCAGTCCGAGGTGTTCTTCGACGCCGGCCAGGCCGTGCTCAAGCCCGAAGGCCGCGGCGAACTCGACAAGCTCGGCGCGATCATCGCCGATCTCGGCCGCGAAATGCCGCCGGACCTGCCCTGGATCCTGCGCGTCGACGGGCACACCGACAACCGGCCGATCCGCTCGCCGCAATTCCCCTCGAACTGGCACCTCTCGGCGGCCCGCGCCATCGCGGTCGTCGAGTATCTCGTCACCAAGGGGATTTCGGCCGACCGCATCGCCGCCACCGGCTTCGGCGAGTTCCAGCCGCTCGACGTCGCCAACACCGACGACGCCTGGCGCCGCAACCGCCGCATCGAATTCAAGATCACCGAGCGGTGAGGCGGGTGTCTCACAGGCAAACGACGGCCAGGGGGCTCGCCATCCTGCTCGCACTTGCTGCGGCCGCCGCCCCCGCCCTGGCCGAGCCGCGCCGCTCCGCGGTCGAGGACTGCGCCGCCTGCCATGGCCTGGACGGCATCGCGCGCGACACCGAGGTGCCCCATCTCGCCGGCCAGAACGAGCGCTATCTGTTCAACCAGATGATGGCCTTCCGGACCGGCAAGCGCGTCCACAAGGAGATGCGCTACATGGCCCGCCACATGAGCGTCGAGGAGATCGCGGCGCTCGCCGCCTATTACGCGGCGCTGCCGCCGCGCTGAGCGGAGCCTGGATCGTCAGGACTCGTCCGCGCTCATGGCAACGAGCCAGTCGCGCAGCACCAGCGCCTCGGGCGACAACCCTTGCGCTTCGAGCAGCCAGTATTGCTTGTCGGTATCGGAAGGCTGATCGAACAGGCAGATCAGCCGGCCGCTCTCGATCTCCGGGCCAATCAGCGCCGTCGGACACAGCCCGACGCCCTGCCCGGCCAGCACTGCGCCGACCAAGAGATTGAAATCGGCGAAGATCGGACCGGCTTCCGGCCCGGCACTGACTCCGGCACCCGTGAACCAGCGCGACCAGGCTGCCGTCGTCTCGTCATGCAGAAGCTCCGCGCCGAGAAGCGATGGCGGCGTTGCAAACGGCCCGTGACGGTCCCGATAATCGGGTGAACAGGTCGGGCGCGTGGCGGCGTTGATGATCGGCAAGGCCGGTCGATTCGGCCTGACACCATGCTGGATCAGCAGATCCGCACCGGCCTCCTCGGGCGTCTTCGCATCGAGCGCGTAGAGAATGGCCAGGCGGATCTCCGGATGAGCCGCGCGAAACAGGGTGAGCCGCGGGATCAACCAGCGCGTCGTCACCGAAGCCAGACAGGCCAGTGCGACCGGCCTCGTGCGTGTCCCCGCCACAAGCCGTTCGGCGGCCAGCGCGATATGGCCGAGGCCATGGGAGACGGCCGTTCCGAACTCCCGCCCGGCGGCTGTCAGCGTGACGCCGCGCGCGTGGCGCAGGAAGAGCGCCGTGCCCAGCCAGGTCTCCAGCCCGCGGACATGCTGGCTCACCGCCGCGGCCGTGATCCTCATCTCGGCGGCGGCGGCGGAAAAGCTCTCATGGCGCGCTGCGGCCTCGAAAGCGCGCAAGCCGTTTGCGGGCGGGTATCTCATGGCGAAAGACTAAGTCAGGCTTAGTCTCAGAGCAATAAATGCCATGTTGCGGGCGATGCAGCATCGTGAAATTGAGGCCTCATCGCCGATCTGGAGCAGCCGCCTGCCATGTCCTTCATCGACCTCAGCCACGATTTCGCCGACGGCATGCCGGGCTTCTCGCTGCGGCGGGAGGGCGAGGTCCGCCAGTTCACCGCCTCGATCCGGCCCTTCGTCACCCATCGGGATTCGGCGCCGTTCTATGACGGGCAGGCGAGCTTCGAGATCACGGAGATCAGTTTCCAGACCTCGATCGGAACCTATCTCGACTCGCCCCGGCATCGCTGGCCGGATCGACGCGACATCGCCGGGTTGACGCTCGACGAGGTCATCCTGCCGGGTCTCTGCGTCACCGTTGCCGATGCCCGGCCCGACGAGCGGATCGGCCTGTCACGGCTCGATCTGCCGGAAGACCTTGCGGGCAAGGCCGTCCTGATCCGTTTCGGCTGGGACATCCACTGGGCCACGCCGGCTTATGACCATTATCCGTTCATCGACGCCGACGTCATCGCGGCGCTGCGTGATCGAGGCGCGAAACTGCTCGGCGTGGACACACCCAATGCCGACAGCCGCAGCGAACTGTCGCGGCCGGCGCACACGGTCCTGCTCGGGCAGGATATTCTGATCGTCGAGAATCTGTGTGATCTTGGCCGACTGCCGGCAACGGGGTTTCGCTTCTTCTGCGTGCCGATCAAGGCCGTTGGTGCGGCCGCCATGACGATCCGCGCCTTCGCGGAAACGGCCTGACAATACTGCGAGAGGACACGCCGATGCCACATGTCGAAGCAATCGCCGAGCCCGCCGACGCCGCGCAGCGCCGCGCCAGACCCCTGACCGTCTGCTACCCCGTCGAGAGCCTGCCGAAGCCCGACATGGCGATGATGGCGCGCGCCCGGCAGCATCTGACGAAGATCGACGAGGTTCTCGTCGCCCCCCGCGATGCCGAGGCCTTCCAGGTCCCCGCCGGCCACTTCTTCCGGATCATCGGCGTCGACGGCCCGCAGGTCGGCGATCTCAACCTCTGGAATGCGCATGACCTCACGGAGCGGTTCTTCAGCGGCAAGACCCGCCAGCTCCACGCCACCCATGTCTCGACCGGCGACCGGCTCTGGAGCAGCATGCCTTGCCTGCGGCCCATGGCCACGATCACCCATGACACGCTGGCCTGGTATGGCTGGGACGAGGATGGCGGCGGCATCCATGACGTCATCGGCACGCGCTGCGACCCCTACACCAACCGCCTGCTCTCGGGCGGCGACTACGACCATTGCTGCCATTCCAACCTGACGCGCGCTCTGGCGAAGGCGACGGGGCTGCCGGTGAAGGAGGCCGAGATGCATGTCCACGACGTGCTCAACGTCTTCATGTGCACCGGCTTCACCCGCGACACGCATCAGTATTTCATGAAGGCGAGCCCGGTACGCCCGGGCGACTTCCTCGAGTTCTTCGCCGAGATCGACCTGCTCGGCGCGCTCTCGGCCTGCCCGGGTGGCGATTGCAGCACGACCCATTCCAGCGACGTCGCCGCCTGCTACCCGCTCAAGGTCGAGATCTTCCGCACCGAGCCGGGCCTTCTGGCGGGCTGGGCCTCGCCGCAACCCAGCGCCTATCCGCGCACGCATGGGGTGGCGGGCTGATCAAGCCCATCATCCAGCGCCATTATCGGACTAAGCGAAGCGCAGACCCGAAAGTCTCAGTACAAGAACAGCGCCGTCGCTGACGCCGCCGCCGACCCGTCCCCCAACGAAGTCGGCTCGCGGTGATGGCGCGCGATCAACAACGAGGCACCGTGTTTGCTTCATTTCCACGCCGCCCAACTCCTCCAATTCTCCCGAGCGAATTTCAACTCTTCGGACGTATATTTCTCTTTCTTCTTGATCTTTAGCACCGTCCCGACTGGAACGCGATTCGGATTGTTTCCAATTGCCTTGTAATTGTACTTCCAGATCAGCGGCCATAGCTCGAATGTGCCGTATCGCTCCTTCGAAATCTGGGAGAGCATGACTCCGGCCTTAGTCGGCGGCGTGTTCGCCATGAAATCCGCAGGGTTCGTCACCGCTTCCGGTGGCGGCTTGCGCGCCTTCTGTGCGTCGAAGCTCGCCTTTACCGCTTCAATGCCGAGCTTGAGCTTGCGAATTTGCGCTTTGGCATCAAATTCCGGTGCATGCTCGCCGTAGTTGGACGGATCTGTCGCGAGAGCGTCCCAATACTCCGCCGCCATCATCCAGCCCTTGAGATCGATGTAGAGAAACTGGCTGCCATTGCGCTTGAATGAATCGGGGAGGCGCGAGGCAATGCCGAAGGCCGAGAGCTGCCGCCACACGGCCAAAAACGCGTCGGAACCATTGTTCGTGTCGTATGCCCGCTTGGCACGCATGAGAGGCTCTTTGATGAACGGATCAAATACCATTTCATAGGCACCCGCGGCCAAGAAGCTTGCTGCGGGGGTCAGCACCACGGAGAGATAGGCGGCGCGGTAGACGTGCTCGACATTGGCGCAGGCATCACGGTTGAAATAGCCGTCCGGCTTGCCGAGTTTGAGGTTGACGTCTTCGATCGCCCAATCCTGTCCTTCGGCACGCGTCTGGCTGATCCAATCGCTGGCAGTGACGAGGATGCGAACGTTCGGCGTTTTCTCGACCGCCAGAAAGGCATTGGTGACAGGCGTTGCTGTCCATCCTTTGGCGAGCTCGTGCTTTCCCTTTTCCCAGACAAGAAGGGCAAGCTCCTTTTCCTTCGGATCGGTGAAGAAGGAATCAACAGATCGCATACCCACGGCAAAATCTCCCGCCTTCAGATCGCAGCTCTACGCCGTAGTATCCGATCCTTATCTGAGTGACGCGACGCCATTTATTCGGATGATGCGCGGATATAATTGCTCCAGCGGACGATGCCCGCCAGCACGATCCTGGCTACGCCGCCTCCAGCCCGACTGCAGCGCCGCCCGCCGCGTAGAGAGCCCGCCGCGGGCCTTGAACTCGGCATGCGTCCCCTCCTCGACGACGCGGCCGTCCTCCATCACCAGGATGCCGGTGCAAGGAAGCGGTCGGAGAATGCCTCAATTGCCGATCATTGCGGCTTCGTAAACCGCGCGACATCGCCTTTAGCGTTCACCTTGACCTGGCATTAGAGCGACATCGCCTAAGGAGGGCATCGACCCCAGGGAGACCTCCGGCGATGGCTCTGCCGCTTTCCATTCCCATGTTGTTGGCAGGTCTGCTGGGCGTCATGGCCGCGCCTGCCTGGGCGCGCGGCCCAAATCTCTGCACGGTCGAGCGGATGGAGACCGATCCGGCCTCGGTGGAGGCCCCCTGCAGCGCACGCCTCGACACCGCCAAGCTCAGCCCCAAAGCGCGGGCCGAAGCCCTGCACATCCGTGGAAAGGGGCGCGACCGTACCGGCGCGGCACAACTCGCTCTTCGAGATTACGAGGCCGCAATCGTGCTGCAGCCGAAGAACGGCGACCTCTATGCCAGCAGGGCCAGCGCCCGTTTCAACCGTACCGATTTCGAAGGCGGCGTCGCCGATCTGCAAACCGCGCTCCAACTCGACGAACGGAATACGCGTGCCTTGGTCAGCATCGGGAATCTGATGATCGAGTCCGGCCAGCCCGATGGGCTCAAGCTGCTCGACAAGGCCCTCAGGATAGACCCGAAGCAACCTTTCGGGCTGCTTTTCCGGCTGCGAGCCTATGCGGAACTCGGTCGCTGGCAGGAGGCCTTCAAAGATGCCGACGCGCTGGTGGCCTTGCCGCGCAAGAGCCTCAACCGCGCCAGCTACCGCGGCCGCGACGGCCTGCCCGAAGATTTCCACATCGTGGCTCTGGAAGAGCGGGCGAAACTCTTCAATGCCCGCCGCCAAACCGCCGAAGCGGAGGCGGATCTGAACGCGGCCGTCGCCTACAAGGAGGGGCCTCAATCTTATCTTGCCCGGGGTACCTTTCTCTTCGGCAAGGTTGGCCGTGAAACCGATGCGCTGCGCGACTTTGACAGGCTGGTCGACACCCAATCGCATCGAGCCTGGTTCCATTCAGCCCGAGCCGAATTGTTGCTTCGCCTCAAGCGATCGACAGATGCCCTGGAAGCCTCGGAGCGAGCCATCATCATCGACGACAGCGAGGGGGTAGCCTACGAAATCCGTGGGAACGCGCTGACGCAACTCGGGCGCTTCGACGAAGCCTTCGCCGATTTCACCACGGCCCTGGATCGCGACCCGTCGCTCATTCCAAAGCATCTCGACCGCCTCCAGATGGCCGGCTACTTCCCCAGTCGACAGCCTCCAACGGAGATGACGCCCCTGCTCCGGGACGCACTCAAGGCCTGCTCGCTCGATCCTGCGTGCCGGGAGCGGTGACCGTCATGAAGCGCCTTGCCCTTCTGTCGCTGTTTCTCATATCGGCCGCCTTGCCCTGCGCTGCGGCAAACGATGCAGGCTTGTCCGGACCGTTCCGCATGATGGGCGGAGCGACCTGCGACGCTGGCGGCCTCGCCCAGCACCAGGGCGCCTGCGATCCGCCCGCTCTGGACACGACCGGCCTTCCAGCCGCGACGGCGGCGGCCGCCCGTTTCGAGCGCGCGCGCAAGCTGCTCGCGCTCGTGCGGCTGGATGCGGCCAAGGAAGAACTCGGCAAGGCGATCGCGGCCGAGCCGACCGCCGTCGAAGCGCTGCATTTCCGCGCCCGCCTTCGGCTCAGCATGGGCGATCCCAAGGGCGCGCAGCAGGATCTGGACGCGGCCATCAAGGCCGCCCCCGACAACGCCCTGGTCAGGAGTTCGCTCGCCTATCTGCATCTGCAGATGCGGCGCTTGCCGGAGGCACTGCGCGAGATCGAAACCACCTTGGCGGCGATGCCCGACGATCCGGACGCCCGCTGGATTCGTGCCTCGATCCTGATCGCCCTCGGCCAGAGCGACAAGGCGATCGCGGATCTCGATGTCGCCGTCCGCGACGCCGGCAATGTCAGAGCACGGGAAACCCGGGCCGCTCTGCATCTCCGGCAAAACCGCCTGGAAGCCGCGGTCGCGGATGCCGACCGCGTTCAGCGGGCACGCCCCGAAGACCCGACCACGCTGACCATCCGCGTCCTTGCGAAGATCGGCGCCGGCAAGACCGACGAGGCACTCGCTGACCTCGACAAGCTGATCGGCCCGCCGGGCGGGCCCTACCGAATGCCCGTGGAGTATCAGGACTTCGGACGGCTGACCTATCAGCGGGCGATGTTGCTGGCGTCCGCAGGCCGCGGGGAGGATGCGATGAAGGACGTCGCTTATGTCCTCGACAAGGGCGGCATCAGGGCGATTCTCCGGCTTCAGATCTTCCTGCGCCACAATGGGATGCCCGATGTGGTCCTCGACGGACAGCGCTCGTCCCAACTCGACGCTGCCGTCATGGCCTGTTTCGGCAACGCAGCCTGCGGACGCGGTCTGAGCCGGCCACTGTGAACCGCTGCCCCTCCCGCCTCTACGCCGCCTCCAGCCCGAACTGCAGCGCCGCCAGCCGCGCATAGAGCCCGCCGCGCGCCTTCAGCTCGGCATGCGTCCCCTCCTCGACGACGCGGCCGTCCTCCATCACCAGGATGCGGTCGGCAGAGAGGATGGTGGCGAGGCGGTGCGCCACGACCAGCGTGGTGCGGCCCTTCATCAGCGCGTCGAGCGCATCCTGAACCGCCCGCTCGCTCTCGGAATCGAGCGCGCTCGTGGCCTCGTCGAGCAGCAGGATCGGCGCGTCCTTCAGCACCGCGCGCGCGATCGCCAGCCGCTGCCGCTGCCCGCCCGACAGCGTCACGCCGCGCTCGCCGACGACCGTGTCGTAGCCCTGTGGCAGCTCCCGGATGAAGCCGTCGGCCGCCGCCAGCCGCGCCGCCTCCTCGACCTCGGCCAGCGTCGCCTCGGGACGGCCATAGGCGATGTTGTCGCGCACCGAGACGCCGAAGACGGTCGGCTCCTGCGGCACCAGCGCGAAGCGCTGGCGCCAGGCCTCAGGGTCTACCTGCGGCCCGGCCATGCCGTCGACCACGACGCGCCCGGCGGCCGGATCGTAGAAGCGCAGTGCCAGCTGCAGCACGGTGCTCTTGCCGGCGCCCGAGGGCCCGACCAGCGCCACCCGCTCGCCGGCCCGCACCGAGAAGGTGAGGTCCGACAGCGCCTGGACGCTGCGGCCGGGATAGCTGAAGGAGACGCCCTCGAAAGCGAGTTCGCCGCGCGCCGGCTCCGGCATCGGCGCCGGGTTCGGCGGGGCGGCGATGGCCGGCTTGAGGGCGAGGATCTCGCCCAGCCGCCCGGCGGCGCCGGCCGCCGCCGAGACGTCGCCATAAACCTCCGAGAGCTGGCCGAGCGAACTCGCCGCCAGCACGGCATAGAGCAGGAACTGCGACAGCCGCCCGCCGCTCATCCGCCCCTCGAAGACCTCCGTCGCGCCCGTCCACAGCACCCAGACCACGCTGGCGCTGACCAGGAAGATCGCCACGCCCGAGAGCAGCGCGCGCGAGGCGGTCGCGGCGCGCGAGGCGCCATAGGCCTCGTCCGAGGCCTGACCAAAGCGGGCCGCCGTCTGCCGCGCCGCCCCAAAGGACTGCATGGTGCGGATCGCGCCGACCGCTTCCGAGGCGAAGGCGGAGGCGTCGGCGAGCCGGTCCTGCGCCGCCCGGGCGCGCCGGCGCACCGAGCGCCCGGAAAACACCAGCGGCAGCACGATGAGCGGGATCGCGCCGATCACGATGGCCGCGAGCTGCGGACTGGTCGCGATCATCAGCGAGAGCGCGCCGATCGTCATGATCACGTTGCGCAGCGCAATCGAGGCCGTCGAGCCGAAGGTCGACTTGATCTGCGTCGTGTCGGCGGTCAGCCGCGAGACCAGGTCGCCCGCCCGGCTCGAATCGAAGAAGGCGGGCTCCAGCCGCGTCAGATGCGCGAAGACGTCGGCGCGCAGATCGGCGACGATGCGCTCGCCCACCGTCATGACGAGGTAGAACCGCGCCGAGCTCGCCAGCGCCAGCACCGCGACCACGCCGATCAGCAGGACGAAATAGCTGTTGGCGAGCTGCTGCTCGCCGCCGGAGAAGCCGACATCGATCACCCGCCGCACCGCCACCGGCAGCGCCAGCGTCGCCGCCGAGGCGATGACGAGGGCCAGCAGCGCGAGCGCGATCCGCTTGCGATATCTCAGCGCATAGGGCCAGAAGGACGCCAGGGAGCGGAAGTCGGGCCGTGCTTTGGTGTTGTCTTTTTCGGCTGCGGGCACGCGTCTTTGTCCTGTTCTGCTTGCGCTGTCGGCCCGGCTGAGATATGTGCACGCGACTTCACGACAGGCTCATACGAATTTTTCGACGGGCCGGGCAGGCTTGCCTGCTTGTCGACCACGCCCGTTTTCGACGTTTGAGGATTTAGCCATGGCCAAGACCGGCATCCACCCCGACTACCACACCATCAAGGTCGTCATGACCAATGGCACGGAATACTTCACGCGTTCGACGCTCGGCAAGGAGGGCGACACGCTGAACCTCGACATCGACCCGACGACGCACCCGGCCTGGACCGGCGGCTCGCAGCAGATGCTCGACCGTGGCGGCCGCGTTTCGCGCTTCAACTCGCGCTTCTCCGCGATCGGCTCGCTCGGCAAGAAGTGATCTGCCGGCGGGTGCGCCCGCCCGCGCTGATCTGAATCAAGAACGGCCCGGTCTTTCGACCGGGCCGTTTCGTTTTGGAGCGCGTCCCGGCGCGGCGATCAGCCGCGCGGCGAAATCAGAGCGCGAGGCCGAGGCGGGCGTGCAGGCTGGCGAGCTGGTCCTGGACCGGATTGGCCTTCTCGGCGGGAGCGGGCGCGTTCATCTGGCCCTCGAGATGGCGGATGCGGGCCTGCAGCCGGAAGGAATGGGCGATGAGGTCGCTCAGGCCCTGCGGCAGGCGCTCCAGCTCGGCGGGCGTGCCCGACACGCCGGTCTCGGGAATGCGGACCTTGGCGTTCTCGGCGCGCGCCTGCTCGGCGGTCATCTCGCCCTCGGCGACGGCGCGCTGGACCAGCAGCCAGGAGGCGATCTGCATCAGCCGCGTCGTCAGGCGCATGCTCTCGGTCGCATAGCTGAGCGCGACCTCGCGCGGCAGCGCCGCGGACTGGGTGCGGCCCTCGCCGTCGAGATAGGCGGCGGTGTTCTCGACCAGCCCCATCCCCTCGCGGAACAGCACCATGAAGGCATCGGACTTCACGAAGCCCCGCGCGAAGGAGATCGCGCCGTCTGCGTTGGCGGGCTCGCGGATCAGCAGGTCGTTCATGGCCTTGTCTCCCATCGGCACAACACCGTGTCCGCTTGGCACGCGTCACGGCTCATGCCGCCGATGTCGCAAGGATAGCGCCGATGGGCAGGCGCCGCGCCGGTAAGGTGTGGTTAACCTTAACGCGGGTACAGACCATAAAAAAGAGCCGCCCGGAGGCGGCTCGAAGGTCAACAGGGAGGCGTCAAACAGAGCGGGCAGGAGCCACTCGCATCCAGACAAACTGGATGATGCGATTCATACTTTGGAATCGTTAAGAGCCCCTTAACGGCGCGGCCGGCTGCCGCGTTTTCAATCGGTTTTCCGGAAGAAGGCGTCGGCGGCGCTGCGCGAGGCGGCCTTCTTCACCCGCGCCTCCGCCAGCCGCTCGATCTCGGCCTGGAGCGCCGCCACCCGCAGGTCGATCTCGGCCAGGGACAGCATCGACAGATCCTGCCCGATTTCGTGAACGGGCTTCGGCTTGGGCCGATCATCATCGGAAAACAGCGACATCGGCGCCTCCTCTCCACGATCGCCCGCGTGGCGATCACGGCAGATTACGCCCCGCGGGCGACCCGCGCCACCGCCGCGGCGAGGCGTCTCGCCGGCTCTTTTTCTTGGACAGAAGCCCCCGCCTCCCCTATAAGCCGGCCATCCTGTTCATCGTCGATGATTTGGATGGCCGGCCGAAGAGGCCGGTCGGCGCCCGAGAGCTATTGTCCGCGACGTTGCCCCGGCCGAGCGCCGGATTCCGAGATTCCAGGAGACAGCCCGTGTCGTTACCCCCGCTGATGCCGAAGGCCACCGCGGTCTGGCTGGTCGAGAACACGTCCCTGACCTTCGAGCAGATCGCCGAGTTCTGCAAACTCCACCCGCTCGAGGTGCGCGGCATCGCCGATGGCGAGGTCGCGGCCGGCATCAAGGGGATGGACCCGATCAACTCCGGGCAGCTGACCCGCGAGGAGCTCGAGCGCGCTGCCGCCAACCCCGCCCATCACCTCAAGCTCGCCGAGCGCAAGGTGAAGGTGCCCGAGATGAAGAAGACGAAGGGCCCGCGCTACACCCCCGTCTCGAAGCGGCAGGACCGGCCCAACGCCATCCTCTGGCTGCTGCGCAACCACCCCGAGCTCAAGGACGCGCAGGTCATCCGCCTGATCGGCACGACCAAGTCGACGATCGCGCAGATCCGCGACCGCACCCACTGGAACGCCCAGACGCTCTCGCCGATCGATCCGGTCAGCCTCGGCCTGTGCTCGCAGATCGACCTCGACTTCGAAGTCGGCCGCGCCGCCAAGGACCGCCCGGCCATGGTCGCCGAGATCGGCTCGACCCTGCTACCGGCCGAGGAGACCACGGCGCCGGAGCCCGCGCCGCTGAGCCAGACCTTCGCCGACATGGGCAAGCCCAAGCGCGAGGAAGAGGCGGCCATCGACGTCGACTCCGTCTTCGCCAAGCTCAAGCAGATGAAGCGTCCGGTCGACGAGGACGACGAGGCCTGAGGCGGCTTGCCGATGACGGCTCGCCCTGACACCGTGCCGGAATGAGTGCCGGACTAGCCTTCACCTTTCTGGGAACCGGCGCGCCGCCTGTCAGCCTGCGGCGTGCCGGTCCCTCTCATCTCGTCGAGGCCGGCGGCTGCAAGCTGCTGATCGATTGCGGCTCGGGTGTCAGCCAGCGGCTTGTCGCGGCCGGCCATCGCGGCGCCGACATCGACCTGCTCATCGTCACCCACGAGCATTCCGACCATCTGGTCGATTTCTATCAGCTCGTCATCTCCTCCTGGCACCAGGGCCGAAACCGCCCCTGGCGCGTGCTGGCGCCCGCCCCCGCACTGGCCAATCTGCGGGACCAGTACGAGGCCTTCGCGCGCGAGCGCCGCCTGCGCATCGCCTTCGAGCAGCGTCCCGATGCCAGCGGCCTCGACGTCGTCTTCGAGGAACTGCAGGAGGGGCCGGTCGCCGGCCTCCAGGGCCTCTCCGTGACGGCATTCCTGGTGGACCACAAGCCGGTGGAGCCGGCCTTCGGGCTGACGTTGAGCGACGGCACGAGCCGGATCGTTTTCTCCGGGGACACCCGCCTCACCCCGACCCTCGAGCAGGCCGCCGAGCATTGCGATCTGCTCGTCAGCGAGGTCTATGTCGAGAGCCAGATGCCCGTCGTCGCCGGCATCCGCACGGCCGCCACCGTCGCAGCCGTGAAGAGCTACCATATGACGCCGCAGGTGGTGGGCGACCTGGCGCGCAGGAGCGGTGCCAGGGCCCTGGCGATCACGCACATCGTGCCGCCCGCGGCCGATACGGCGCTGGTCGCTGAAGAGATTCGGGCGAGCGGCTATGCCGGGCCGCTGATCATCGGCGAGGATCTGATGCGGCTGGAGTGGCCGCAGCGCCTGCTCCGGTGGAACGGCGCGACCATCGGCTTCTAGCCCGGCGATCCGCGCCCGCGCCCTACCCCAGCCCCTTCGCCTTCAGCGCCAGCCCGATCTCGTCCAGCACGGCGGGGTCCTCGATCGTCGCCGGCATGGCGTAGTCCTCGCCATCGGCGATCTTCTTCATCGTCGCGCGCAGGATCTTGCCGGAGCGCGTCTTGGGCAGCCGCCCGACCGTCAGCGCCAGCCGGAAGGCGGCAACCGGGCCGATCTTCTCGCGCACCAGCGCCACCAGTTCACGCTCGACCGCGTCGGGGCTCTGGGTGATGCCGGATTTCAGCACCACGAAGCCGCAGGGCTGCTCGCCCTTGATCGTGTCGCGGATGCCGACGACGGCGCATTCCGCCACCGCCGGATGCGAGGCCAGCACCTCCTCCATGCCGCCCGTCGAGAGGCGATGGCCGGCGACGTTGATGATGTCGTCGGTGCGCCCCATGATGAAGACGTAGCCGTCGGCGTCGATGAAGCCGGCATCCGAGGTGTTGTAGAAGCCCGGGAAGGCCGCGAGATAGGATTCGACGAAGCGCTCCTCGGCCTGCCACAGCGTCGGCAGCGCGCAGGGCGGCAGCGGCAGCTTGATCACGATCGCGCCCATCGTGCCCGCCGGCACCGGCCGCCCGCCCTCGTCGACGCATTGCACGTCGTAGCCCGGCATCGGCACCGTGGGGGAACCCGGCTTCACCGGCAGCAGTTCCAGCCCGATCGGATTGCCGACGATCGGCGAGCCGGTCTCGGTCTGCCACCAATGGTCGATCACCGGCACCTTCAGGATGTCCTGCGCCCAGACCAGCGTGTCGGGGTCGGCCCGCTCGCCGGCCAGGAATAGCGCCCGGAACCGCGAAAGGTCATAGGCCGGCAGCAGCGTCGCCTGCGGATCCTCCTTGCGGATCGCGCGGAAGGCGGTGGGCGCCGTGAACAGCACGACCGCCTTGTGCTCGGCGATCAGCCGCCAGAAGGCGCCGGCATCGGGCGTGCCCACCGGCTTGCCCTCGTAGAGCACCGAGGTCGCGCCCTGGATCAGCGGCGCGTAGACGATGTAGCTGTGGCCGACGACCCAGCCGACATCCGACGCCGTGATCATCACCTCGCCCGGCTTCACGCCGTAGAGATTGTCCATCGTCCACTTCAGCGCGACCATGTGGCCGCCATTGTCGCGCACCACGCCCTTGGGCTTACCCGTGGTGCCGGAGGTGTAGAGGATGTAGAGCGGGTCGGTCGCCGCGACGGGGACACATTCGGCCCGTCGCCCCTGCGCCTTGGCGGCAGCCACCAGCATGCGCCAGTTCTTGTCGCGGGTGGCGTGCATCGACGCCTCGACCTGCGGCCGCTGCAGGATCAGGCAGGTCTGCGGCTTGTGCGCGGAGAGCTCGATCGCCTGGTCGAGCAGCGGCTTGTATTCGACGACGCGGCTGGGCTCGATGCCGCAGGTCGCGGCCAGGATGACCTTGGGCGTCGCATCCTCGATGCGCGTCGCCAGTTCCTTGGCCGCGAAGCCGCCGAACACGACCGAATGCACCGCGCCGATGCGGGCGCAGGCGAGCATGGCGAAGGCCGCCTCCGGCACCATCGGCATGTAGAGAACGACACGGTCGCCCTTGCCGACGCCGAGATCCTGCAGCACCGCCGCGAGCGCCCCGACCTCGTCGAGCATCTGCGCATAGGTGAAGACGCTCTTGGTGCCGGTGACCGGGCTGTCATGGATCAGCGCCGGCTGCTCGCCGCGCCCGTCGCGCACATGCCGGTCGAGCGCGTTGAAGCAGGTGTTGCAGGTCGCGTCGGGGAACCAGCGGCCATAAGCACCCTGGGCGGCGTCGAAGATGCGCTGCGGCGGCGAGATCCAGTCGATCGCCCGGGCGGCCTCCGCCCAGAACCCCTCCGGATCAGCCTGCCAGCGCCCATAGACCTCGCCGTAGCGGCCCTGCTCCGTCATGGCACCCTCCCTTGCTTTTTGTTGTCGCCATCCCTTCACAGAGGCGCGGCGCGCCGTCGAGAGCGACTTTCGCACATGGCGCCCCTGCGCCCTTGATCTTCTACCGCGCTTCGGGAGATGCCACGGTTGATCTGGCGCAAGCGCCGCCCTTCGCCTTTCGGACCCCTCCCGATCATGCTGCTCGACCCCGCCTTCTTCGCCGCCATGGTGCCGGCGGTCATCCTGATGGGACTGTCGAAGGGCGGCTTCTCGGGGCTCGGCCTGCTGTCGCTGCCGCTGATGGCGCAGGTCGTCTCGCCGGTGACGGCCGCCGCGATCATGCTGCCGGTGCTGATGTCTCAGGATGTCGTCACCGTCTGGTCCTACCGGCGCGATTTCGACCGCCGCACGCTGGCGACGCTGCTGCCCGGTGCCGCACTCGGCATCTTCGCGGGCTATCTCCTGGCCGCGCGGGTGGCGGACGGCGCCGTCGTTCTTGCGGTCGGGCTGATCTCGGTCGTCTTCGCGCTGCGCAATCTCGTCTCCGGCGGCCAGGCGGAGCGGCCGCCGACACGGTCGAATTATCCGCAGGGCACGTTCTGGGGCGCGCTCTCGGGCTTCACCAGCATGATCGCCCATGCCGGCGGGCCGCCCTACCAGATCTACACCATGCCGCTGCGGCTGCCGCCGGCCGTCTTCGTCGGCACCGGCGCGATCTTCTTCGCGCTGATCAACGTCATCAAGGTCTTCCCCTACATCGCGCTCGGCCAGTTCACGACCGCCAACCTCACGGCGTCGCTGGCGCTGCTGCCGGTCGCCATCGTCTCGACGGTGGCGGGCGTCTGGCTGGTCCGGAAGGTGCCGGTGAAGCGCTTCTACCGGATCATCTACAGCCTGCTCCTGCTGGTCGGCCTGAAGCTGACCTATGACGGGCTGAAGGGGCTGCACTGGCTCTGACGTGATGCGCCCGTGCCCCCTTGCGCGATCTCGGCCGAAGGGATGGATTACGGACAAGGCCCGCAGAGGCTAAGCCGAACGGGAGGGGACACCGCATGACGACATCCGCCTACGACACCGATCTCGACCGCAACCCGGCCAACCACCAGCCGCTGACGCCCCTGCCATTCCTCGAGCGCGCGGCCTCGGTCTTCCCCGACCACATCGCGATCATCCACGGCCCGCTGCGGCGCTGTTACGCCGAATTCTACGCCCGCTCGCGCCGCCTCGCCTCGGCGCTGGCCCGCCACGGCATCGGCAAGAACGACACGGTGGCCGCCATGCTGCCCAACACGCCCGCCATGCTGGAATGCCATTACGGCGTGCCGATGTGCGGCGCTGTGCTCAATACGCTCAACACCCGCCTGGACGCCGCAATCATCGCGTTTTCGCTGGATCATGGCGAGGCCAAGGTCCTGATCACCGACCGGGAGTTCGCGAAGACGATCAAGGAAGCGCTGACGCTGTGCAAGGCCAAGCCCCTGGTCATCGACTATGACGACCCGGTCTATGACGGCCCCGGCGAGCGGCTCGGAACGGTCGACTACGAGGATTTCATCGCCGCCGGCGACCCCGATTTCGACTGGGCGATGCCCGCCGACGAATGGGACGCGATCGCGCTGAACTACACCTCCGGCACCACCGGGGACCCCAAGGGCGTGGTCTACCACCATCGCGGCGCCAATCTGCTGGCGACCTCGAACATCCTCACCGGGCAGATGGGCCGCCATCCGGTCTATCTCTGGACACTGCCGATGTTTCACTGCAACGGCTGGTGCTTCCCCTGGTCGATCTCGCTCGTCGCCGGCACCCATGTCTGCCTGCGCCAGGTCCGCGCCAAGGCGATGTACGACGCGCTCGCCGACCATGGCGTGACTCATCTCTGCGGCGCGCCGATCGTGATGTCGGCCCTGCTCAACGCGCCCGCCGAGGAGCGCCGCGACTTCCCGCAGACGGTCTCCTTCTTCACCGCCGCCGCCCCGCCGCCGGAGGCCGTGCTCGCCGGCATGAAGCAGGCCGGCTTCGAGGTGACGCATCTCTACGGGCTGACGGAAGTTTATGGCCCGGCCGTCGTCAACGACTGGAACCACGCCTGGGACGCGCTGCCGGCGCCCGAGCAGGCGGCGCTGAAGGCGCGCCAGGGCGTGCGCTATCCCGCGCTGGAAGGGCTCGACGTGCTCGACCCCGAGACGATGCAGCCCGTCCCGCGCGACGGCGCGACGATGGGCGAGGTGATGATGCGCGGCAATGTCGTGATGAAGGGCTATCTCAAGAACGCGAAGTCGACGCAGGCCGCCTTCGCGGGCGGCTGGTTCCACACCGGCGATCTCGGCGTGCGCTACCCCGACGGCTACATCCAGCTCAAGGATCGCTCGAAGGACATCATCATCTCCGGCGGCGAGAACATCTCCTCGATCGAGGTCGAGGACGCGCTCTACAAGCACCCGGCGATCCAGGCCGCCGCCGTCGTCGCGCGGCCCGACGAGAAATGGGGCGAGACGCCTTGCGCCTTCGTCGAGCTGAAGCCGGGGAAGACCGCGACGGAAGCCGAGATCATCGCCTGGTGCCGCCAGCACCTCGCCGCATTCAAATGCCCGAAGACGGTGGTCTTCACCGAGGTCCCGAAGACCTCGACCGGCAAGATCCAGAAGTTCCGCCTGCGCGAGATGGCGAAGGCGCTCTGAGCGCTGGCCTTCGGTCTCACTCGCTCGGCTGAGGCGGGGCAGCCGCGGCGGGCGCGGTCCAGCTGCTCGTCCAGGTTTCGGACAGCGTCCGGCCCCGCGCCCGCAGGAAGATCCGCATTTCTCCCGTCTGCCCGTCGGGCAGGCTGGCGTCGACGATGGCGCGGAACCCGCCCGCAGCCGGATTGGGCTGCAGGATCCGCGTCATGACCGAGCCTGCCGTGACGGAGACGGCGAGTTCGACGCGGGCCGGGTCGCCGAGATGATAGGCGAGGTCGCCACCGGCGAAATCGACGATGAAACGCTTGCTGCCCTGCCCCTGCGCATGCCCGTCCTCGAGGTCGGAGCCGGCGAAGCTGTGCTGCGTCTGCGCATAAGGGTGCAGAGGCCCCGTCGTCGAAAGCGCCGAGAGGCTGTAGCGGAATTCCGAGGCCTCGCCGACGGGAAGTGGCGCCTCCGGCGTCCAGCAGGCGCCGATGTTGTCGAAGGCCTCGTTGTCGGTCGGGATCTCGATGAGCTCGATCCGGCCCTTGCCCCACTCGCCCTGCGGCTCGACCCAGTAGCCCGGCCGGGCATGGTAATGCGCTTCGAGGTCCTGGTAGTTGCCGAAGTCCCGGTCCCGCTGCATCAGGCCGAAGCCGCGCGGATTCTCGTCGACGAAGCTCGCGATGCGCAGCGATCTCGGGTTGCGCAGCGGGCGCCAGATCCATTCGCCGCTGCCGGCCTGCATCATCAGCCCGTCGGAATCATGGATCTCGGGCCGGAAGTCGCTGCGCTGGGCGAGGTCGCCCTCCCCCGCCTGGAACATCGAGGTCAGCGGCGCGATGCCGATCCGCTCGATCACCTTGCGCGGAACGATCGTGGCGGTGACGTCGACATGCGTCGTTGGCCCGGGGCGGACGACATAGCGATAGGCGCCGGCGACGGAGGGCGAATCGAGCAGCGCGTAGATCACCAGTTCGGTCGCATCGGGCGCGGGCTCCTCGAGCCAGAGCGCCCGCATGAACGGAAATTCCTCCGGATACGCACCGCCGATGTCGAGGGCGAGCGAGCGGGCCGACAGGCCGTAGCGCTGGCCGCGACCGATCAGCCGGAAATAGCTCGCTCCGAGGAAGGAGATCACCTCGTCCTGCACCGTCGGATGGTTGAGGGTCGTCGTGACGGCGAAGCCGGCGAAGCCCAGCGAGGGCGAGAGCCCCTTCGGCACCGGCACCTTGCCGTATTCGAACAGCGCCGTGGTGAAGGGGATCGGCAGCGCCACGCCATTGGCGACGCTGTGGAGCTGCACCGGCTTGTCGTGCAGGAAGCCGAGATGGAAGGGCAGCAGCCGGAAATCCGATCCACCGTCGCGCCAGAAGGCCTTGTCGCGACGCAAGCGGATCTCGCGGTAGCTGTCATAGCTCAGTTGCGACAGTGATTCGGGGATCCTGGCCGCATCCGCGTCGAAGGGCCTCTCGCCGAGCTGGCGCGCGCGCTCCACCACATCGGCATAGCCGAAGCTCGCCTTGGGGGCGCTGGTCGGCGCCTGTCCCGCGGCCGGCAGCGCCGCCAGCATGCCCGTCGAGCCCAGGAGCCCGAGCAGCAGCCGGCGCGACGGTCGTTCGCCACCCTTCCGCGCCGGAGCGGCTTCGCAGGGCCCGGGCGACTGCGCATCGGGGTTTGGCCGCATCGTCTCGTCATCCTGCCTGTGGTACAGCCCCAACAAGGGCGGCCGGCAGAAGTTCCGGCCCGATGACGCCCGCCGGGCGCGGCCACAAAAAAAGCCGGCCCGCGAGGGCCGGCGACGATCTCGACACAACCTCGACCGAGCCCGCGGGCTCGACCGGCGCTCAATGCAGCGTTCGGTCCGGCATGGTCTGCCGCACGCGCTCGATCTCCTCCTTCAGCAGCAGCTTCTTTCGCTTCATCTCGACCACGGTGAGAGCGTCGGAAGAGGGGCGGGCCACGGCCTGGGCGATGGCTTCCTCGAGCTGACGATGCTTGCGTTCGAGTTCGACGAGATGGGTCTGCAGCGACATCTGGATCCTCCTGATGAGCGGTTGACAGAATCAGTGTGACATAGAGCCGGCTTCGCGTCTGCGGCGGTTTCGTGCTGGGCACGCATGACATTCTGTGATCGTCACCAACGCCTTTCCGCTACGTCATGAATGCCACAGGCCGCGAAGGCGCCGGCCGCCCTCGCTCTTGCGGGGCGCCCGGCGTCTGACCATAGTCGCCGCCAATCGCGGCGATGATGGGACGGCCATGGGATTTGAACTGAGCCCGGAAGAGGTCGAGGCCTTCACCACCGAACTGGCCCGCCTGCGCGAGGAGCATCGCGACCTCGACAGCGCGATCGATGCGCTGGAGCGCGTCGGCGCGATCAACCAGGTCCAGGTCCAGCGGCTGAAGAAGCGCAAGCTCTACCTGAAGGACCGGATCTCGCAGATCGAGGACGCGCTGACCCCCGACATCATCGCCTGAGCCGCTCGGCAAGCGCCCGTCAATCGATTTAAATCGATTTACATGCCCGCTCCGTCCCATTAGAGCCGGGCCGCGCCGACAGGAGCCCTGTCGCTGCGGCAGGGCTCGATCGGCCCTCCGTTGCCGACCTCCCGCAGGTGCGCTACAGGCATGCGACGAGCGTTTTCTTGGGATCAGACCATGGCCGATCACGGACACCCCGCCTCCGACATCCCGCAGATGGACTACCGCGAGCATGAGCGGACCTATCAGGGCTTCGTGCATTTCGCCGAGGTCGGGACGGTCGCCTGCCTCGCCATCGTCGCGGCCCTCGCGGTCGGCGGCACCAAGCACGCCTGGGGCTTCGCCATCATCGGCACGCTGCTGACGCTGGTCGGCACGGCCGTGGGCATCGCCTCGAAGTCGATCGGCTGGCGCGCGCCGGCGGTTCCCTTCGGGCTGCTGATGCTGGCGCTGCTGCTCCTGCCCGCCTCGCACTGACCCCCCGCACCCGCGCCCGAGAGGTTCCGCCGCCATGCGCATCGCCGTGCCTGCCGAAACGCAAGGGGCCGAGACCCGCGTCGCCGTGACGCCGGAGACCGTCCGCAAGTTCAAGGGCCTCGGGGCCGAGGTCGTCGTCGAGACCGGAGCCGGCCTCGCATCGGGCATCTCGGACGCCGATTATGAGGCCGCGGGCGCGTCGATCGCCGCCACGGCCGCCGCCGCGCTGGCAGGCGCCGCCATCGTGCTGAAGGTCCGTCGCCCCGCCGAGAGCGAGATCAAGGGCCTGCCCGCCGGTGCGCTGGTCGTCGCGACGATGGATCCCTATGGCAACGAGGCCGCGCTCGCGGCGCTCGCCAAGGCCAAGGTTTCCGCCTTCGCGATGGAATTCATGCCCCGCATCACCCGCGCGCAGGTGATGGACGTGCTGTCCTCGCAGGCCAACCTCGCCGGCTACCGCGCCGTCATCGACGGCGCCGCCGAATATGGCCGCGCCCTGCCGATGATGATGACGGCGGCGGGCACCGTGCCGGCCGCGCGCATCTTCATCATGGGCGTCGGCGTCGCCGGCCTGCAGGCGATCGCGACCGCGCGGCGCCTCGGCGCCATCGTCACCGCCACCGACGTGCGCCCCGCCACCAAGGAACAGGTCGAATCGCTCGGCGCCAAGTTCCTCGCCGTCGAGGACGAGGAGTTCAAGCAGGCGCAGACGGCCGGCGGCTACGCCAAGGAAATGTCCAAGGAATATCAGGCCAAGCAGGCCGAGCTGACGGCGAGCCACATCGCCAAGCAGGACATCGTCATCACCACCGCGCTGATCCCCGGCCGCCCCGCGCCGAAGCTGATCTCGGCCGCCATGGTCGGGAGCATGAAGGCCGGCTCCGTGATCGTCGATCTCGCGGTCGAGCGCGGCGGCAACTGCGAACTCGCCAAGCCGGGCGAGGTCGTGGTGACGCCCAACGGCGTCAAGATCGTCGGCCACCTCAACGTGCCCGGCCGCCTGCCGGCCACCGCCTCGCAGCTCTACGCCAAGAACCTGCTCGCCTTCGTCGAGACGCTGATCGACAAGGCCGAGAAGAAGGTCGCGGTGAACTGGGACGACGAGCTGGTCAAGGCCACCGCCCTGACCCGCGACGGCGCCGTGATCCACCCGAATTTCGCGGCCAAGCCCGCGCCCAAGCCAGAACCAGAGCCCGTGCCGGCCGTCGAGGGGAGCGTCACCAATGGCTAATCCGACACCCGAACAGGCCCTCGAGCAGGCCCGCTCCGTCGCCGCGGCGGCTAGGCAGGCCGCCGATCTCGCCGCCCAGCATGCCGACAGCCTCGCGGCCGGCGCCAGCGCCGCGACGGGCGGCTTCGTCGATCCCACGGTGTTCCGCCTGGCGATCTTCGTGCTCGCCGTCTTCGTCGGCTACTACGTCGTCTGGTCGGTGACCCCGGCGCTGCACACCCCGCTGATGTCGGTCACCAACGCGATCTCCTCGGTCATCGTCGTCGGCGCGCTGCTCGCGGTCGGCGTCGAGGCGGCGCCTGCGCTGGGCGACGGCCCGGTCTGGGCCAAGATCTTCGGCTTCCTCGCGCTGGTCCTCGCCTCGGTCAACATCTTCGGCGGCTTCCTCGTCACCGAGCGGATGTTGTCCATGTACAAGAAGAAGGGCTGAGCGCCGATGGCCGCGAACCTCTCCGCCCTTCTCTACGTCGTCGCCGGCGTCCTCTTCATCATGGCCCTGCGGGGCCTGTCGCACCCGACGACGTCCCGCCAGGGCAATCTCTACGGCATGGTCGGCATGGGCATCGCCATCGCCACCACGGTCGTCTTCTTCCCGCCGGCCGGCTTCTCGGGCTGGCTCCTGGTCATCGCGGGCATCGCCATCGGCGGCGGCATCGGCGCCTTCATGGCCAAGCGCGTCCAGATGACGCAGATGCCGCAGCTCGTCGCCTTCTTCCACTCGCTCGTCGGCCTTGCCGCGGTGCTGGTGGCGGCGGCGGCGCTCTATGCGCCGAGCGCCTTCGGCATCGGCAAGGTCGGCGGCATCAGCGGCGCCAGCCTGTTCGAGATGGGGCTCGGCGTCGCCATCGGCGCGATCACCTTCACCGGCTCGATCATCGCCTTCCTCAAGCTCGACGGGCGCATGAGCGGCAAGCCGATCATGCTGCCGCAGCGCCACGGCATCAACATCGGGCTCGGCATCGCGCTCGTCGTGCTGCTGCTGATCTTCCTGAAGACCGAGAGCCATGTCGTCTTCTGGCTGATCGTGCTGGTCTCGTTTGCGCTCGGCGTGCTGCTGATCATTCCGATCGGCGGCGCCGACATGCCCGTCGTCGTCTCGATGCTCAACTCCTATTCGGGCTGGGCGGCCGCGGGCATCGGCTTCACGCTCGGCAACATGGCGCTGATCATCACCGGCGCACTGGTCGGCTCCTCGGGTGCCATCCTGTCCTACATCATGTGCAAGGCGATGAACCGGAGCTTCCTCTCGGTCATCCTCGGCGGCTTCGGCGGCGACGATGCCGCGGCCGGCGCCGGTGGTGCGGTCGAGGCGCGCCCGGTCAAGCAGGGCTCGGCGGACGATGCCGCCTACATCATGAAGAACGCCGGCAAGGTCATCATCGTGCCCGGCTACGGCATGGCGGTGGCGCAGGCCCAGCACACGCTGCGCGAGATGGCCGACCTCCTCAAGAAGGAGGGCGTCGAGGTGAAGTACGCCATCCATCCGGTCGCGGGCCGCATGCCCGGCCACATGAACGTGCTGCTGGCCGAGGCCAACGTGCCCTATGACGAGGTCTTCGAGCTCGAGGACATCAACTCGGAATTCGGCCAGGCCGACGTCGCCTTCGTCATCGGCGCCAACGACGTCACCAACCCGGCCGCCAAGACCGACAAGGCCTCGCCGATCTACGGCATGCCGATCCTCGACGTCGAGAAGGCCAAGACCGTGCTCTTCATCAAGCGCGGCATGGCCGCCGGCTATGCCGGCGTCGAGAACGAGCTGTTCTTCCGCCCCAACACGATGATGCTCTTCGGCGACGCCAAGAAGGTCACCGACGACATCGTCAAGGCGATGGCGCACTGAGGCGCCCTCGCCCGTCCCGCTGCGAAAGGCCGGCCTCGTGCCGGTCTTTTTCGTTTGGAGCCTTGAAACCGTGAGCATCACCCTCCGCCCGATGCGGGACGGCGACCGCGCCGCCGTGACCGGCCTGCTGATGCAGCTCGCCGCCCATGAGGCGCATCTGAGCCCGACGCGCGCCAGCGGCCTCGCCACCGCCCAGGCGCTGCTCGAGGCCGACAGCGCGCAGACGCGGGACCACGACGGCGCGCAGTTCGTCGCCGAGCTGGCGGGCGCCTGCATCGGCTATCTCGCCTTGCGACTCGGCCGCACCGGCCCCTATGTCCATGACGACCTGCGCGACCATGTCCTGATCGAGAACATCGTCGTCGATGCCGGCCAGCGCGGCACCGGCGTCGGCCAGATCCTGCTGGCGCAGGCGGAGCGCTTCGCCCGCGAGCGCGGATACGGGGCGCTCCAGCTCGGCGCGCTGACCGGCAACGACCCGGCGCTGCGGGCCTATCGCCGCGCCGGTTTCGAGGCCGTCTCCTACGAGATGCTCAAGCGGCTCGACTGAGCGTCGCGCGATCGCCACCTTGCTGGGGGAGAAGCGATGCGATGATGATCCTGACCCGCCTCCTCGGCCTCGCCCTCGCCGTCTATCTCGCTGTCCTCGGGCTGCTCTTCGTCCGGCAGCGCGATCTGGTCTTTCCGCGCAATCCGGCCCGGGCCGACCTCGCCGCCGCCGGGCTGCCCGCGGCCGAAGAACTGACCCTGACCGCCGCCGATGGCGAGCGCCTTGTCGCCTGGGCGGTGCCGCCACGCTCGGGCAAGCCGGTGATCCTCTATTTCCACGGCAATGCCGGCCATCTCGGCAGCCCCGGCCGCGTCGCCCGCTTCCGCGCCCTGACGGAGGACGGCAGCGGCCTGCTCGCCGTCAGCTACCGCGGCTATGGCGGCTCGACGGGCCGCCCCAGCGAAGCGGGGCTGCATCTCGACGCCCGCGCCGCCTATGGCTTCGCCGCCGAGCGCTTCGGCGCGGCGCAGCTGATCGGCTACGGCGAATCGCTGGGAACCGGCGTGGTGCTGAAGCTCGCAGCCGAGGCGCCGCTGGCGGCCGTCGTGCTGGAGGCGCCCTATCTCTCCACCGTCGCGGTGGCGCAGGGGATCTATCCTTACGTGCCCGTGTCCTGGCTGATGCTCGACAGCTTCCGCTCGGACACGGTGATAGGCGCGGTGAGGGCGCCGCTGCTGGTGCTGCATGGCGAGCGGGACCGGGTCATCCCCTTCGCCCAGGGCGAGGCCCTCTTCGGCCTCGCCAACGCCCCCAAGCGCTTCCTGCGCTTCCCCAAAGGCGGGCATGAGGATCTGCCGGCGCATGGCTCGCTGCCCGAGGTCCGGCGCTTCCTCGCCGAGGTGACGCGCGGGGCCGTCCAGGCGGCGGAAAGCCGCACGATCGAGTGATCAGCTGCGGAACAGCCCGCCGCCGCCGCCGAGACGGCCCTGCCCGGCGCGCGCGGCCGCATTGTTGCCGTCCAGCCCCAGCGCCCGCTGGTAGCTCTGCGAGGCTTCCGAGCGCTGGCCGAGCTTCTCCTGCGCGAAGCCGCGACCGGCCCAGGCATCGGCGTTGCGGTTGTCGACATTGAGCGCGGCGGTGAAATCCTCGAGCGCCGAATCGTACTTGCCGATGGCGTTCAGGCTCTGCCCGCGGGCGATATAGGGCGGCGCGTTGTAGGGATTGCGGTCGATCACCGAATCGAAATCCGAGATCGCATACTGGTGCTGGCCCTCGCGCTGGTAGACCAGCCCGCGCGCATGAAAGGCTTCCGCCGATTCCGGATTGAGGCGGATCGCGGTGTTGAGGTCGGCCAGCGCCTGCGGGCTGTTGCCCTGAGCCCGCAGCAGATTGGCCCGCGCGATGAAGGCCGGCGCATAGTTCGGCGCGACGCTCGTCGCCTTGTTGAAATCGGCCAGCGCGGCATCGTTGCGGCCGCTCTGGCGCAGCGCCAGGCCGCGATTGGTGTAGGCCGAAGCGAGGTTGGGATCGAGCTGCACCGCCTTGGTGAAGTCGGCGATCGCATCCGAGAAGCGGCCGACGCGGGCATAGGCCGCGCCGCGCGTGTTGTAGGCGCCGGGATCGTTGGGGTTGCGGGCGATGACCTCGCTCAGCGAGCCGATGTTGACGCTGGCCTCGGCCGCCGAGGCGGTGTCGAGTTCGGCGATCGGCTGGGCCGTCATGGTCGAAACGGTGTCGCAACCCGCCAGCGCCACCGCCAGGCCCGCCGCCGCAAGCCAGTTCCTGCCACGCATCATGCTTCGCCTCATCGGTCCGGTTTCGTGCCTCGTCCGCCGCGCCGACCCATCCGGATCGACGCCGCCTCGTCGCGCTCCCCAACCGACAGCGCTCCGCTGAGGAAAGCGCCCGCTTGTGACAAGAGTTGGTTAACGCCGCCGGAAAAGCAACAGCGCCCGGAGACGGCTCCAGGCGCAGTCGGGTCTTTTCAGATCATCGAGGGCGGGCGAAACGCCGCAGCCCTGGCGAGGATCAGGGGCGCTTCGGCTTCACCGGCGCCGGCAGCAGGCCTTCGCGCTGGAGCTTCTTGCGCTGCAGCTTGCGGGCGCGACGAACGGCTTCCGCCTTCTCGCGGGCCTTCTTCTCGGAGGGCTTCTCGTAATGGCCGCGGAGCTTCATCTCGCGGAAGACGCCTTCGCGCTGCAGCTTCTTCTTGAGAGCGCGGAGAGCCTGATCGACGTTGTTGTCGCGAACGAGAACCTGCACGTGAGTGTCCGTCTTTAGCGGGTTGGTCTAATAAGGGTGGACGGAGGATCGGCGAAGCAGACCCTTCGAAGGTTCGTGCGGATAACAGAAAAGCCTGCGGCTGTCCACGCCGCCAAACCGGGAAAATCGATGACAAACGCCGGCCCCGAGCAGCCCCATGATTCCGAGGTCGAACGGCGCATCATGATTCTCGCCAACGACCTCGCCATCCCCGCCTGGCAGCGCGTCGAGCAGGCCTATGCCAAGGGCGCGACCTTCCTCGAGGCCAAGCATGCCGTGCTGGAGGCCGATCTCGCCAGCCTCGCCGGCACGACCGATGAGGCGATCCTCGACCGGCTGGTGCAGCTGATCATGCAGACGCCGCCCTCGGCCCTGCGGCCGGCCGCACGCCAGCGCCATCGCAAGATCGTGCTGGAGCGGCTGATGGAGCCCTATCGCGCAAGCGGCGGCGCCGAGCCCGGCGCCTTCGCCCTGTTCCTCTACCGCAAGCTCGGCATCGTCCCGGGCCCGCTGAAGGCGTTCTGGCTGGCGCGCGGCGAGCCGCTGCAGCGGGTGCTCTGAGCCGCCTCAGCCCTGCTCGGGGACAACCCGCGTGACATGGCCCATCTTGCGCCCCGGACGGGCCTCGCGCTTGCCGTAGAGATGCAGATGCGCGCCGGGCTCGGCCAGGAGTTCGCGCCAGCGCAGCGCGGCGTCGCCGATCAGGTTCTCCATCTCGACACGGCCGCGACGGGCGGCCGAGCCCAGCGGGAAGCCGCAGACGGCCCGGACATGCTGGTGGAACTGCGAGGTCTGGGCCCCCTCGCTGGTCCAGTGGCCGGAGTTGTGGACGCGCGGCGCGATCTCGTTGACGACGACGCTCTCGCTTGGCCCCTCGCCGACGACGAACATCTCGACCGCGAAGACGCCGACATAGCCGAGCGCCGCACCGATCCGCCGTGCCGCCTCGATGGCGGCGGCCTCCGTCGCCGCCGAGACCTGCGCCGGGATGCGGGTGAAGGCGAGGATATGGTCGCGATGCTCGTTCTCGCAGAGATCGAATGCCGCGAAGCTGCCATCCGTGCCGCGCGCCGCCACGACCGAGACCTCGCGGGCGAAGCTGACGAAGCCCTCCAGCACCGCAGGCTGACGGCCGATCGCCTCATAGGCTTCCGCGAGATCGGTCCCGGGCAGGATCTTGACCTGGCCCTTGCCGTCATAGCCGAAGCGGCGGGTCTTCAGCACGCAAGGCCGCCCGAGCGCGGCGACCGCATCCTCGAGATCCGCCAGCGAGTCCACCGCACGGAAGGGCGCCACCGTCAGCCCCTGCTCGGAGACGAAGCGCTTCTCGCTCAGCCGGTCCTGCGTCACCGCCAGCGCATGCGCGCCCGGATGCAGCGGCTTGCGGGCGGCGAGGAAGGCCGCGGTTGCCGCCGGTACGTTCTCGAATTCATAGGTCACGACATCGACGGCATCCGCGAAACGGGCGAGCGCCGCCTCGTCCTCGTAAGGAGCCACCGTCTTCGCCGCCGCCACGTCGAAGGCCGGGTTCTCGGGCTCGGGCGCGAAGATATGGCTGGCGACGCCGAGATCGGCCGCGGCGAGTGCGATCATCCGGGCGAGCTGGCCGCCGCCGAGGATGCCGAGCACGGCGCCGGGCGCCAGCGGCCGCCCCTCGACCACCGGCGCGCTCACGCCTCGTCCTTCACGGGGCGTTCCGCGATCGCCGCGCTCTGGCGGGCGCGATAGGCGTCGAGCCGCTCCGCCAGGCCCTCGTCCGACAGCGCCAGCACGGCGGCTGCTAGCAGCGCCGCATTGACCGCGCCGGCCCGGCCGATGGCGAGCGTGCCGACCGGGATGCCCGCCGGCATCTGCACGATCGAGAGCAGCGAGTCCTGCCCCGACAGCGCCTTGGATTCGACGGGAACGCCGAAGACCGGCAGCGGCGTCAGCGACGCCGTCATGCCCGGCAGATGCGCCGCGCCGCCTGCCCCCGCGATCACCACCTTGAAGCCTTCCGCCTTGGCGCCGGTCGCGAACTCGACCATGCGCTGCGGCGTGCGATGGGCGGAGACGATGCGGTCGTCATGGCCGATGCCGAGCGCATCGAGCGTCTCGGCGGCATGGCGCATGGTCGCCCAGTCGGACTGGCTGCCCATGATGATGGCGACGGGCGCGGAGGTGGTGGCCATGGCGGGAAGCGCTTCCGGAAACGCTGGACGGGAAGCGCGCGATCTAGACTGCCCCGTGCCGCACAAGCAAGCGCCGAATCGGGAAAGGGACCGAATCCAGCGATCCACCCCCGGCAACAGCCGCGTCATCCTGGGGCGACCGCAGGTCGTCCCGGGATCCATCATAGGGCATCGACGGAGCCTTATGATGGATCCCGGCCTGCGCGGCTGCGCCGCTTGTCCAGATGACGCTATGTTTCAGCGCGGCAGTGTCGGGCCCTAAGCCGTCGCCACCAGCCCCGCCCGCGCCAGCGCCGAGGCCTGGTCGGCCGCCACCGTCTCGATCTGGAAACCCTCGATCTCGGCCTCGAACAGCCGGTGGAAGTTCAGTTCCGCATCGAGATGCAGGAACACCCCGCCGAGCCCGATCGCGGCGCGGTCCATGAAGACGAATTCGCGCGGCACGGTCACCGGCCCGCGCTTCTTCAGCGCCTGATGCACCTCGAAGGCCTGGCGGCGGCCATATTCGGCCGGGCTGACATCCTCGGCGATGCGGCGCGTCCGGTCCTCCAGCAGCGGCCCGTAGATGAAGCGCGCCCAGATGTTGAGCGTGTCGACCAGCTCCTTCGTCAGCCCCTTGAAGCCCCAGACCTCATAGGCATGGACGACGCGCGCCTCGTCGCCCTCCAGCAGGCCGCGATAGAGATCGACGACCCCGCCCACGAAAGACGGCGGGAAGATGCGGATGCAGCCATAGTCCAGCAGGTTGATGCCCTGCGGGGCGCCGTCCTCCGAGAAGACCGTGTAATTGCCGAGATGCGGGTCGCCATGGATGATGCCGTGATGGCTGAAGGGCCGCCACCAGGCCTTGAACATCGCCGTCGAGATCCGGTCGCGCGCCTGCTGCTCGTCCTGCTTGTGAGTGAGGATGCCGTCGCCCTCGAGCCAGTGCATGGTCAGCAGCCGCTTCGTCGAGAGCGAGGTCTCCAGCGCCGGCACGCGGATCTCCGGCGTCTGCGCCAGCACCTCCCGATAGAGCGCGATATGCTTGGCCTCGCGCTGGTAGTCGAGCTCCTCGCGGACGCGCGCGCCGATCTCGGTGGCGATCTCGCTGGTGTCGATCACCGGGTCCATGCGCCGGTGCAGCGCAAACAGGATGTCGAGCTGCGAGATGTCGGCCTCAACGGCCGATTCCATATCCGGATATTGCAGCTTGCAGGCGAGCGCGACGCCCTCCAGCGTCGTCGCCCGATGCACCTGCCCCAGCGAGGCCGCCGCCGCCGGCTGCAGATCGAAGGAGCCGAAGCGCTCGCGCCATTGCGGCCCGAGCTCCGCCATCATCCGGCGCTTGACGAAGGCCGCGCCCATCGGCGGCGCCTGCGACTGCAGCTTCTGCAGTTCGGCGGCATATTCCGGCGGCACGACATCGGGGATCGTGGCGACGAGCTGCGCCACCTTCATGATCGGGCCCTTCAGCCCCCCCAGCGCCTTGGCCAGCGCCTCGGCATTGGAGGCGTTGCGCCCCTCCATCCCGAACAGCCGGGCGCCCGCAATCCGCGCCGCCACCCCGCCGACATTGGCCCCGACACGCACATAGCGCACTGCCCGGGCAGAAAAGCGGTTGGCTTCGGAGTCGCGGTCGGACATGGGGCGGGGCGCTTTCGGGGGCGGGCTGGGCTCCTATGTAGGGTGGCGTCGTCCCGGGGCCAATGCGGCGGGTGGTCTCGCGGGGCGAGAGGATGGCAGATGGGGGGGGGGGGGCGGTAGTCTGGCCCTGACATTCGCGAATGGGTGCTTCTGGCCCAAAACCGACTCTGCCGACGGCTGCTGTCAGGCGGCTTGATCGTGCCGCCCAAGCCACCAAGGCGAGGCGAATTCGCGTAGTGTATGGCAGATCGCCATCTGCAAACCGTCATCCTTATCCATTTTTTCGCCCAATATTGTGGGCACGAGAGAAGATTATGATCTATTATACAGCATAACATCTCAATATAATAACATCAACGATGAGATATAATATTATGTAGACTGAAATAAATCAGCAAAATGTAATTATGCATATGAAGATTAAGTTATTGTATTTGATTATTTGAAATAAATAAAAATGATATTTTATATTGAATCTAATTAACTGCGGATCACGCTCAATTTTGGCACAGAATAGCCGGCAACCAAATTTTTTAGCATATCAGCAGTCTCAATGCTGCTGCAATTTACGATCAATGACCAAATTTCACCAGCGACGTGAAGTAGAATATCCTCGACTGAATCTGAACCAATTCTATTAAAATCGAAGCTCACTTTTGTAGCGATCATTTCATTTTCGACTTGAAATGAAGCGAGGCGATCAACAATCATTTGCAGAGACGCCCGCACATCGGCCGAGTCACAAAGGCGAGCAGCCAAGAGAGTTCCTTCAGCAGTCAGGGATAACATTCGGCGCATCAGGATTTCACGGTCGAGCGTGTTCATAGCTGGTACGCTCCGCCTAAGGCGTCCCGAGAATTCCGCTTTCTTGGCGGCGTCGCCTACTCTGATGACGGGCGGTTCCCGCTCAGGAACAGAAAGAGGCGAGAAGAACTCCAGGTCACACGCAGTGCCACTGCACCAAACCCTCTGGGCGCTTATCTCTACCGTGACGAATCGGCCTGTCGCGATGCGAATCTGAGCAGGTTCAGCATCGTAGAACCCCTGCGTATCCAGCAGCCAAAGCCGGCGATCTCGTTGCGGGTTGCTAACGGCTGACCCGTCCGAGACGAGGTTCTTGTGTTCGATCTCAGCCCAAACCCGCTCGATGAGCTTGAGATAACTCTCGTTTGTAGTGACGTAGAACGAGTCGTAAAGGCCGACTGTCGAGAGGCAGGCTGGGATAGCCGATCTCTGGACGATGTCGATCGTGAGAGAGTGTGTGGTGAACATTCGACCTGGCCTCGACACATTTTGTTGGCGACCATAAAGCTCTGATCCATTGGCTAGTCCCAGCGCGCCCCGACGGAGGGGGGGCGCGCTTCCCGTGGGCGACGGGCGGGACCGGCTCAGAACTCTTCCCAGCCGCTGTCGCCGGCGCGGCTGTTGGCGACCTTCCGAGGTGCAGGGTTGGCACTCGTGGAGGATGGGCTGGCAGTCCTGCGCTTCATCGCGACGATCGCTTGGATGACATGGCTCGACGCGTTGCTGTAGGGGCTGGTCGCAGACAGAGCGATGTCTTCCGAAACCGTCTCTCCGGCATCGGCACGACGCACGATATCGGCGGCCGTCCGGTGAAACGCGGCGTGGGCGCTTTTCAGCTCCGCATACTCTTTGGCCCCTGCCATGTTGCGCCCGGGCCCATGGATCCAGCACCCGAGTTCGCATACGTCGTCGCGCGCGACCTCGACGGCGCGCAAGGTCTGGTCAGGCCGCCGGATATATGCGCCCAGCTTCATCTTCCAGTCCGAATGCGCGCGAACCGCACGGTCGAAATCGAACGCTTCGGTCATGATTTTGGCGGGAGCGACGGCCGGCGCGGCGGCGCGGGGTGCCGGCGCCCTCGTCTGGCTGAAGGCGACTTCCGCGAGCTGGCGCAGGCGCGCCGGTTCAGGCGCGACGGGCCGCGGCGCGGGAGCGCTGCCGGCCCGGCCGTCGTCCGGCCCGGTCTTGAAGGCGGCGACGAGATCGTTGAGCTGGGCGATCTTGCCCGAGAGCGAACCGGCCGAGGCAGCGCTCTGTTCGGCCAGCGCGGCATTCTGCTGTGTCATCTCGTCGAGATGGGCGACGGCCTGGCTCATCTCATCGATGCCGTTGGCCTGTTCGCCCGAGGCGGCGGAGATATCGGCGATCGTCGCGGCGACCTTCTGCGAGGCCGCGAGGATACGGTCGAGCGACTCACCGGCCTGACGCACCAGCTTCACGCCCTCGCCCACCTCCATGTTCGAGGACGAGATCAGCGCCGAGATGTCCTTGGCTGCTTCGCCCGAACGCTGCGCCAGGGTGCGAACCTCAGATGCGACAACGGCGAAGCCCTTGCCGGCATCGCCAGCCCGCGCCGCCTCGACGGCCGCGTTCAGCGCCAGCAGGTTGGTCTGGAAGGCGATGTCGTCGATCACCCGGATGATGTCGGAGATCTTGGTCGAGGCGTCCTCGATGCGCGCCATGGCCTCGACCGCCTTGCCGGCGATCGTCCCGCCTGCCTGAGCAGCCTGCTTCGCCTCATCGGCAACAGCGGCGGCCTGACGCGACGCCTGGGCGGAAGCCTTCACCGAGGCTGCGAGTTCTTCCGTCGTGGCAGCCGTCTCCTCCAGGCTCGAGGCCTGCTCTTCGGTGCGCTTGGACAGATCGGCAGCGCCCGTGGTGATTTCGCGGGCGGCCAGCCCAACATCGGCCGAGGTCGCCTGGATCATGCCGACCATCCCGCTCAAGCGGTCGACCATCACGTTGAAATCGTCCCGCAGCTTCAGATAATCCGCCGGCACCGGAGCCTCGATCCGGCAGGTCAGATCGCCCTGAGCGAGCCGCTGCAGCCCGGATGCGAGGAGATCGACGATCTGCTCCTGCTGGCGGGCGCCGTCGAGTTGCTCCTTGACCGTCCGGGCCCGCTGCTCATCGGTCGAAAGCCGCTCGTCCTCGGCCGCCTGGCGCGCCGCCGCGGCCTCGGATTCCATCGTCCGCATCGCCAGCGCATTGCTGCGGAAAATCTGCAGCGCCTTCGCCATGGCGCCGACTTCATCGGCCCGATCGCTATGGGGCACGCTCGCCTGGAGATCGCCATTCGCGAACTGGGTCATGACCTGGGTGAGGCCACTCAACGGCCGGATTGCGCGAATCGACCACCACGCGAAGGCAAGGCCGATCAGCAGCGCCGAACCCAGCAGAAGCAGCGTCATCGCCGTGAAGTTCGCGGAGACGCCGCGCACGCTCTGGCCGAGCTTCTGGTTGTTGGCCTCCTGGAGATCGATGAACTGGTTGATGCGCGCCAGCCATTCGGTGAAGAGCGGACGCGCCTCCGCCATCATCACCTGCTTGGCCTGCGCCACATCGCCGGCCTTGCGCAGGGCAATGACGCGCTCCGAGACGGGAAGAGTCTTGGCTTCGGTCGCCTTGATGCTCGCGAGGATGCGCGCCTCATCAGGCGAGACCTGCGTGGGGTCTGCAAGCATCCGATCCAGAGACACAGCCGACTGGCGATAGGCTTCGGCCAGGCGCTCGATGTCAGCGACATTCGCCTGCACATCGGCAGCACTGTCCACGAGCGTGACGTCGCGCAGGCTGATCGCGCGATCATGAACGCTGCCGCGGAAATTGATCGCGAAGCGCTGCTTGACCGAATTCAGATCATTGATGGTCGTCAGGCCCCGATTGATCAGGTCGACCCGGTTGATGCTGATGAACCCGAGCACGGCTGCAAGGATCAGCGTCGCTGAAAATCCGATCATGACACGATGAACAATACGTGTCCGTTGAATTGCCGACAACATGATGTATTCCTCGTTCAGGCACGCATTGATTCAAAAATCGTCGATTTCATATCTCGACGTCTTAGTTTGTACGCTGGGGGTGTCACGATATACGTGTTCGACGCATCCTCGCCCAAGCCACACTGTCTCCGATGCCCTGCCGACGGCTAAGAAATGATTAATTTTGAGGCATTTGTGATTACTTCTTAGGCATTCAGTCCATGATCAAAAGCAATAGCTCCCTCTCACAGCCGAGGTGACCCAACTGGATGTCCCGGCCGAGATGGCGCAATTTGGGCGCCGAAGCGCCCGTAAAATCCCTCATCGTCGCAAGACGAATGGCTCTGCCGATTGTGAGGGTTAGGCGGCGGGGCTTCGATTCCACGTCCGAATGAGCTGAGCGCCGAGGGGGCATGTCCCGAGCGCAGGGCACCGATTTGCATGAGGCTGGGAGCGAGTGATCCCTGAGCTGGCCCTGTACGCGCGGGTCGAAGCGGCTACGCCGACGACGCGGTAACGGCTCAGCGGTCCCCTGCAACACGTCATGAGCCGACGCTTTAGCCTGCAATGGAGGCGAGGCCTGCGCGACGGTCGAAAGCTATGGCCCGCGGATATTGGATCGACAGCGGGTCCTTTTCGCGAATCGTGGAATGTCAGCTTTTGGGCAGGGCCTTCAGGTCAGCTATCGGCGCACAACGGCCATCGCTACGCCTGCCCCCGCACTATCTCCCCCACCCAATCAGTACCCTTCCACCCACCCTCCGAGGGCGCATCAACCCGCATCGCCCCTCAAACCCGCCTGCGCCGCCAATCCGCCAGCACGGCGGCCGCCGCGTTATACCCCGGCGCGCCGGTGACGCCGCCGCCGGGATGGGCGCCCGAGCCGCAGAGATAGAGCCCCGGCACCGGCATGCGGTAATCGGCATGGCCGAGCACGGGCCGGGCGCAGAAGAGCTGGTCGAGCGTCAGCCGGCCATGGAAGATGTCGCCACTGATAAGCCCGAAGCGCGCCTCCAGATCGGCGGGGGAGAGCGCCAGCCGCCCGACCACCGAGGCCCTGAAGCCCGGCGCATGGCGATCGACCGTCTCGATCATGAGATCGGCGACCCTGTCGCGGCAGGTCTCCCAGTCCAGCCCTTCGGGCAGATCAGGCGCGACATGCTGGCAGAACAGGCTCGCGACATGGCCGCCCTGCGGCGCCAGCGTGTCGTCCAGCGTAGACGGGATCAGCATCTCGACGATCGGCTCCTGCGACCAGCCTGAGAGACGCGCCTGCGCATGGGCCCGGTCCATGTAGCCGAGGCTCGGCGCGATGATGATGCCGGCGGTGTGCTGGTCGCCGGGCTCCGGCAGGCTGGTGAAGCGCGGCAGCTCCGACAGCGCGACATTCATCCGGAAGGTGCCCGAGCCCGAGGCGTAGCGCGTCATCCGCTCGGTGAAATCCGCAGGCACGATCGCGGGATCGACCTTGGAGAAGAGCAGCCGCGGATGCAGGTTCGAGACGACCGCGCGCGCCCGCACCATATCGCCGGCCTCCGTCACCGCGCCGAACGCCCGGCCCTTTTCGCTCAGCACCTGCGCGACCGGGCTGTCGAGCCGGATGGCGACGCCGGCTTCCGCGCAGGCCTTCGCCATCGCCTGGGTGATCGCGCCCATGCCGCCGATGGCGTGGCCCCAGGCGCCCTTGTTGCCGTTCACCTCACCGAAGACATGGTGCAGCAGCACATAGGCCGAGCCCGGCGTATAGGGGCTGGCATAGTTGCCCACCACCGAGTCGAAGCCGAGCAGCGCCTTGATCGGCTCGCTCTCGAACCAGCCATCGAGCCAGTCGCCCGCCGATTTGGTGAAGAGGTCCATCACGTCGCGCTTGGCGGTGAGATCGAGCCGCGACAGCCGCCGCGCCACCCGGCCGGCATCGATCAGATCCGGCAGCGCCGCCAGCCAGCCGCCATCGCCGAGATTGGGCGGCGCCTGCAGCACGAGCTCGCGCAGCACCGCAGCCACCGTCTCCAGCCGCGCCTCATAGGCCGGCAGACGCTGCGCATCGCGCTCCGAGAAGGCGGCGACGGAGGCCGCCGTCCGGCCCGGCCCGGCCGCGAGATGGCGCCCATCCGGCAGCGGCAGAAAGTTGGCCATCCGCCGCTCGACGATGCGCAGGCCGTGCCGGTGCAGCTCCATCGCGGCGATGATTTCGGGCCGCAGCAGGCTGACCGTGTAGCTCGCGGTCGAGTTGCGGAAACCGGGATGGAAGCTCTCGGTCACGGCCGCGCCGCCGACGACGCCGCGCCGCTCCAGAACCGTGACCGACAGCCCCGCCTGGGCGAGCCGGTGCGCGCAGACGAGCCCGTTGTGGCCCGCGCCGAGGATCACGACATCGCAGGTTGTCGTCGCCATGGCCGGCTCAGCCCACGGCCTTGAGCCGGGCCCTGACCTCGGCGACGCTGGCCGGGCGCCCGCCGGCGGCCTCGACCCGCCGCACCGTCTCCGCCACCAGATCGGCATTGGTCCGCCCGCAGCCGAAGGGCGCATCCTCCAGCCCGGCGCGCACATGCACCCCGCGCGCGACCGCCGCCGGAATCAGCCCTGTCAGATCCACACCCAGCCCCGCGATCATCACCGGCGCTTCGGGGGCATCCTCCGCCAGGAGCTTCAGATGCGCATCGAGCGCCCAGTCGCGCGGCGGGAAGCCCCAGGCGAAGGCGTCCGAGAACATCAGCCGGTAGATCGGACAGGGCATGCCCGGATAGGCCTTGGCCAGCGCCGCGCCCAGTCGCGTGAAGCCGGGCTCGTAGATCGCATAGCTCGGATGGATGTTGTGGGCCTGCGCCACCGCCATGCCCTCGCGGATATGCTCGCCGGGGTTCTGGTAGATGAAGCCGGCCTCGCCAGCGGGAATGCCGTCGAAGGTCAGCCAGTTGCAGGAGCCGGGGTCGAGCACGCCCCATTCGACCAGACCGCGCCTGGCCAGTTCCTCCAGATGGGTGTAGCGGCCCGACCCGATGATGTCCCCGGCATAGGCCGAGCCGACGATCGGAATGGTCGGATAGACGATGGCGTCGACCTTCGCGCGGATGCCCTCGATCGCCTTTGCGTAGAGCTCCCAGTCGTCGCGCTGGCGCCCGGTTTCGAGGTCGTAGACATGCAGATGCACGATCGCCGCGCCGGCCTCCACCGCCGCGATCCCGTCGGCGACGATGTCGGGAATGGCGATCGGGATGCCCGGCTGGCGCGTGACGCCCCAGGGCCCGTTGATCGCGGCCTCGATCCAGATCGGTCGGCTCATCGCATCTTCCTCATGCCGGCGCATCCTTCGGCCAGTTGTCGCGCAGCCACTGGGTCAGCCCGTCTTCATCGACCTCGCCCGCTGCAAGAGCAAGGATCGCAGCCGCCGCGGCCGCGTTCGAGACGTCCAAGGCAACGTTGTTCAGCCCCAGAAATGTCACCATAGCGAGCAGCGCAACTCGCTTGTTGCCGTCGATGAACGGGTGATTGCGCGCAATGCCGAACGCATAGCTGGCGGCCAGCGCCGCGAGATCAGTTTCGCCATACGCGAATCTGTTTCTTGGCCGTGCGAGGGCCGACTCCAGAAGACCGAGATCACGGACGCCGTCCGGGCCGCCGAACATAGCGAGCTGCTCGGTATGGATATCGATCACCGCCTCGGTCAAAAGCCAGATCGGTTCTGGCGACTGGCTCATTTCGCAAGCTCGCGCAGTGCTCCGGCGTATTGCTTCATGGCCCGTCGCGCGATCTCCATGCTGCGGGCATGCAGATCGTCATGCGGCTTGAGCCGAATTCCGCCATCCGGCTGCAGGATCGCCTCGACCTTGTCACCTTCGGCAAACCCGGTCTGTGCCAGCAACTCCTTCGGGAGGATCAGACCGATCGAGTTGCCGATCTTTCGGACCTGCAAGATGGCAGGAGTGGCCCCAGAAGGCTTCATGGTCTCGTTCATATCGGGCTCCATCCGTTATACGACTTGTATAACAGGCGCCGTTCCTGATCGCCAGACGTCGGCCGGCGCTGCCCGTGGGGCCGACAGGGGCTCGGGCGCCGCCCCACCGGCGCAAGCCGGGCGTGAGCGAATACCCGCCCCGCGCTGCTTGCCAGCACGCGACCAGCGCGCGCCTAATGCGGCAACGAGACAAGCCGGGGTGGACGACGCGATGGGGCTCTACTTCGAGGACTTCACCGACGAACTGCGTGTGGTCACCCGCGGGCGAACCGTCGGGGAAGGCGACATCACCCTGTTTTCCGGCCTGTCGGGGGATTTCAACCCGCTGCATGTCGATGCCGAGTATTGCGCCACGACACCCTTCGGCGAGCGCATCGCCCATGGCCCGCTGACGCTCGCCATGGCGATCGGGCTGATGTCGCAGCAGAATCTGATCGACGCCACGACCATGGGCCTGCTCGACCTGCACTGGTCGTTCTCAGGCCCGGTCCGGATCGGCGATACCGTCCATGCGATCGTGACGACCGTGGAGCGCAAGCCCTCGCGCAAGCCCGACCGCGGCGTCGTCACGCTGAAGCTCGCTGTCGTCAACCAGCGCGGCGAACAGGTCCAGACCGGGCAGATGAAGCTGCTGATGAAGCGCCGCGACCAGGACCCGAACCGATGCTGACCCGCCACGGCAGCTATGACGAGACCGTCGCGCGCTTCGTCTGGCGGGTTCCGGAGCGCTTCAACATCGGCGTCGCCTGCTGCGACCGCCACGCCGACGGGACCAACAGGCCGGCGCTGGTCTACGAGGACGAGGCGGGCGTCGCCACGTTGAGCTTCGACGAGCTCAAGCGCCAGTCCAACCGGCTCGCCAATCTGCTGGTGGCGCAGGGCGTGCGACCGGGCGACCGCGTCGGCATCCTGCTGCCGCAGCGGCCGGAGACCGCGATCGCCCATCTCGCCATCTACAAGCTCGGCGCGATCGCCCTGCCGCTCTTCACCCAGTTCGGGCCCGACGCGCTCGAGCACCGGCTGCAGCATTCGGGCGCGAGCCTGCTGATCACCGACGGCGAGAACCTGCCCAAGATCGAGGCGATCCGCGACGCCCTGCCGGAGCTGCGACGGCTGCTCGTGATCGGCGGCCACGGCCATCCCGACCTCGACGCCGAGATGGCGAAGGCATCGGACGCGTTTTCACCGCGCGAGACCGATGCCGAGGATCCGGCGCTGATCATCTACACCTCGGGCACGACCGGAAAGCCCAAGGGCGCGCTCCACGCCCACCGCGTCCTGCTCGGCCATCTGCCGGGCGTCCAGCTGCCGCAGGAGTTCTTCCCGCAGCCGGGCGACCTGTTCTGGACCCCGGCCGACTGGGCCTGGGCGGGAGGGCTGCTCGATGTCCTGCTGCCGAGCCTGTATTTCGGCGTCCCCGTGCTGGCCTCGCGGGCCCGGAAATTCGACCCCGAGGCCGCCTTCGACCTGATGGCGCGGCACAGGGTCCGCAACGCCTTCCTGCCGCCGACCGCGCTGAAACTCATGCGGCAGGTCGCCAACCCGCGTCGCCCCGGCTTCGCGATGCGCTCGGTCGGCACCGGCGGGGAAACGCTGGGCGCCGACATGCTCGCCTGGGGCCGGGACAGCTTCGGCTTGGATCTCAACGAATTCTACGGCCAGACCGAGGCCAACCTGATCGTGTCGAACTGCGCCGGCCTGTTCCCCGTCGTGCCCGGTTCGATGGGCCGCGCCGTACCGGGGCACAAGGTCGCGGTGATCTCGGCCGACGGCGAGATCCTGCCCGCCGGTGAGCAGGGCCTGATCGCGGTGGCGCGGCCGGACCCCGTGATGATGCTGGAATACTGGCACCAGCCCGAGGCGACGGCGGCCAAGTTCATCGGCGACTGGTTCGTCACCGGCGATACCGGGGCGCGCGACGAGCAGGGCTATTTCTGGTTCCAGGGTCGCGACGACGACATCATCTCCTCGGGCTCCTACCGGATCGGGCCGGGCGACATCGAGGATTGCATCATCCGCCATGCCGCCGTGCTGATGGTGGCCGTCATCGGCGTGCCCGATCCGATCCGCACCGAGGCGATCAAGGCCTTCGTGCTGCCGATGCCGGGAATCGCGCCGTCGGCGGCGCTGGCCGCCGAGATCCAGGCCTTCGTCCGCGACCGCCTCGCCGCCTATCAGTATCCGCGCCATGTCGAGTTCGTCACCGAACTGCCGCTGACCGCGACGGGCAAGATCCGGCGCAAGGATCTGCGGGACATGGAGATGGCGCGAGGCAAGATCACCTGATCGTCATTGCGAGCGCAGCGAAGCAATCCAGAGCCACGCGCACGCTTTCTGGATTGCTTCGCTGCGCTCGCAATGACGGATGGCGTTACCCCACCTCCAGCACCAGCTCGAAGGTCATCAGCACCGGGTTGTCGCCGCGCCGGTAGCGCCCGGCCGCCATCGCCCCGGTGTAATCGACCAGCGCGACGTCGATCTGCGCCTGCGGTCCGGCGCCATCATCGACGATCAACCCGCCGGTGATCGCGACCTCGGTGGCGAAGTTCTCGACGACCCCGCCCTCCGCGAAGCGCGCCCCGATGGTCGAGCCGACGCCGCCATGGATCGTCGCCCGCGCGATGCCGCGCTCGGCGCAGAAGCCCTCCAGCGCCCCGCAGAAATCGATGTTCGGCTTGACGCGCAGCGCGAAGAAGCGGCCCTCGCGCGTCGCGCCGAGCGGCTCGGCCGGCTGCGGCCCGAACAGCTTGAAATGCGTCTCCGGGTCGGTCTCGCCCAGGAAGGCGGCGCCATCGAGCCCGACCGCCGCCAGCGTGATCGGCTCCGCCACCATCGTCTCGTCGGGCAGGATATGGCCGCCGCTGCGCCGCCCGTCGCCCTCGATCCAGAGCGCATGGGCGTGGAAGAAGGGTGCGCCGTCGCGCAGGCCGAAGGTCATCGCGCCCACCTCGATGCGGGCGACGCCGACGGGCCGGAAGGTGTCGCTGTAGAAGGCGGCATGCTCCGGCGTCTGCGACAGCGCCGGCATCACATAGGCGAAGGGCGAGAGCGCCAGCCCGTCGAGCTTGACCGTCCCGCTGACGAAGCCGGCCGCCGCGAAGCCGCGCCGGACGGCCTCGAGCAGCGTCAGGCCGGGCTGCAGTGTCAGCGGAAAGCGCAGGCCGTGGCACTCCGCCCACTGGATGCGGCCGGGCGTCTCCGGCCCGGGCTGCTGGATGCGCCTCACGAGCCCTGCCCCCTCAGCCAGTCCAGCTGCCCGCGCGCCTCGAGCTCATCGCGCACCAGGCGCTTCGGCACCTTGCCGTAGCCCGATTTCGGCAGCGCCTCCCAGAAGAAGAAGCGCTTGGGCATCTTGTAGCGAGCGATCTTCTCCGAGAGGAAGCCGGCGATCTCCGCCTCGTCGGCCCTGGCCCCGCCGCGGCAGACGCAGACGGCGACCCCGATCTCGCCCCAGACCGGATCGGGCAGGCCGAGCACCGCGACCTCCGCGATGGCGGGATGGGTCAGGATCTTCTCCTCGATCTCGCGCGGATAGATGTTCGAGCCGCCGGAGATGTACATGTCCGAGGCGCGCCCGGTGATGTAGACGAAGCCCTCCTCGTCCATGTGGCCGAGATCGCCGGTGCGGAACCAGCCGTTCCGGAACGACTTCGCGTTGGCTTCCGGGTTGTCGTAATAGCCGGCGAAGACGGCCGGCCCGATCACGCAGATCTCGCCCTGCACGCCGGTTGCGACCTCCTCGCCGGCCTCGTCCTGGATCTGGACCTGCATCGCGGTGCGGGCATAGCCGCAGCTGCCGATGCGGGCGCCCGGCCCGTCCTCGGCGACATGCAGCGAGGGCGGCAGCACAGTGATGTTGCCGGTGACCTCGCCCAGCCCGAAATACTGCACGAGCACGGAGCCCAGCGTGGCGAGCGCCCGCTTCTGGTCCTCGCGATACATCGGCGCGCCCGCATAGATGACGTAGCGCAGCGAGGAATGGTCGTTCTGCTCGACCGCCGGATGCTCGACCAGCATCTTCAGGATCGTCGGCACGGTAAACAGGCTGGTGACGCGATGGCGGGCGATCAGCCGCCAGGCCTCGTCGATGTCGAAGCGCTCGGTCGGCAGCAGGATCGAGGCCGCCCCGCGCGCCGCCAGCATCAGCTGGTGGACGCCGGCGCCATGCGAGAGCGGCGCCACCACCAGCGAGCAATCGGCCTCCGTCGTGCCGGGCACGAGGTCGCAGAGATGGTTGGTGATGACGAAGCCCATCTGGCCATGGGTCAGCACCGCGGCCTTCGAGCGCCCGGTGGTGCCGGAGGTGAAGAAGAACCAGCAGGGGTCGTCATGCTCGACCGCGACATCCGCGACGCGCTCGCCGCGATGGCGCGCGATCACCGCGCCGACCTCGTCCTCGCCGAAGGCCGCGGGCCCGATCCGCCAGGTGAAGTCCGGGGCGGGCGCAGCCTTCGCGACGGCCGTGGCATGGTCGGGGAAATCGCCATGGCAGAGAAACGCCTTCGCGCCCGAGGAGGTCGAGAGATAGGCGACCTCGTCCGGCAGCAGCCGGAAATTCGTCGGCACCCAGACGGCGCCGATCCGGAAGGTCGCGAACATCGAGACGAACATCGCGTCGCAGTTCTTCGAATGCACCAGGATGCGGTCGCCCTTGCCGATGCCGCGCGCCCGCAAGCCCGCCGCCAGCGCCGAGACCTGCGCGTCGAGATCGGCCCAGCTCAGCGTCAGGTCGCCCCAGACGAAGGCGGGGTGAGCGGCCAGCCGCCGCCCGTTCTGCGCGACGATGTGGCCGAGATTCATCACGCGCCGCGTCATCGGCGCGACGCCGCCGGCGGGGGCGGAGGCCTTCGTTGCGGTCATTCCAGTGTCTCCCTCGACGAGAACGCAGGGTGAAATCGGTCGGTGCCGGCCCATGAGGCGATGCGCGCGTCCATCACGCCCGCCTCGCTTCGAGCGCCGGCGCGGTGAAGCGCCCGGCCCGGTCCGCGACCGTGCGACCCGGCACGAACATGTCCGCCAGCACCCGCTCCATCCGCGTCACCTCGGCGCGCAGATGGCCGGCCAGTTCGTCCTGTCGCTGCGGCGCCATGCGGCTGTCGATCGCCGCCAGGCTGAGCGCGCCGGCGACGCGCCCGTCCGGATAGCGAAAGGCCATGCCGACGCCCCAGGAGCTGGCGACGAGCCGACCGGGGTTGAGGGCGAAGCCGCGCTGGCGGGCCAGCGCGAGATCGTCGCGCAGGATCTCCGGCGCGAACCCCTGATAGCGGGCGCGCAAGGCGGGCTCGTTGGCGGCGAGGAGGCGGTCCACATCGTCGTCGGGCAAGGCCGCCAGCAGGGCGAGCGACCCCGCGCCGACACCGAGCGGATGCTGGTCGCCCATCTGCAGCGCATGGGTGCGCACCGGATAGGTGCCCTCCTCGCGATGCAGGCAGACGCAGTAGTGGTCGCGCCGCACGGAGAGGAAGCTGGTGTCCATCGTCACCGCGGCGAGGCGGCGCAGGCTCTCCATCGCCAGTTCGAGCAGGCCGTGCCGGCGCGCCGCCAGCACGCCGAGCACGAAGGCCTCCTCGCCCAGGCAGTAATGACGTGTCCGCGGCTCCTGCTCGACGAGGCCGGCCCGGATCAGGGCCAGCAGCAGCCGTCGCGCGGTCGGCTTGTTCAGGCCGCTGCCGGCGACGATCTCGACCAGCGGCAGCCCGCCCGCCGGCTCGCGGCCGATCAGCGCCAGCAGCTGCAGCGCGCGGTCCACGCTCTGCGAGCCGGACATCCCGGCCCGCGCCTCGTCGCTTCCTGGCACCCTGGCGTCCTCACCAAAGGTCCATGATGTGGACCTCATTTTTATGTCTTCAGCCTAGTTCGCCCGATTGCCGATTGCAATGCAGGTTACCTCGTGTAATCTCCGGCCCGATCCACAGTGACCTTGATCACAGTGTGGACCGCATCGACGGCCGCCCGACAGGCCAGACAAGATCGATGCGACGGGAGGACGAACCAATGTCGACGCAGGCACCCTGCGAGGGGTCCGGCCCCACGCCCGCAACCGTGACGTCGCCGGTCGGCCTGGCCGTCGCGCGCTGCTGGCGCTGAGCACCGCCATGGTCGACGTCGCCGACAGGATCGCCCTGCCCGAGGCCATCGCGGAGCTCGAGGATGTCCGCCCGGGCTCGCCCTTCATGCGCCCGGTCGAGGCGGTCGCCGCCGGCCTCGTCGCGCTGATCATCGGTGTCCTGCTGCTCGGCGTCACCTCGCGCTACGTCTTTTCGCTGCCGGTGATCTGGATCGACGAGGTCGCCTCGATCTCCTTCCTCTGGCTGGCCATGCTCGGCTCCGCGATCGCGATCGACCGCAACGAGCATCTGCGGCTGACGCTCTTCATCGGCATGATGCCGGAGCGCCTGCGCGGCTTCGCCAACAGCTTCGCGCTGCTCGTCGTCGCCGCCTTCCTCTTGGCGATGATCTACCCGGCGATCGACTATGCGATCGAGGAAAGCTACGTCACCTCGGCCGCGCTCAACATTCCCAACAGCTGGCGCGTCTCGGCGCTCGCAACGGGCATCGTCCTGATGTCGCTGCTGGCGTTGCGCCACGCCTGGCGCACCTCGACGCTGCGCGATCTCGTCCTGGCGGCGGCGCTGATCCTCGCCATCGGCGCCGCCTTCTGGTGGCTGACGCCGACGCTGAAGGGGCTGGGCTACGGCAACATCCTGATCTTCCTCGTCGTTGTCGTCGCGCTCTGCCTGGTCGCCGGCGTGCCGATCGCCTTCTGCTTCGGCATGGGCACCCTGTGCTTCCTCGTCTTCTCGACCAATGTGCCGATGCTGGTGATGGTCGGCCGCATGGACGAGGGCATGTCGAGCATCATCCTGCTCTCGGTGCCGATCTTCGTGCTGCTCGGCTGCATCCTCGACGCCACCGGCATGGGCAAGGCGATCGTGGACTTCCTCGCCTCCATGCTCGGCCATGTCCGTGCCGGCATGTCCTATGTCCTGCTCGGCTCGCTCTTCCTGGTCTCGGGCATTTCCGGCTCGAAGGTCTCGGACATGGCAACGGTGGCGCCCGCGCTGTTTCCGGAGATGAAGCGGCGCGGCTACAAGCCCAAGGAGCTGATCGCGCTGCTCTCCACCGGCGCGGCCATGGCCGACACGGTGCCGCCCTCGATCGTGCTGATCGTGCTGGGCTCCGTCGCCGGCGTCTCGATCGCCGGCCTGTTCAACGCCGGCTTCGCCATCGCCATGGTGCTGCTGCTGGCGCTCGCCATCCTCGCGCGCTGGAAGGCACGCCATGAGGACCTCGCGGGCGTGCGCCGGCTCTCGCTCTCGGTCATCGGCAAGACCGCGCTGATCGCGGGCCCCGCTTTGGTGCTGCCCTTCATCATCCGTGCGGCGGTCGGCGGCGGCGTCGCCACCGCCACGGAAGTCTCGACCATCGCAGTGCTCTACGCGCTGATCATCGGCATGGTGCTCTACGGCGGCATCAGCCGGCGCAAATTCTACGCGATGTTCGTCGAGACGGCGGCCCTCTCGGGCGCCATCCTGATGATCCTCGGCACCGCGCTCGCCATGGCCTGGGCCCTGACGCAGACCGGCTTCGCCCGCGACCTCGCGACCTTCATGACCGGACTGCCCGGCGGCTGGCTGACCTTCATGGTGGTGACGATCGTCGTGTTCCTGGTGCTGGGTTGCGTGCTCGAGGGGCTTCCCGCGATCGTGCTGATGGCGCCGCTGATGTTCCCGATTGCCAAGAGCCTCGGCATCAACGACGTGCATTATTCGATGGTGGTGGTCACCGCGATGAACATCGGCCTGATGACCCCGCCGATCGGCATCGGCTTCTACATCGCCTGCAAGATCGGCAACGTCTCGCCCGACGAGGCGATGGGCGCGATCTGGCCCTATCTGATCGCGCTGCTCGCGGGCCTGCTCGTCATCGCCTTCGTGCCCGGCCTCTCGACCTGGGTGCTGTGAAGAAGACCGCCGCCACGCCACCGGTTCGTCGAACAAGACCACCACAATAAACCACAGGGAGAAACGACCATGACCATCTCACGCCGCACCCTGCTCCAGGGCACCGCCGCCACCTCGGCGATCGGCACCTTCCACATCGGTTCCGCCTTCGCGCAGACGCCTGAATTCTCCTACAAATACGCCAACAACCTGCCGTTGGCGCACCCGCTGAACGTGCGCGCCAACGAGGCGGTCGAGAAGATCAAGGCCGAGACCAACGGCCGCGTCGTCATCCAGATCTTCCCGAACAACCAGCTCGGCTCCGACACCGACATGCTGAGCCAGGTCCGCTCCGGCGGCGTCGAGTTCTTCACGCTCTCGCCGCTGATCCTCTCGACCCTGGTGCCCAACGCCTCGGTCTCGGGCATCGGCTTCGCCTTCCCGAACTATGACGCCGTCTGGAAGGCCATGGACGGCGAGCTCGGCAGCTATGTGCGCGGCCAGATCGGCAAGGCCAACCTCGTCGTCATGGACAAGATCTGGGACAATGGCTTCCGCCAGATGACCTCGTCCAAGGGCCCGATCAGCACCCCCGACGACCTCAAGGGCCTGAAGATCCGCGTGCCGGTCTCGCCGCTCTGGACCTCGATGTTCACCGCCTTCCAGTCGGCCCCCGCCAGCATCAACTTCGCCGAGGTCTACACCGCGCTGCAGACCAAGATCGTCGACGCACAGGAAAACCCGCTGGCGATCATCTCGACCGCCAAGCTCTTCGAGGTGCAGAAGTTCTGCTCGCTGACCAACCACATGTGGGACGGCTTCTGGTTCCTCGGCAACCGCCGCGCCTGGGAGCGTCTGCCGGAGGATCTGCGCGCCATCGTCGCCAAGAACCTCAACGCCGCCGCTGAGCTGGAGCGCGCCGACGTCGCCAAGCTCAATGCCGGCCTGCGCGACGACCTGACGTCCAAGGGCATGGTCTTCAACGAGACCAAGGCCGACCCCTTCCGCGACGCCCTGCGCAAGGCCGGCTTCTACGCCGAGTGGAAGAAGAAGTATGGCGACGAGGCCTGGGCGATCCTCGAGAAGGCCGTCGGCGGCTCGCTGAGCTGAGGCTGCTCAGCCGTCATTGCGAGCGCAGCGAAGCAATCCAGACTGAAGCGCTCTGCCGCTCTGGATTGCTTCGTCGGCTGCGCCTCCTCGCAATGACGGCCCGTTTCTCCAACTGATCGAAGAGCGTCCACCATGGCCGACCGGCTCAAGGGCAAGATCGCCATCGTCTTCGGCGCCGGCTCCTCCGGCGAGGGCTGGGGCAATGGCAAGGCGGCGGCTGTCGCCTTCGCCCGCGAGGGCGCCCGCATCGCCTGCATCGACATCAGCCAGGCGGCGGCCGAGGAGACCGCGGCGATCATCAATGGCGAGGGTGGCATCGCCATCGCGCTGGCCGCCGACGTCACGCGGCAGGCCTCGATCGACTCAGCCGTGGCCGCGACGATGACGCGCTTCGGCCGCATCAACATCCTCCACAACAATGTCGGCGTCACCCATATGGGCGGCCCGGTCGAATTGTCGGAAGAGCAGTTCCAGGCGGCGATCGACCTCAATCTCGGCCCGGTCTATCGCTGCTCCAAGGCCGTGATCCCGCATATGCTGGCCGGCGGCGGCGGCGCGATCGTCAACATTTCATCGATCGCCGCGATCCGCTGGGTCGGCTATCCCTATTTCGCCTATTACGCGACCAAGGCGGCCGTGAACCAGGCGACGGTGGCGCTCGCCATGCAATACGCAAGGCAAGGCATCCGGGCGAACTGCATCATGCCGGGCCTGATCGACACGCCGATGATCTACAAGCAGATCTCGGCGCAGTACCCCTCCGTCGAGGAGATGGTCGCCGCCCGCGACGCGCTCGTGCCGATGGGCAAGATGGGCACCGCCTGGGACATCGCCAACGCCGCCGTCTTCCTCGCCTCCGACGAGGCGAAGTTCATCACCGGCGTCTGCCTGCCGGTCGACGGCGGCCAGACCTGCGGCGCGAGCGGGGTGGGGTAGAGGTCTGCCGTCATTCCGATCATGCTCTGAAACGCGCCGTCATCCTGGGCGGCCAAAGGCCGACCGGGATCCATCATCGGGCGCCGCGGAGCCCGATGATGGATCCCGGCCTGCGCCGCTGCGCGGCTTGTCCAGGATGACGGGGGTGGTTCTGGCTGCAAGTTGCGACGGTTACCCCCGCCTTGCGATCCAGTCCGCCAGCGGTCCCGCCAGCCCGACGCTCTCCTTGCCCGCCGGCCGCGCGAAGCTGCCCGTACGCGCCTTGAGCGGCCGCAGCAGCGCCAGCGTCTGCGCCTGCCGCACCGCCGCCTGGACCTGGTCGATCACCGGCACGGGAATGCGCTCGCGAACCTTCGCCGCCAGCCCCGCCAGCGGCGCCCCGGCCAGGATCACCACATCGGCCTGCGTGCTCGCGACCGCCTCGTTGGCGAGCGCGACCAGCAGGTCTTCCTTCTCCTCCTGCACGTCGGAGATCGAGCGGAAGGCGCCGTCGAGCATGCGGATGCCGGCGCAGCGATCGACCATGCCATGCATCTCGACGCATTCCTGATACCAGGGCCCCAGCGCGCTCGCGAAGGTGACGATGGCGAAGCGCCGGCCGAGCATGCAGGCCGTCAGCATTGCCGCCTCCGCCATGCCGACCACCGGCACCTCGAACAATTCTCGCGCCGCGAACAGGCCGGGATCGCCGAAGGCCGCGATCACCGCCGCGTCATAGCCCCCCGCCCGCTCCGCCAGCATCTCGAGCGCCATCGCCCCGCCGATCTGCGCCTCCGCCCGCGTCGAGATGTAGGGGACCCCGCGCGGCGCGGTCGCGGGCACGATCTGCGTGTCCGGGCCGACGACCTGCACCGCCGCAGCGAGCAGCCGCGTCGTCAGGCTCTCGCTGGTGTTCGGGTTCAGCAGCAGGATCTTCATCGGGCTCGCTCTCTCGGGATGGCGCGCCGCGCCTGCAGGCTGCGTGCCATGGCGCCGCCCTCCGATCCAGCCCGGATCGTGCGCACGGCGCAGCGCGTTCCATCGCTGGAACACTTGATCCATTCCGCGCGCGCTGCCAGAAGGGCTGACGCGCGGCGCGCGGCCGGGAGAGAGATGGCATGACGGACGAGACGGCCCTTGCGGCCCCTCGCGATTTCGACGGCCTGAGATCGCTGATCCTCGCCCGCCGCCAGTCGCTGCCCAAGCGCATCGCCCAGGTCGCCGCCTATGCGCTCGACAATCCCGACGAGATCGCCTTCGGCACGGCGGCCAGCATCGCGGACGCTGCGGGCGTCCAGCCCTCGACGCTGGTACGCTTCGCCCAGCATCTCGGCTTCGACGGCTTCACCAGCCTGCAGAGCGTCTTCCGCGAGCGCCTGCGCGAGCGCAATTCGAGCTATGAGGAGCGGCTCAGCGCGCTGCGGGCCGATGTCGGCGACAACGGCGCCAATCACCGCATCCTCGAGGGCTTCCTGACCGCCTCGGGCACCTCGCTCGACCTTCTGGCCCGCTCGCTCGACGAGGCGCAGCTCGACCGCGCCATCGCGGCGCTCGCGGGCGCGGAGACGGTCTTCATCCTGGCGCGGCGGCGCTCCTACCCGGTGGCGAGCTACATGGCCTATGCGCTGGGCAAGCTCGGCGTGCGCAACCAGCTCGTCGAATCGGCTGCGGGCTTGAGCCCCGAGATCCTCTCCTTCGCGACGCAGCGCGACGTCGCGCTCGCCGTCAGCTTCTCGCCCTATGCGGCCGAGACGATCGATGAGGCCCGCCAGCTCTCGGAGCGCGGCGTGCCGGTCGTCGCCATCACCGACAGCGCCTTCTCACCGCTGGTCCAGTTCGCGACGCTCTGGTTCGAGGTCGCAGAGGCCGATTTCGGCGGCTTCCGCACGCTCTCGGCCACCATGGCACTGTCGATGGCGCTCGCTGTCGGCATCGGCGACGCGCGCCGGGACCGCAAGCCCGGCAAGCCGCGCGGACGCGCGCGCAGCCCCGCCTGACGCCCTCGGCTCCGCCGTCCAGATCGGGAACATCCATTCCGAATTGACTGGAAAGTAGAACTGTTATTTCGTAAACGACGGATCGCCGGAACGCGCAGCGCAGCCGGGACCAGGGGCAGGACGAGGCGGGAGAACGACATGGCGGCATCGCAGGGCGGACCCGCGCCGTCGCTCGACGTCATCACCATCGGGCGCGCATCGGTCGATCTCTACGGCCAGCAGATCGGCTCGCGGCTCGAGGATGTCGGCAGCTTCGCCAAATCGGTCGGCGGTTGCCCGGCCAACATCGCCATCGGCACCGCGCGGCTGGGGCTGCGCTCGGCCCTGCTGACCCGCGTCGGCGACGAGCAGTTCGGCCGCTTCCTGCGCGAGCAGCTGGCCCGTGAGGGCGTCGATCTCGGCGGGTTGAAGACCGACCCGCAGCGGCTGACGGCGCTCGCCATCCTCTCGGTCGAGAGCGACAAGTCCTTCCCCCTGTTGTTCTACCGCGAGAACTGCGCCGACATGGCGCTGGAGGAGGAGGACGTCGACCCGGCCTTCCTCGCCACAGCCCGCGCCGTCGTCGTCACCGGCACCCATTTCGCGAGGCACAACACCGAGGCCGCCCAGCGCAAGGCGATGCGGCTGATGCGGGCGCAGGGCGGCAAGGTCATCCTCGACATCGACTACCGCCCCAATCTCTGGGGGCTCGCCGGCCATGCCGCCGGCGACAACCGCTACATCGCATCAGTCGCCGTCTCCGAGCGGATGAAGAGCGTCCTGCCCGGCTGCGACCTCGTCGTCGGCACCGAGGAGGAGGTGCTGATCGCCTCGGGCGAGAGCGAGCTGCTGCCGGCGCTGAAGACGATCCGCGCGCTCACCCCCGCCACGATCGTGCTCAAGCGCGGCCCGATGGGCTGCATCGTCTATGAGGGCGAAATCTCCGACGATCTCGAGGACGGCATCATCGGCAAGGGCTTCCCGATCGAGGTCTACAATGTGCTGGGCGCGGGCGATGCCTTCATGTCCGGCTTCCTGCGCGGCTGGCTCGGCGGCGAGAGCCTGCAGACGGCCGCGACCTGGGCCAATGCCTGCGGCGCCTTCGCCGTCTCGCGGCTGCTCTGCTCGCCCGAGAGCCCGACCTTCGCGGAGCTGCAGTACTTCCTCAGGAACGGCAGCCCGCATCGCGCGCTCCGCAAGGACGAGGCGATCAACCACATCCACTGGGCGACGACGCGGCGCCGCGACATCCCCTCGCTGATGGCGCTCGCCTGCGACCACCGCGCCCAGCTCGAGGAAGTCGCGCAGAAGGTCAGTGCCGACCCCGCCCGCATCCGCGACTTCAAGGTGCTGGCGGTCAAGGCTGCCGCCCGCGTCGCGGCCGGCCGGCCGGGCTACGGCATGCTGCTCGACGAGAAGCATGGCCGCGAGGCGATGTTCGAATTCGCCCGCCACCCCTTCTCCTGGCTCGGCCGCCCGGTCGAGCAGCCGGGCTCGCGGCCGCTGCGCTTCGAGGGCAGCCAGGACATCGGCTCGGCTCTGCCGGAATGGCCGGTCGATCACTGCATCAAGGCGCTCTGCTTCTACCACCCCGACGACGAGCCCGCGCTCAAGCAGGCCCAGCAGGAGACGCTGCGGGCCCTCTTCGAGGCCGCCCGCAAGGTCGGCCGCGAATTGTTGGTCGAGATCATCGCCGGCCGCAACGGCCCGCTCGGCCCCGACACGATCGCCCGTGCGATGCAGGAGCTCTACGGCCTCGGCATCAAGCCCGACTGGTGGAAGCTCGAGCCGCAGGCCTCCCCCGCCGCCTGGGCCGCGATCGAGCAGACCATCGCCCGCAATGACCCCTGGTGCCGCGGCGTGCTGCTGCTCGGGCTCGACGCCCCCGCCGAGGAGCTCGAGGCCGGCTTCGCCGCCACGGCCGCCACCCCCATCGTCAAGGGCTTCGCCGTCGGTCGCACCATCTTCATGGCCGCCGCCGAGGCCTGGCTTGCCGGCCGCATGGACGACGAGGCGGCGATCGCCGACATGGCCCGCCGCTTTGGCGCGCTGACCGAACTCTGGATCGCCACCCGCGACCGCAAGGCGGCGTAGGCTCCATGCCGACATCCAACCCGCGCGGGTCATCCCGGACGGAGCGCAGCGGAGATCCGGGATCCATTCCGGAGCCTTTGCGGGTTAGGTTCCGGAATGGATCCCGGGTCTCCCTCCGGTCGCCCGGGATGACAGCCGGTTATCGTACAGAGAGTCGGAAACCGAAATGACCGCCACCATCCGCCTCACCATGGCCCAGGCGCTGACGCGCTATCTCAGCCGCCAGATGACCGAGATCGACGGGCAGCGCCTGCCCATCTTCAGCGGCGTCTGGGCGATCTTCGGCCATGGCAATGTCGCAGGCCTCGGCGAGGCGCTCTGGCAGGAGCGCGATCGCCTGCCGACCTTCCGCGCCCATAACGAGCAGGCCATGGCCCATGCGGCCATCGCCTATGCCAAGACGAACATGCGCCGCCGCTTCATGGCGGCGACGACCTCGATCGGCCCCGGCGCGACCAATCTGGTGACGGCTGCGGCGCTCGCCCATGTCAACCGCCTGCCGGTGCTGCTGCTGCCCGGCGACGTCTTCGCCAACCGCATTCCCGATCCCGTCCTCCAGCAGGTCGAGCATTTCAGCGACGGCACGGTCTCGGCCAATGACTGCTTCAAGCCGGTCTCGCGCTATTTCGACCGCATCACCCGGCCCGAGCAGATCATCCCGGCGCTGCAGCGCGCCTTGCAGGTGCTGACCGACCCGGCCGAATGCGGCCCGGTGACGCTCGCGCTCTGCCAGGACGTGCAGGCGGAAGCCTATGACTATCCCGAGAGCTTCTTCGAGGAGCGCCTCTGGACGCCGCGCCGCCCGCGGCCCGACCGGGCAGAACTCGCAGCGGCTGCGGCCGCGCTGAAGGCCGCGAAGAAGCCGCTGATCGTGGCCGGCGGCGGCGTGCTCTATTCCGGCGCCAGCGACGAACTCGCCCGCTTTGCGACGCAGACCGGCATCCCCGTCTGCGAGACTCAAGGGGGCAAGTCGACCCTGCCCGATGACGCGCCGCTGAACATGGCCGCCATCGGCGTCACCGGCACAGGCGCCGCCAACCGCCTCGCCGCGGAGGCCGATCTCATCCTCGCGGTGGGCACGCGCCTGCAGGATTTCACCACAGGCTCCTGGGCCCTCTTCGCCGCCGGCAAGAGCGTGATCGGCCTCAACGTCCAGGCCTTCGACGCCGGCAAGCACCGCGCCTTGCCGCTGGTCGCTGACGCCCGCGAAGGCCTGGCCGAGCTGCGCGACGCGCTCGGTGGCTGGACGGCCCCCGCCAGCTGGACCAGCGACGCCAAGGCCGGCAAGGCGGCGTGGCGGAAGGAGGCGCAGGCCGTCACCGCCGCGACCAACGCGGCGCTCCCCTCGGACGCCCAGGTCATCGGCGCCGTCCAGCGCAGCCTCGGCGCGGAGGTCATCCTGCTGCATGCGGCCGGCGGGCTGCCCGGCGAATTGCACAAGCTCTGGCAGGCGGGCTCGCCCGGCTCCTACCACGCCGAATACGGCTTCTCCTGCATGGGCTACGAGATTGCCGGCGGGCTCGGCGCCAAGATGGCACGGCCCGACCGCGAGGTCGTCGTCATGGTCGGCGACGGCTCCTATCTGATGATGAACTCCGAGATTGCGACCTCGGTGATGCTCGGGCTCAAGCTCACCATCGTGCTGCTCGACAACCGCGGGTTCGGCTGCATCAACCGCCTCCAGAACGCCACCGGCAGCGCCTCCTTCAACAACCTTCTCAAGGACGCCCGGCACGAGACCCTGCCCGAGATCGACTTCGTCGCCCATGCCGGAAGCCTCGGCGCGATCGCGCTCAAGGCCGGCTCGATCGCGGAGCTGGAAACCGCGCTCGCCCAGGCGAAGACAAACACCCGCACCACGGTCGTCGTCATCGACACCGACCCGCTGGTCTCGACCGGCGCTGGCGGCGCCTGGTGGGATGTCGCGGTGCCGGAGGTCAGCGAACGTGCCGAAGTCCGCGCCGCGCGAGCAAGCTATGACGAGCGCCGCAAGCGGCAGACGATCGGCGATTGACGGGTCGTCATTGCGAGCGCAGCGAAGCAATCCAGGGGGGCGTAGAGCCCAACGAGACTGGATTGCTTCGCTGCGCTCGCAATGACGACGCAAACCATGGACGAGAAAGACCCCACACATGATCCGCATCGGCGCAAACCCCATCGGCTGGTCGAATGACGACATGCTGGAGATTGGCGGCGACATTCCGCTCGAGACCTGCCTGAGCGAGGCCCGCACGGCCGGCTTCACCGGCATGGAGCTCGGCAACAAGTTCCCGCGCAGCGCCGCGGCGCTGAAGCCGATCCTCGACGCCCATGGCCATGCGCTCGTCTCCGGCTGGTACTCGACCGAGCTTTTGATCCGCGACGTCGCCGCCGAGATGGAAGCCGCGAAGGCCCACGCCACCCTGCTCCGCGACATGGGCTGCAACGTTCTGATCGCGGCCGAGACCTCCAACGCCATCCATTCCGACATGGCCAAGCCGCTCTCGGCCCGCCCGGTGCTGGCAAAGGACGACTGGGCGTCGTTCGGCGCGCGCTACACGAACTTCGCCGAGGGCCTGAAAGCCGAATACGGCCTCCAGCTCGTCTATCACCACCATATGGGCACAGTGGTGCAGACCGAATCCGAGATCGACCGCTTCATGGCCGTCACCGGCGACGCCGTCGGGCTCCTGCTCGACACCGGCCACGCCACCTGGGGCGGCGGCGATCCCGCCCGCATCGCAAGGCACTGGAAAGCGCGCATCCACCATGTCCATTGCAAGGACATCCGCGAGGCGGTGATGTGGCAGTCCAACAGGGAGGACTGGTCCTTCCTGCAATCGGTGCTGGCCGGCGTCTACACCGTGCCGGGCGACGGACTGATCGACTATGTCCGCGTGCTCAAGGAACTGCAGGGCTATTCCGGCTGGATCGTCGTCGAGGCCGAGCAGGACCCGAAGAAGGCCGAGCCCAAGACGTACGCCAGGCTCGGCCACGCCAATCTCAGCCGCTTCGTCAAGGAAGCGGGGCTGGGCTGATCAACCTCCGCCGTCATTCCGGACAAGCCGCGACAGCGGCGCCGATCCGGAATCCATTATAGAGCGCCATCGTACCCTACGATGGAATCCGGGTCTGCGCTTCGCTTGCCCGGAATGACGGTCGTGTTCTGCAACAGGCTTTGAGACATCAAGGACGCACCCCATGTCCCACCTCAAGATCCGCCCCTCCGGCCGCCAAGGGCTCGTGACCCGTGTCACGCCGCAGAGCGCCGGCTGGACCTATGTCGGCTTCGAGCTGCACCGGCTCCAAGCCGGCAAGAGCGTGTCAGCGGCGACGGGGGATCGCGAGGCCTGCCTCGTCTTCGTCACGGGCAAGGGCGAGGTCACGGCCGGCGGAAAGCCGCTCGGCACCCTCGGCCAGCGCATGAGCCCCTTCGAGGGCAAGCCCTGGTCGGTCTATGTCCCGCAAGGGGCGGACTGGTCGGTGACCGCGACCACGGATCTGGAACTCGCGGTCTGCACCGCGCCCGGCCTGGGCGGCGGCCTGCCGGTGCGGGTGATCGCGCCCGATGCGCTCGGCCAGGAGGTCCGCGGCAAGGGCTCCAACACCCGCCACGTCACCAACATCCTCCCAGAGGGCGAGCCGGCGGATTCGCTCCTCGTCGTCGAGGTGATCACCCCCGCCGGCAACACCTCGAGCTATCCGCCGCACAAGCACGACCAGGACGACCTGCCGCGCGAAAGCTATCTGGAAGAGACCTATTACCACCGGCTGAACCCGCCGCAGGGCTTCGGCTTCCAGCGCGTCTACACCGACGACCGCAGCCTGGACGAGGCCATGGCGATCGAGGATGGCGACGTCGTGCTGGTGCCCAGGGGCTACCACCCCTGCGCCACCTGCCATGGCTACGATCTCTATTATCTCAACGTCATGGCCGGCCCGAAGCGGACCTGGAAGTTCCACAACGCCGCCGAGCACGAGTGGCTGACGAAGCTGTGAGCCCACGATTGTAAGGTGTCATCCTGAGCGGCCGAAGGCCGACCGGGATCCATCATCGGGAGGGCCGGTCCTCTATGATGGATCCGGCCTGCGCGGCTGCGCCGCTGGTCCAGGATGACGGCCTGAGGCGAGACAGTCCGTGACGCCCCTCCTCACACCCCGCATTTGTAGACCGTCCCGGTCGTCGACGGTCCCTTCCACTTGATGTCGGCGACGCTGCTGAGGACATGGGTGCCGCCCATGTCGGCACCTCGCGTCTTGAGCCGCGCCAGCGCCGCATCGCGCGCCTTGTCGAGGATCAGCACGGCGTGCAGCTCCGAGGCGCCGTCGATCTCGCCGAGCTTCGTGCAGGGCTCGACCACGCTCTTGTTGTCCGTCAGCACGACGATGTTGGAGCGCGCGGTCGGGATCGCGCAGGCGCCGAGCAGGAGGGGCAGCGCCAGAGCGGGCAGCAGCGGGAGACGGGGCATGAAGGCTGTCCTCGGGCGGTGGCGAAACATCGTGCGCCATGATCCGCCGCTTTGCCGCAAATTCAAGGCCGGATCGACCGCCTCAGCGAACGGTCGGGCCGCCGAGATGCAGCACGGCCTCCAGCAGCGTGCGGGCATAATCGGTCTGCGGCGCGGCAAACAGCGCCAGGCTCTCGCCCTGCTCGACGATGGCGCCGTTCTGCATCACCACGGTGCGCTCGCACATCATCCGGACGACGTTGAGGTCGTGGCTGACGAAGAGCAGCGCCAGATCGTCCTCGCGCCTCAAGCGGTCGAGCAGTTGCAGGATCACCGCCTGGACGGAAACGTCGAGCGCCGCCGTCGGCTCGTCGAGGATCAGGAGCCGCGGCCGGCAGGCGATGGCGCGCGCGATGCCGACGCGCGCCTTCTGCCCGCCCGAGAGCTGGTGCGGGAAGCGCTCCAGGAGCCCGCTGGGCAAACCGGCGCGCTCGGCGCATTCGCTGACGCGGGCGGTGAGCGCGGCCCCGTCCTTCATGTTCAGCAGGCGCCGCAGCGGATGGGCGATGCAGTCGAAGGCGTTGAAGCGCGGATTGAGGCTGTCGGTCGGGTCCTGGAAGACGATCTGGATGTCCTTGCGCAGCGGCGAGCGGTGAAAATCGCGCGCCGGCAGCGTGCCGATCGCCTGGCCGTCGAACAGGATCTCGCCCTCGCTGGCGTCGATCAGCCGGCAGACCAGCCGCGAGATCGTGCTCTTGCCCGAACCGGACTCGCCGACGAGGCCGAGGCTCTCGCCGGCCCGGATCGCGAAGGAGACGTCGTTCACCGCGACGACGCCGCGGTCGTAGCGCTTCACCAGGTTCTGGACTTCGAGCAAAAGCGGCGTGCCGGGGGCTGGCTTGTCCGCGGACTGCTCCTCGCCGTCATTGCGAGCGGAGCGAAGCAATCCAGCCGGGCTCGGCGCCCATTCTCCCTGGATTGCTTCGTCGGCTGCGCCTCCTCGCAATGACGACGGCGCCAGATCGGCGATCGTCGAGGTCGCGGTCGGCGAGGCCGCGACGAGGCGCTTGGTGTAGGGGTGCTGCGGCGCGCTGAACAGCGAGAGCGGCTGCGCCTCCTCGACGACCTTGCCCTGCTCCATCACGCAGACGCGCTGGCAGTAGCGCGAGGCCAGCCCGAGGTCGTGCGTGATCAGGATCATCGCCATGCCGCGCTCGGCGGTGATCCTGGCGAGCAGGTCCATCACCGTCTTCTGCGTGGTGACGTCGAGCCCCGTCGTCGGCTCGTCGGCGATCAGGAGCTTGGGTGCGCAGGCGATCGCCATGGCGATCATGACGCGCTGGCACATGCCGCCCGAGAGCTCGTGCGGATAGGCGTCGAGCCGCTTCTCGGGCTCGCGGATCAGTACGGCCTTGAGCAGCTCGAGCGCCCGCGCCCGGCCCTCGCCCGCCGAGATCGGCTCATGCGCCATGATCGCGTCCGCGATCTGCTGGCCGACCGTGCGGATCGGGTTCAGCGCCCCGCGCGGATTCTGGAAGATCATCGAGATCGCCGCGCCATGGATGCGACGCAGCTGCTTCGAGGAGGCCGAGGTAATGTCCTCGCCGGCGAAACGGATGCGGCCCTGGCTGACCCGGCCCGACGCATCGAGCAGCCGTGTCACCGCAAACGCCGTCACCGATTTGCCCGAGCCGCTTTCGCCGACGACGCCGAGCGTCTCACCGGCCGCGACCGAGAAGGACACGCCGCGCACCGCCTCGACCAGCCCGCGCCGCGTCGAGAAGGTGACGTGCAAGTCGTCGATGGCGAGAAGCGGGGCGTCTGGTGAAGCGCTCACGGTCAAAACTCTGACGCCTGCCAATCGAAACGCACCGTCATCCTGGGACGAAGGCCCGGGATCCATCGAAGGGCGCCGGAGCCCTCCGATGGATCCCGGAGCTGCGCCGCTGCGCGGCTTGTCCAGGATGACGCTTTGGTTCCGAGATCAATCATCAAGCGCTTCACGTCCGCATCCGCGGGTCGAGGATGTCGCGCAGGCCGTCGCCGAGCAGGTTGAAGCACAAGACCGTCAGCATCAGCGCCAGCCCCGGAAACGCGACGAGCCACCATTTGCCGGTGGAGATGAAGCGCGCGCCCTCCGCGACCATGATGCCCCATTCCGGCGTCGGGGCGGAGACGCCGAGCCCGATGAAGGAGAGCCCCGCCGCGTTCAGGATCGCCCAGCCGAGATTGAGCGAGACCTGCACCGCCATCGCCGGCAGCACGTTCGGCAACAGGAAGCGCAGGACCACCGAGACATGGCTGTCGCCACTGGCGCGCGCGGCCTCGACCCAGCCGGCATTGCGGCGGACATTCACCTCGGCCCGCGCGAAGCGGATGTAGAACGGCAGGTTGATGATCGCGGTGGCGATGACGATGTTCTCGACCCGGTTGCCGAGCGCGGCCACCATCGCCATCGCCAGCACGAAGAGCGGGAAGGCCATCAGCACGTCGACGAAGCGCCCGACATAGCGGTCGAGCCGCCCGCCGGTATAGCCGCAGAGCGCGCCGACCACCGCGCCGAGCACGAAGGACAGGCTCACGGCGGACGCGGCAATGGCGAGATCGAGCCGCGCCGCGACGATGAGCCGGCTGAACACGTCGCGGCCGAGCTGGTCGGTGCCCGCCCAGTATTTGGCGCTGGGTGGCTGCAATGCATTGGCGACGTCGGACGCGATCGGATCGAAGGGCACGATCCAGGGCCCAATCACGGCGAGCACGCAGAGGATGAAGGCGCCGGCGGCCGCGACCGCCGTGACCGGATTGCCGCGCAGGATCCAGACGGTGTGGCGAAGCGTGGAGGAGGTCATGAGATGGCTCCTCCCCTGTCATTCCGGGGCGCGCCAAGGGCGTGAACCCGGAACCCACGACCGGACGAGCCCATGCCCACCGTCATTGCGAGGAGCGCCAGCGACGAAGCAATCCAGGAGCGGCAGAGTTCGGCGCTTGTCTGGATTGCTTCGCTGCGCTCGCAATGACGGGACAGCCTCACCCGGTCGTGGGTTCCGGGTTCATCGCTGCGCGATGCCCCCGAATGACAATTGTGAGCGCAGGTGATCATTCCACCGACACCCTGGGATCGGCGATGCCGTAAAGCACGTCCACGGTCAGGTTCACCACGACGAAGATCGAGGCCATCAGCAGCACGAAGCCCTGCACCGGCGCGTAGTCGGAGGAGAGCAGCGCATCGAGCGCGTAGGAAGCGACTCCGGGCCAGGAGAACACCTTCTCGACCAGGACATTGGCGCCGAGCATGGTCGAGAACACGATGCCGGCGATGGTCAGAACCGGCAAAAGCGCGTTCCTGAGCGCGTAGGTGACGATGACCTTGGCCGGTGGCAGGCCGAGCGAACGCGCCGTGCGGACGAAATCGCTGCCGAGCGAGGCCAGCATCGCCGCCCGCGTGATGCGCGCCAGTGGTGCCACCACGAACAGCGCCATCGTCATCGCTGGCAGCACGAGCTGCGCCGCCGCGGCGCGCCAGCCCTCCCAGTCGCCCGCCAGCGCGAAGTCGATCAGCAGGAAGCCGGTCAGTCGCGGCGGCAGCGAGGTGAAGATGTCGACGCGGCCGGTCGGATCGGGCGCCAAGCCCAGCAGGTAGTAGAAGGCATAGATCAGCAAAAGCCCCGAGACGAAGGTCGGCACGCAGACGCCGAGCGCGCAGATGAAGCGCACGACATGGTCGATCCAGGAGCCCTGCCGCAGCGCCGCCGCGACGCCGAGCGGGATCGCCGTCAGGAGCGCGATCAGCAGCGCCGAGAAGGTCAGCTCCAGAGAGGCCGGCAGCCGAGACCTCAGATCCGCCAGCACCGGCTGCCCGGTCGTCAGCGAGCGGCCGAGATTGCCCGAGCCGATGTCGCCGAGATAGCGCAGCAGCTGCTCGGGCACCGGCTTGTCGAGGCCCATCTGCTTGCGGATCATCTCGATCTCTTCCTTGCCCGCAGTGGGCCCGGAGGCGAAGAACACCGCCGGATCGCCCGGCAGCACCCGCATCAGCAGGAAGGTGAAGACCAGCACGCCAAACAGCGCCGGCAGCGACGAGGCGAAGCGCCAGCCGGCCCGTTTGGCGGTGGTGGAGAGTTGCGACATGGGTTCTCGCTCGCCTGGCTCACCCCTGCAGCGTCATCCTGGCCAAGCCGCAAAGCGGCGCGGGCCGGGATCCATCCGAGGGCACTGTCGTGCTTTACGATGGATCCTGGGACTTCGCTGACGCGAAGCCCAGGATGACGTCGTAGGTTGTCGAGCCACTCAGGCCGATATCACTTCCGGCTCAGATCCCGGAAGTCGATCTGGCGGTGGTACTGGTAGACATAGCCTTCGATCGAGGGCGCCATCACCGCGTCCTGCGAGGGCTGCCAGAGCGGGATCTGCGGCATCAGCTCGAAATGCCGCGTGTTCAGCTGCTTGCCCAGCGCCGCATACTTGGCCGCATCCGGCTCGAAACGGGCGGCCTGCGCCCATTCCGTGATCTGGGCGTCGTTCAGCGAGGAGTAGTTCCAGCGGATCGGGCCGATGTAGAAGTTGCGGTAGAAGTAATCCATCGAGGGCAGCCAGGCGACGATGCCCTCGGTGAAGAACGGCACCTTCTTCTCGTTGATCAGCGTCGACATCTGCGCATCCGGCAGCTTCTGGATGTCGACCTTGATGCCGATCTTGGCGAGCGATTCCTTCAGCAGCGCCGCCATCGGCTCGGCCGTGCCGGCCTGGCCGACATTGAAGGAGAAGGTCGTCGAGAACCCGTCGGGGAAGCCCGCCGCGGTCAGCAGCTTCTTGGCCTCGACGAGGTCGGTCTTCACCGGCTGCGGGATCGGGAAGGTTGCGCCCGTCGGGGCCTGGCCGTCCGCCCAGGTCGCGCCGTAGAGCGGCGCGCCGCGCCCGAACAGCGCCGCCTTGAACATGTCCTCATAGGGCAGCGCAGCCGCGATCGCCTTGCGCACCTCGATCTTGTCGAAGGGCGGCATCTGGTTGTTGAACGAGACGAAGGTGATGGCGTTGTACTGCGGGGTCGAGATGACCTTCAGCTTGGCCTTCTTCTCGAGATCGGCGGCGTCCGTCGCCTGCAGGTCGATGGCGATGTCGGCATCGCCCTTCTCGACCAGGTTGGCGCGGGTCGCCGCCTCGGGGATCGTCTGGGTGATGATGCGCTTGAAGGCGGCGGGCTTCTCGGCCGAGCCGCGGTTCCAGTCCGGATTGCGGCGCAGGATCGTGGTCTCGCCCGGCTTGAAGCTCTCGATGATGTAGGCGCCCGAGCCCGCGGTGTTCTCCTTCAGCCAGGCGAGCGCCCAGGGATCTTCGGCTGTCGCCTTCGACTTGGCGAGCTTGGAGTTGAAGATCACCGGATAGACCACGGCGAGGTTGGCGAGCGCCAGCTTGTCGGGCTTGGGCAGCGTGACTTCGAAGGTATGGGCGTCGACGACCTTGAACTGGTCGGGGCTGGTCAGCGAGCCGGTCAGGAGCTGGCCCTTGCCGAGCACATTGGCGGTCACGGCGCGGTCGAGCGACCACTTCACGTCATCGGCCGTCACCGGCGTCCCGTCGTGGAACTTGGCGTCCTTGCGCAGGATGAAGGTGATCTTCAGCCCGTCGGGGCTGACCGTGTAGCTCTCGGCGAGCTCCGGCTTGAAGGTATCGAGATCGAAGACCCATTTGCCGTCGAGCTGCTTCTTGCCGAACGAGAGCAGGCGGTCATAGGTCAGGAGCGAGAGGCCGAAGGCCTCGCGGGTCGAGCCGGGGATGTTGGGGTCGAGCGTGTTGATCGCAGCGCCGGTGACGTGGCGCAGCGTCTCGGCGCGGGTCTGGGCCAGCGCAGGCAGGGCCGTGGATGCCAGCAGCGCCGCCACCAGGCCGGCGTTCCTCAGGATGCTCATGTTTGATCCCCTCGTTTTTATGGTTGCAGGCGACAGGTTGGTTCCGAACGGAACAGGATGCAAGCCCGGTGCCATGCAGGCCCGTATCACCCGCCCCGCGCCGGGGAGCGCAGCACCGCCTGCGGCACGTCGTAGGCCTGGAACTCCTGCCAGAGCGTCTCGATGTCGGCCCGGAACAGCCCGCGCGTCAGACCCGAGACCAGCTTCGGCACGGCGGTGGTCATCGCATTGATCGAGGAGCCCGAGGCGCCGAAGCTCATCGTCGAGGCGATGCTGAACAGATGGATGTCGGCGATCCAGGGCGTCGCGCCGGGCACGCGCTCGCTCAGCGCATAATCGTCGCCGAGATAGGGAAAGCGCGCCAGCCGCTCGTCCCGTTCGGCCGCCGGCGGCGTGTAGCGGTCGCCCCAGGAGGCGATGTTGCCGGCAAAGCGCGCGAGCTCCGGCCGCGCGGCGAGGTCGATCTCGATGCCCGACGCGCAGATCACGAAATCCGCCGTGCCAGAGCCCGACGGCGTCGCCAGTTCGACCCCGCCCGGACCGTCGATGGCGCTGACGACGGGCGATCCCAGGTGCAGCCGGAACGCCGCGTGGTCGGCGCAACGGTCATAGGTCGCCTGCGGGAAGCCTTCGCGCAGCCCCAGCACCGCGCTCATGAAGCGCCAGCGCCAGGCGTCGTCGAGATCGCCGAGATGGCGTAGGAAGCCCCGGAAGGTCAGCCAGCGATAGGGCTGCACCACCTGAATGTCCTTGCGCCGGCAGAGCAGGTGAACCTCAGCAGCCCCGGCTTCGAGCGCGGTCGCGGCATTGTCGAAGGCCGAGGCCCCGGCGCCGATCACCGCCACGCGCTTTCCCGCCAGCGCCGTAAAGTCGATGGCTTGCGCGCAATGCGCCCGGCGCTGCGCCGGCAGGGCTGCGATCGGGGCCGGCAGGCTCCAGTCGCCCATGCTCTCCTGGCCGGTGGCGAGCACGACCTTGCGCGCATAGAGCCGGCTCTCGACGCCCCGGCTGCGCACGGTCACCGCCAGCAGACCCTCGGCCGGCGCGATGTCGATGACCTCGGCCTCGTTGCGCACCGGCAGGCCGGTGACATGGCGGAACCAGTCGAGATAATCCGCCCAGTGCCCCTTCGGGATCAGGGCAAGCTCGTCCCAGCTGTCGGCGCCGAACTTCGCCTCGTGCCAGGACTGGTAGGTCAGGCAGGGCATGTCGAGGTCGGGGCCGGTGAAGTCCTTCGGGCTGCGCAGCGTGTGCATGCGCGCATAGGTCCGCCAGGGCCCCTCCTGCCCGGCCGGGGCCTTGTCCAGCACCAGGATATTGTCGACGCGCGAGCGCAAGAGCCCGAAGGCCGTGGCGAGGCCGGACTGGCCGCCGCCGACGATGACGACGTCATGGGCCGACTGGCCGTCCGGGCCGGTCACGGGCTTCAGCCAGGGCGCACGCGGATGGGCGGTGCGGGCGAGATCGGCCGCGACGCGGCTTTCGAGCAGGGAGAGACCGTCATGTTTCATGTCGTCCCTCGATGCAGCGTTCATGCCGTCCATCACGCCCTCCATCGCCGGCGTCAGGCCGCCAGCCAGCCGCCATCGACGACCATCGTGGTGCCCGTGCTGAAGGATGAGGCATCGCTGGCGAGATAGAGGGCGGCCTGCGCGACCTCCTCCGCCCGGCCGAAGCGCTTCATCGCATGGCGGCTGCGCGAGGCCTCGCGCACCGGCTCCGGATCGGCATGGCGGGCGAAGCTGCGCCGCAGCATCGGCGTGTCGATCGCGCCCGGCGCGATCGCGTTCACGCGGATGCCGTCCGCTGCATAGTCCAGCGCCATCGTCCGCGTCAGCGAGAGGATCGCGCCCTTGGCCGCGATGTAGGCGCTGTTGCCGCGCCCGCCGGCCAGCGCGAGCTGCGAGGCGAAGGTGACGATCGCCCCGCCGCCGCGGGCCTGCATCAGCGGGATCGCGGCGCGTGCGAACAGGAAGGTGCCGCCGACATTGGCGCGGAACACGGCATCCCAATCGTCCGGCGCCGTCGTCGTCACGGTGCCGCCGCAGGAGAAACCCGCCGCCGTCACCAGCACGTCGGGCCCGCCGAAGCGCGAGGCGCAGGCCGCGACCGCCGCCTCCGCGAAACCGGGAGCGCCGACATCGCCGCACTGGATGATCGCCGCGCCCCCCGCAGCCGCGATCTGCGCCTGCGTCCCGGCGAGCCCGGCCTCGTCGCGGTCGATCAGCGCGAGCTGCGCTCCCTCGGTGGCGAACAGAAGCGCGATCGCCTGGCCGATGCCGGAGCCCGCGCCCGTCACCAGTGCCGTCTTGCCGGCGAGTTTCATCGTCCCGTCTCCATGGTCCGTCCGTGACTGTGCCACCAGGCGGCGAGCCGGTCGGCCGAGTCCAGCCCCTCCGTCTTCGCCGCCCAGCCGAGGTCCTGCGCGATCCGGGCCACCGCCATCGGCGCACGGTCGGAGGGGCCGTGGAAATCGATCGTCGCCACCTCGCCCGGCTCCGCCAACCGGCAGACGAAGCCGGGAAAGGCCTGCGCCAGCCGCCGGCCCCAATCGAGCAGCGTGAAGCGCCGGCCGGTCGAGACATTGTAGACGCCATGGCCCAGCTTCTCGGCCGCCGCCACCGCCAGCACGGCATCCGCCACGTCGGGCGCGTAGATCCAGTCGCGCAGGCCCGGCCGCGGCAGGATCGCCGGCTGCCCCGCCACCGCCGCCGCCAGGACCTGGCAATGCGGGCTCAGCGTGTCGCGCACGCCGGTTGCATGCTCCCAGGGGCCGAAGACGCCGCTCAGCCGCAGGCTGACGACGTCGAGCCCCCAGAGATCGCCGAGCCGCGCCCCGACGCGCTCGCTCGCCCATTTGGTGATGGCATAAAGCCCGACCGGGTCGCCCGGCGTCGCCTCGTCGAGTTCGGGCAGGCGCTCGCCGGCCGCGCCATAGGCGGCCGCCGAGCTCAGATTGACCACCCGCCTCACCCCCGCCGCCCGCGCCGCCGCCAGGATCGGCACCTGCGCAAGCAGATTGACCTTCAGCGTCGTCGCCGGGTCGCTCGCGTCCCGCTCGCGCCCGGCCGTGATCGCCGCGCCCATGACCACGAGATCCGTCCCGGCCGACACCGCCGACGCCACCGCGGCCTCGTCGGTGACGTCGCCCGCCAGCGCGGTAAAATGACCCGGCAGGGCGGCGAAGGCGTCAGTGGCCGCCACGGGGATCGGCGAGCGGTCGAAGGCCACGACCTCGTGGCCAGCCCGCAGCAGCGTCTCCGCGATGTTGAGGCCGACGAAGCCGGCGCCGCCGAAGATCAGGGTTCTCACGGTTGGCCTCACGCAGCGGGAGGGGCTCCGCCGGCGGCGGAACAGGACGGGCGGGTTCACGCCCCGGTTCCGTCGTCGGACAGCCGGGAGCGCCATGAGCTAAGGCCGCCGCCGGGACCGCCGCAAGCCCGTATCCTGCGGGGGCGCCTGCGGATTCGGCACGTCCCGGCGCATTGCAAGGCACCGCCTCATGGGCTAGGCGTCCCCTCATCACCCTTCGGCCCCGTCCCAGCACTGGCCTTGCGCGTCCTCGCAGGGCGTGGCGCGCCATCGCCCTGCGGCGCCGACATGACCATCGTTGAGAGGAGCCTGCCATGGCCCGGAAGAAATCGAAGCCGCTCGAGGCCGAGTTCGTGATGTTCGACGTCGTCTATGTCGACGGTTCGCGCCGCTCCAACCGGCGCGTGCCGACGGAACTGCTCGGCGGCCTCGACGGCGACGAGCCGGCCCGCGACGCCATCATGGAGCAGGACCGGATCATCGCCGAGAAGTCCGGCATGCCCCCGCTCGAGATCGCCAGCCTGACGCGTTCGGGCAAGCCCATCGAGAAGCCGGCGCGCAAGGCCGGCTGAACGGCGCCTCGCCTGCAGCCGAAGCCCAGCGGCGACACGGCTGCAACCACGGCCGACGTATTGCTGGATGTATCGCTGTTTGTCTTGACCTGTAGGAGGTCCTGCATTTTAGTCCGATCAGCCTTTGGGAGGCTGCAAAAAGGGACAAGAAATGCGTACCATTCTGATTGTCGGAGCTCTGGCGGCTGTGCTTGCCGGCTGCCAGACGGCGCAGGAATCGCTCGCTGACGCCGAGATCACCTGCGAGTCGCAGGGCTTCCGCCCCGGCACCCGCGCCTATCAGCAGTGCCGCTCCGCCAATTACGTGGAGAACCGCCGCGCCTCGAACGAAGCCAGCAGCGCCGTTGCGGCCGGCGTCGCCGCCGGTGTCGTCGGTGGCGCGATCGCGGCCTCGGCCAATCGCGGCTATTACCGCCGCGGCTATTACTACGGCGGCCCCGGCTACTGGTGGTGAGCCTGCGCGCCTCCCGCTGCGGGGGGCGCGAGGAACGAGCCGACGAAAAAAGCCCTGCCGCAGCGATGCGGCAGGGCTTCTCTTTGGGGTGGAGCGTGACGCGCGCTCAGCGCTTGGCAGCGCGACGGCGCGCCGGCGCGCTGTCGCTGGTCGTGGCCGAGGCGATCAGCGAGCCGATCACATAGACGGCGATGCCGACGCCGATGATCGCCGCGATCGGCTCGCGCTCGGCGCGATGGGCGATCACACGCCCGCCGAAATCGGCATAGTCGCGCGCCTGGGCCGCATAATCCCGCGCCTGATCCCGCGCCGTGCCGGACTGGCTGCGCAGCCAGCTCTCGCCGCTCTTCAGCAGGCCCTCGCCGGTGTCGGCGGCCTCGCTGCCATAGCCCTGCAGCAGGCGGCTCCAGCGGCCGAAATCGGGCTGGTAGCGCGCGTAGCGGGGCTGCGAGGAGCCGCGCATCGTCGCCCAGGCGATCAGGCCGACGCTGAGCGCACCCAGTCCGAAAGCCGCCAGCGGATGGCGCTCGACGGCGCCCTTCACGGCCTCGCCGCCCTCGCGCGCCATCTCGATCGGATCGGCCTCGGTCAGCGCGTCCTTGGCGCGATAGTAGCCGTCGCGGACGGACTCGGTCGCCTTGTCGGCGAGATGCGCCGCCTTGGCGCGCACGGTGCCGACGGCGCCCTCGATATCCTCGCGCGCATCATTAATGTCCCTGGGAACATCGGGCGGAAAGCTGTTCATGGTCGCCATGGCGAAAGTCTCCATCATGCGGTTGGGCGGAGGGCACGGGCGGAAGCGTCGGCCCGCGATGCCTCGTGAGCTGATGGAAACAGAACCGGCCATCGCCGACAGAGTTCCCTCCCGATGAAGAAAGGCTCGCCTCTGCCGGCCGGGGAGACTGTCCGAAACACTTGCGGCCAGCCTGCGGCAGCCGCGGCCATGACGAGGCCGCGATTGCCTGCGACAAGCCCGCTTCATTCCTTGCGACGAAAGGAGACGCTCATGGACATCCAGCACCTCCTGATCCGGCAGCCCGGCGTGCTGTCCGATCCCGAATGGATCGCGCTCGAGAGCATCGGCGAGGAGACCTCGCGCTTCGTCTTCGACGATTCGATGCTCCACCTGCTCGAGGACCGCGGCCTCGTCGAGACCGCGGGCCAGCGCTGGCGCATCACGGAGAGCGGCCAGCGCCGCCTGAGCGAGCGCGCCGGCTGAAGCCGGCAGCGCAGCGGTGACATCAGGGCCGGCTCGCGCCTCGCGCGGGCCGGCCCTTTTCATGACGAAGCGCCCCTTCTGGACATCGCCGGGGGCCGTTCCCATTCTCCGGGGCGAAACCCCGATCATGCCGACCCCGGCGCACAGAGAGCAGCATGGCCAAACCCGTCAGCATCACCGTCTCCCATGAACTGGGCCGTGAAGGGGCCGTGGCCCGTCTGCGCGACGGCATCGATCGCATCCGCGACCGGCTCGGCATGGTGAAGATGCAGCTCGTCGAGGAACGCTGGGAGGGCGACAGCCTGCATTTCGGCGTCGCGGCCCTCGGCTACACCGTCCGCGGCCGGCTCGACGTGGAACAGGCTCTGGTCCGGGTCGAGGTGATGCTGCCCTGGATGCTCGCCATGTTCGCCGAGAAGCTCAAGATCGGCGTCGAGAAACAGGGGCAGGTCCTGCTGGAGAAGCCGCGCGCCTGACCGCCCAGGGGGCGGAGCTGTCGCCAGGCTGAACTGGCCTCCGCGGCGCCGCGGCCCCTGATGCCAGACCGCATCCGACTGGTTGAAATCGCAGGGTGCGGCCGCCATGGTCGAGCCCGCCCCCGACATCCACCCTCCTCTCGCGCACCATCTGGGAGAACCATGCATCACGGCCCGCTGATCGCCATTCTCGTCGCGGGCCTCGGCCTGGCCTTCGTCTTTGGCGCGCTCGCCCACAAGCTGCGCATCTCGCCGCTGGTCGGCTATCTCGTCGCGGGTGTCGCCGTCGGCCCCTTCACGCCCGGTTTCGTCGCCGACCAGAACCTCGCCAACGAGCTCGCCGAAATCGGCGTCATCCTGCTGATGTTCGGCGTCGGCCTGCATTTCTCGCTGAAGGACCTGCTCTCGGTGAAGGCGATCGCCGTGCCCGGCGCCATCGTCCAGATCGGCACCGCCACGCTGCTCGGCATGGTGCTCGGCCTGCTGATGGGCTGGGGCTGGGTCGCGGGGCTGGTCTTCGGCCTCGCCCTCTCCGTGGCGAGCACGGTCGTGCTGCTGCGGGCCCTGCAGGAGCGCCGTCTCGTCCAGAGCGAAAAGGGCAAGATCGCCGTCGGCTGGCTGATCGTGGAAGACCTGGCCATGGTGCTGGCGCTGGTCATGATCCCCGCCGTCGCCGACGCCGTCCGGGGCGCCCAGCCCGGCATCCCCTCGCCGCTGTCGGGCCAGTTCGATCTCGGCCTCTGGGGCGTGCTCGGCTTCACCCTGATGAAGGTCGTCGCCTTCATCGCCTTCATGCTCGTCGTCGGCCGGCGCGTCATCCCCTGGATCCTGCACTGGGTCGCCCATACCGGCTCGCGCGAGCTGTTCCGCCTCGCCGTGCTGGCGGTGGCGCTCGGCGTCGCCTTCATCGCGGCCAGCCTGTTCGGCGTCTCCTTCGCGCTCGGCGCCTTCTTCGCCGGCATGATCCTGAGCGAATCCCCGCTGAGCCAGCGCGCGGCCGAGGAATCGCTGCCGCTGCGCGATGCCTTCGCGGTGCTCTTCTTCGTCTCGGTCGGCATGCTGTTCGACCCCGCGATCCTGCTGCGGGCGCCCGGCCCGCTGCTGGCGACGCTGGCGATCATCCTCATCGGCAAGTCGCTTGCCGCCTGGCTGATCGTGCGCGCCTTCGGCAAGTCGAACGGCGTGGCGCTGACCATCTCGGCCTCGCTGGCGCAGATCGGCGAGTTCTCCTTCATCCTGGCGGGGCTCGGCGTCTCCCTGGCGCTGCTGCCGCCCCAGGGGCGCGACCTCATCCTGGCCGGCGCGATCCTCTCGATCCTGCTGAACCCGGTCCTGTTCGCGCTGGTCGACCGCTTCGCCGGCGAGCCCGCGGCCGCCGCCAAGGCCAAGCCCGGTCCGGGTCCTGGCGCCGATCCGCCCCAACCCGCGCCGGCTCCCGAGGCCACGCCCGATCTCGACATCGTGCCAACGGCGCTGTCCGACCACATGATCGTGGTCGGCTATGGCCGCGTCGGCGCGCTGCTGGGCGCCGGGCTGCTGGCGCGCGGCGAGAAGCTGCTGGTGATCGAGGAACAGGGCGACGCCGTCGCCACGGCACGCCGCGACGGCGCCGAACTCCTGCGCGGCAACGCGGCGGACCCGGCGGTGCTCGCCGCGGCGGGGCTGGCGCGGGCGAAGCGCCTCTTCGTCGCCATTCCGCAGAGCTTCGAGGCCGGGCAGGTCTGCGAACAGGCGCGGCGCGACAACCCGGCCCTGCCGATCGTCGCCCGCGCCCATTCGGATGCCGAGGTCGCGCATCTGACGCGCTGCGGCGCGACGCTGACGATCATGGGCGAAGCCGAGATCGCCCGCGCCATGCTGGCGCTGTGCGGGGCGGGAGAACCGCCGCAGGCGCAGGACGCGACGCCAGCGGGGTGACGCGAAGGATCGTCGGATGCGGAACCAAGACCGTCATCCTGGGCGGCCGCAGGCCGTCCCGGGATCCATCATAGAACTCGACAGGGCCCTATGAGGGATCCCGGCCTGCGCCGCTCCGCGGCTGGTCCAGGATGACGGGGTCCGTCGCGACCGGTGCCCAGGCTGATCCTCAGACCATCTCGAACTTGATGTCCTGCGCGCCCTCCCAGAGCGTCTTGCGGCCGAGCGTGTAGAGGTTCTCCAGCCCCGAGGTCAGGGTGATGAAGTGGTTGCCGGCGAGCTGGCCCATCTTGCTGGCGAAATGCACGCCGCCATAGGCGAGCAGAATCTCGGTCTCGCTGATGCCGCCCGGATAGAGGATGATCTGGCCCGGCGCCGGATAGCTGGTGTGGTTCTCGTAGCCGACACCGAAATCGAGATCGCCGAGCGGCATCCAGACGCCCTCGCCGCTCCAGCGCACATGCACGATCTTGCTGGTGAACGGCATGTGCCGAAGGAAGGCGGCGCAGGTCTTGGGCGCGTTCTCGAGCTCGAGCTTGGCTTCGAAGGTGAAGGGGCCGGCGGTGACGATGAGCTGGGACATGCGGGTTGCGCCTCTGAGATGGATGCCGTTACCGCCGGGAAACGCCCTCCGGGGCCGCGCCGCGAGACGGTAGGATAAGATTATTTGTGAAATAATCTTATCCAGACTACCCTAGCATAAGGAGGTGCGCCATGGCGACAATGACGATTTCCTTGCCCGATCCGATGAAGGAATGGATCGAGGCCCAGATCAGGCAGGGCGAATATGCCAGCACCAGCGACTATGTGCGCGACCTCGTCAGGCGGGATCGCGAGCGACGCGCCCACCCCGAACTGACCCTGGCCGATCTCCAGCGCATCGTGGCGGAATCGCGTGCCAGCGGCACCAGCGACAAGACACTGCCGGACATTCTGGCGCAGGCGAAACGCGCGGCGGAGGGCAAGGCCGGCCGCAATGGCTGAATTCGTCCTGACGAAACGAGCGGAGGCCGATCTCTACGACCTCGCCCTGTTCGGCCTGGAACGGTTCGGCGAACGACAGGTCGAAGCCTATCTCGCCGAACTCGATCACGTCTTCAGCCTGCTGGCTGACCATCCACGCATGGGCCGCCGGGCTGAGGCGATCGCGCCAGGTGTGCGGCGCCACGAGCATCGCGCGCACGTCATCCTCTATGAAGAGATGCAGACTGGCGTCCGGATCCTCGCCGTCATTCACGGCAGCAGCCTGAGCAGACTGACGCTGTGACAGCGCTCGGCCGCTACGAGAACGCCGCCTTCAGGTCGAGGGTCCCGACCTGTCCGATCGCTTCGTAATTGCGCTTCAGCCAGCGCTTGGCCGCAGCCCGGCCGATGTCGCGCAGACGCAGCAGGAAATCCCAGTCCGCGTTGAGCCGCGAGGAGGAGGTCATCTCCGCCAGCGGCGGGCCGCCGTCGATCCGGTGCATCAGCACGCGCTTGTACTCGGTCTTGTCGAGCTTGCCGCCATCGACCAGCCGGTTGACGAAGTCGATCGCGCGCAGCTCGCGCAGCAGCGAAGCGTTAAAGGTGATTTCGTTCAGCCGGTCCTGAATGTCGCGCGCCTTGGTCGGCAGGTCCTTGCGCAGCAGCGGGTTGATCTGCACCAGCAGGATGTCGTCGCCCGCCGCCTCGTAGAACAGCGGGAAGAGCGCCGGATTGCCCATATAGCCGCCGTCCCAATAGGCCTCCTTGCCGATCTCGACCGCCTGGAACAGCATCGGCAGGCAGGCCGAGGCCATCAGATGGTCGGGCGTCAGCTCCGGGCCGTTGAACAGCCTGATCTTGCCGGTGCGGACATTGGTGGCGGCGATGAAGAGCTTCACCTGCGTGCAGGCGCGCACCTTGTCGAAATCGATCAGGTCCGCGATCACGCCGCGCAGCGGATTGATGTTGAGCGGGTTGATGTCGTAGGGGCTCGCCACCTTCGAGAACATCTCGAACCAGATCATGCCCGGCGGCACGCCGTTGGAGCCGCCCCAGGCACCCAGCATCGTGTCGATCAGCGAGCGCTCCGAACCGCCATATTTGCCGTCGACGCTGATCGCCCGCCAGAACGCCTCGAGCTTGCCGCGCGCACCGTCCGCGCCGCCCTCGATCCAGCCCTCCGCCAGCACGACCGCGTTCATCGCCCCGGCGCTGGTGCCCGACAGGGCCTCGATGGCGAGCCGCCCGTCTTCGAGGATCGCGTCGAGCACGCCCCAGGTGAAGGCGCCATGCGCGCCTCCGCCCTGCAGGGCGAGCGAGACCGATTTCCGCGCCTTCGGGCCGGCGAGCCCGAGACGGGGCGCCGCCGCCGTCTTGCGGCCGCTCACGCGGCGGTCCAGCCGCCATCCATCGGCAGCGTCGTGCCGGTGATGGACTTGGCCGCGTCGGTGCAGAGGAAGACGGCGAGCGCCGCGACCTGCTCGACCGTGACGAACTCCTTGGTCGGCTGCGCCGTCAGCAGCACGTCGTTGATGACCTGCTCCTTGGTCAGCCCGCGCGCCTTCATCGTGTCGGGGATCTGCTTCTCGACCAGCGGCGTCCAGACATAGCCGGGCGCGATCGCGTTCACCGTGATGCCCTTGGTCGCGACCTCGAGCGCCACCGTCTTGGTGAAGCCGGCGATGCCGTGCTTGGCGGCGACATAGGCGGACTTGAAGGGCGAGGCGACGAAGGCATGCGCCGAGGCGGTGTTGATGATCCGGCCCCAGCCCTTCGCCTTCATCTTCGGCAGCGCGGCGCGGGTGGTGTGGAAGGCCGAGGACAGGTTGATCGCGATGATCTGGTCCCATTTCGCCAGCGGGAACTCGTCCACCGGCGCGACATGCTGGATGCCGGCATTGTTGACGAGGATGTCGACCGCCCCGAACTCGGCCTCCGCCTGCGCGATGAAGCCGGCGATCTCCTCGGGCTTGGTCATGTCGGCAGCCGAGAACAGCACCTTGACGCCGAACTCGTTGGCCAGCTCGGAGCGCAGCTTCTCGGCTTCGTCGGCCGGCAGGATGCCGTTGATGACGAGATGGGCCCCTTCCTTGGCCAGCGCCCTCGCATAGGCGAGCCCGATGCCCGAGGTCGAACCGGTGATGGCAGCCGCGCGGTCTTTGAGAAACATCGGCGTCAAGGCTCCTGACAATCGCTTCGAAAATGCTTAGGTTCGGGCCGGACAGGGCAGCGCCGCCGCGGCGCGACCGCCCGGACAGGAACGCGCGCACGTTGCCCGATGACCCTTCGCAACGCAACATGACCAAAATGCAGCCGCACGCCCACAGCCATGGCGATCATGACCATGCCTCCCACGATGACGGCGGGTGCCGGCACGCCCATGATCACCGCACCCATGCGGCGCAAGCCCTGGCCCGGGCCGAGCAGATCTGCCGCGAGCGCGGCCTGCGCCTGACGCCGATCCGCGCCAAGGCGCTGCAGGCGCTCCATGCCGATCACCGCCCCGTCGGAGCCTATGATCTCGCCGACCGCATCTCGCCGGAGGGCGGGCGGCGCCTCGCTCCGATCTCGATCTATCGCGCGCTTGATTTCCTGGTCGAGCAGGGCTTCGTGCACCGCCTCTCCTCGCGCAACGCCTATGTCGCCTGCCTGCACGGCCATGGCGCCGACGAGGTCGTCGCCTTCCTGATCTGCGAGGCCTGCGGCGGCGTCGACGAGGATTCCTCGCCCGCGATGAAGCAGGCCGTCGCCGCCATCGCCCAGTCACGCCAGTTTGCACCCTCCCATCAGGTCGTCGAGATCGTCGGGCGCTGCGAGCATTGCCGGAACCTGCAATCATGAGCGGATCGCACGAGACGGAGCACGGCCGATGAACGAGCGGGCCCTTCCCTGCCTGGGTGCCGAACAGTCCGGGCCGCAGCCACGGCACCTGACCGTGCCCGTGCGCGTCGGCAACGTGCTGGTCGGCGGCGGCGCGCCGATCGTCGTCCAGTCGATGACCAACACCGACACCGCAGACATCGCCGGCACCGTCGCGCAGGTCGCCGCGCTGGCCCGGCAGGGCTCCGAGCTCGTCCGCATCACCGTGGACCGGGACGAGGCTGCGGCCGCCGTGCCGAAGATCCGCGAACGGCTCGACCGTATCGGCATCGACGTGCCGTTGATCGGCGACTTCCACTACATCGGCCACAAGCTGCTGGCGGAGCATCCCGCCTGCGCCGAGGCCCTGGCGAAATACCGCATCAACCCCGGCAATGTCGGCTTCAAGGACAAGAAGGACCGCCAGTTCGGCCAGATCGTCGAACTCGCGATCAAGCATGGCAAGGCGGTCCGCATCGGCGCCAACTGGGGCTCGCTCGACCAGGAACTGCTGACCGCGCTGATGGACGAGAACGCGCTCCAGCCGCGCCCGCTCGACGCCCGCGCCATCATGCGCGAGGCGATGGTCCAGTCCGCCCTGCTCTCGGCCGTGCGGGCCGAGGAGATCGGGCTGGGCAAGGACCAGATCATCCTCTCCGCCAAGGTCTCGGGCGTGCAGGACCTGATCACGGTCTACCGCATGCTGGCGCAGCGCTCCGACTACGCCATCCATCTCGGCCTCACCGAGGCCGGCATGGGCTCCAAGGGCATCGTCGCCTCCTCGGCGGCGCTCGGCATCCTCCTGCAGGAGGGGATCGGCGACACGATCCGCTTCTCGCTGACGCCCGAGCCCGGCGGCGATCGCACGCTCGAGGTCAAGGCGGCGCAGGAACTGCTCCAGACCATGGGCTTCCGCGCCTTCGTGCCGCAGGTCGCGGCCTGCCCCGGCTGCGGGCGCACCACCTCGACCGTGTTCCAGGAGCTCGCCCGCGACATCCAGGACTGGATCGCTGGCTCGATGCAGGACTGGAAGACGCGCTATCCCGGCGTCGAGGCGCTGAACGTCGCGGTGATGGGCTGCATCGTCAACGGGCCGGGCGAATCGAAGCACGCCGATATCGGCATTTCCCTGCCGGGCACCGGCGAGGAGCCGACCGCCCCGGTCTTCGTCGACGGCAAGAAGGTCAAGACGCTGCGCGGCCCCGGCATCGCCGCCGAATTCAAAACGATGGTCGAGGATTACGTCACGCAACGCTACGGCCGGCGTGTCGATGCGGCGGAATAGCGACGCGGCAGGACAGCGGCCCTGTGCCGAATGCATGACAGTGCCTTTGCGTGATCACGGCATTGTGCTAGAGGCCCCGGCCTTTCGCTGCAGCGCAGCGCGCGCGGAGATCCCCGATGGGGCATGACCTGACGAATCCTCCGACCCCTCAGGGGGAGGATTCCCGTTTCGGCCTGGACAACGGACAGAACGGGCAGCACGGCCCGTCCAAGCACAGCCATGGCAGCTATGCCGCGCTGGCGCTGGGCGCGCTCGGCGTCGTCTATGGCGACATCGGCACGAGCCCGCTCTACGCGCTGCGCGAGACCGTCCTGGCCGCCACCGGCGCGGCCTCGGGTGGCCATGGCGGCGGAAGCGCCGTCATGCTGGCGGCCCCGGTTCCGCGCGAGGTCATCATCGGCGTGCTGTCGCTGATCCTGTGGTCGCTGGTGATCGTGGTGACGCTCAAATACGTCGTCCTGCTGCTCAGCGCCGACAACAACGGCGAGGGCGGCACGCTCACCCTCGTCGCCCTGGCGCAGCGCGCGCTCGGGCGCATGCGCGGCGGCGTCGTGCTCTTCCTCGGCATGGCCGGCGCTGCCCTGTTCTACGGCGATGCCGTCATCACCCCGGCGATTTCGGTTCTCTCGGCGGTGGAGGGCATCAAGCTCGTGACGCCGGCGCTGAACGACTATGTCGTGATGATCGCCTCGGGCATCCTAATCGCGCTGTTCCTGGTCCAGAGCCGCGGCACGGCGAAGGTGGCGAATTTCTTCGGCCCGCTGATGATGATCTGGTTCCTGACCCTGGCGGGGCTGGGCATCTACCACATCGCCGACGATGTCGGCGTCTTCGCCTCGATCAACCCCTATTGGGGCTTCCGCTTCTTCTACGACCATCCCGGCGTCTCGCTGGCCGTGCTCGGCTCGGTCTGTCTGGCGGTCACCGGGGCGGAGGCGCTCTATGCCGATATGGGCCATTTCGGCCGCGGGCCGATCCGCAGCGCCTGGATCTGGATGGTCTTCCCCGCCCTCTGGCTGAACTATCTCGGCCAGGGCGCGCTGATCCTGTCCGACCCGACCGCGATCGACAACCCGTTCTACAAGCTGGCTCCGGACGGCTTCATCCTGCCGCTCGTGATCATGGCGACGATCGCCACCATCATCGCCAGCCAGGCGGTGATCACCGGCGCCTTCTCGCTGACCCGCCAGGCGATCCAGCTCGGCCTGCTGCCGCGCCTCGAGATCCGCCACACCTCCGAGACCACCTCCGGGCAGATCTACATCCCGCGCATCAACATGATGCTGCTGGTCGTCGTGCTGCTGCTGGTCTGGACCTTCCGGACCTCGTCGAACCTCTCCCACGCCTATGGCATCTCGGTCTTCGGCGCGATGATGGTGGATTCGCTGCTGGCCTTCATCGTGATCTGGAAGGGCTGGCGCTGGTCGCTGGCCGCGACGCTCGCCGTGGTCGCGCCCTTCCTGATCATCGACGTGGCCTTCTTCTCGGCCAACATGCTGAAGCTCTTCAGCGGCGGCTATGTCCCGGTGCTGCTGGCTGTCATCCTCGTCGTCCTGATGTGGACCTGGGTGCGCGGCACCAAGATCCTCTTCGACAAGACCCGCAAGACCGACGTGCCGCTGCTCGAGCTCGTCGGCATGCTCTCCAAGAGCCCGCCCTACCGGGTCAAGGGCATGGCCGTGTTCCTGACCAGCGACCCCGAGACCGCGCCGGCCTCGCTGCTGCACAACCTCAAGCACAACAAGGTCCTGCACGAGCGCAACGTCATCCTCACCGTGCGCTCGGCCGACACGCCGCGCGTCGCCGAGGAGGAGCGCGTGCGCCTCTCCCGCATCACCGACGACTTCTGGCGGGTCGATCTGGTCTATGGCTACATGGAGAGCCCGAACGTGCCCAAGGGGCTGGCCGTGCTGCGCAAGCAGGGCTTCAAGTTCGACATCATGTCGACCTCGTTCTTCCTCTCGCGCCGCTCGATCAAGGCCTCGCCGCAATCGGGCATGCCGGTCTGGCAGGACAACCTCTACATCTCGCTGACCAAGAGCGCGACCGACGCCACGAGCTTCTTCCAGATCCCGACCGGCCGCGTCGTCGAGGTCGGGACTCAGGTCACGGTGTAACAGCTCGCCGTCATTGCGAGCGTAGCGAAGCAATCCAGAGCCGCAGCGCTCGACGTCCCCTGGATTGTTTCGCTACGCTCGCAATGACGGCCTAAAGTCAATCAATCCGCGCCGCCGTCTCCGGCAACTTCCGCACGCGCTCGCGATAGAGCAGGTAGAGGCCGGAGGAGATGACGATCGTCGCGCCGGCGAAGGTCCAGCCATCCGGGAACTGGCCGAAGACGAACCAGCCCAGCACGATCATCCAGACGATCTGCGAATAGATGAAGGGCGCCAGCACGGTTGCCGGCGCGAGCCGGTGCGCCAGGATCAGCAGCCAGTGGCCGAAGCCGCCGAGCAGCCCGGTCCCCAGCAGGATCGCCCAGGCAAGCGGCGTCTGCGGCATCGACCAGACGAAGGGGATCACCGGCAGCATGACGAGCGTCCCGGCGACGCCGGAATAGACCATCGTCGTCTCGGGCGGATCATGGGCGGCGAGCTGGCGCGTCGCGAGCACATAGAAGCTGTAGCAGATGCAGCCGAAGACGCTGAGGATCGCAGCCGGATGCATGCCGCCGAAGCCCGGCCGCGTGATCACCAGCACGCCGAGGAAGCCGACCGCGATTGCCGCCATGCGGCGCGGCCCCGGCCATTCGCCGAGCAGGGGTCCCGCCACCAGCGCCACCAGCAGCGGTCCCGCGAACATGATCGAGACGGTCTCCGCGAGCTGGAGATACTTGATCGCGATGAAGTTGAGGACGGTCGAGCCGAGCAGCAGCAGCGACCGCACGCCCTGCAGCACCGGCCGCTTCGTCCGCAGCACGCCCGGCCGGCTCCACGGATTCAGCAGCACCAGCACCAGCACCATGCTGCCGGCATAGCGCACGAACACCGTCTGCAGCGGGTCCATATGCGCCGAGAGCCATTTGGCGCTGGCGTCGAGCAGGGCGAAGAACAGCATCGCGCCGCAGATCAGCCCGATGGCGATCAGCCGCGAGCGGCGCGTTTCCGGAAGATGGCTGGAGGCGGCGGGCAATTCGGGTCCGTCGAGGGGCGGCGAGAATGGCCGCGCCAGAGTGGACCGATTTGCGCCGGCGGGCCAGCGGCACGACGCATGCGCTCCATGCGCCGCCCGGGTTCGGCGGCGGCGGCGTGTGCCGGCTCAGGCGTCGCTGTCGGCCTCGTCGCCATCCGCTTCGGCGTCGTCCACGTCGACACCGGCCTTGGAGAGGCCCTTGGCGGCCTTGCGCAGCAGCCGGCGCAACTGCTTGCGCTCCTTGCCGTCGAGACGGTCGAGCAGTTCCTCCTCGACCTGCGTCCAGACCGCATCGAGCGCCTGCGCCGTCTTGTGGCCGCTCTCGGTGAGGGCGACCTGCACGAGACGCCCGTCGCGGCCGCCGCCCTCGCGCGTCACCAGCCCCTGCAGCGACAGCCGGCCAATGGTCTTGGAGACGGTCGGCGGCTTGACCCTGAGCAGCGAGGCGAGCTCGCCCATCGTCATCGGCGCGGGCTGCAAGGCCTTCAGCGCCTGCTCCTGGCCCGGGAAGAGGCCTAGCGCGTTGAGACGTTCGCCCATGCGGGCGCGGTGCAGGCGCGCGGTGACGAGCAAGGCCCGGCCGACGCTCTTTTCGAGTGCCTTGGTCATCTCGCGCGATCCCCAGCTCAACCTCGGTCTCGATCCTTATGCGGATCAGGAAGTCGCTTCGCCGGCTGCCTGTTCGCGCGCCAAGATGACAGTGTGATGACAGCCTTCGCGGCCGCTGTCACAGTGCCCGCATCCGCTCCGTCACCGAAGCCAGGAAGGCCGCCCGACTCTCCGGCGTCGCCCGGTTCATGTCGTAATGGGCGAGATAGCGCGGCCGCGCCGTCGGGTGGCAGACCGCCCGCAGCACCCGGCAGACCGCCTTGCGCGGCGGGTCGCCCATCAGAAAGGCGCGCCAGCGCGTGCCGCCATAGGTGGTGACGGCGACGAGCTTGCGGATGGTCCAGAGATTGGGCCGGACCTTGCCATCGACCAGCTTGAAGGAGATGCCGGGCAGGAAGACGCGGTCGAAGAAGCCCTTCAGGATCGCCGGATAGCCGAAATTCCAGACCGGGAAGCACAGCACCAGCGCCTCGGCCGCCTGCACCCGGGCGACATAGCCGGCGACGGGATCGGTGTTCGTGGCGAGGTCATGATAGCCGACACGCTCGGCCCGGCTCAGCAGCGGATCGAAGCCCTCCGCATAGAGATCGCAGTCGTCGACCTCGTGTCCAGCCGCCATCAGGGTCTCGACCACCGCGGCATGCAGCGCGGCGCCGTAGCTCTCGGGATTGGGATGGGCATAGAGGACGAGCACGCGCATCCTTAGCCGACCCCGGCTTCGGACAGGCTGCGGAACAGGAAGGTGCCGCCCGCACGGTAGTCATAGGAGGGGTCTTCCCAGGCGATCATCTTGCCCGGGTTGAGCAGGCCCTGCGGGTCCGCCTCGCGCTTGAAGGCGAGCTGCGCCTCGTCGGTCTGCTTCATGCCGCCCTCCTCCAGCGTGTAGCGGTGCGGATTGAAGATCGGCGCGCCCATCTCCTCATGGATCGTCATGATCTCCTCCAGTCGCTCCTCCGTGGTGAAGCGCACCAGCGGCAGGCCGAAGCAGGTGACCTTGCCGTCGAAGCGGACGAATTCGAGATGGCAGATCACCTCGTCCCCGAAGCGGGCATGGATGGCCTCGACCAACTCGACTTGGTTGGGGAAGGGATAGAGAACCTGCAGATAGGTGATCGCAGGATCGACCCGCAGCGCCCGCAGCGTGGTGTGGTTCCAGCCCAGCTCGTAAGCCGGCGGCAGGCCCTTCGCTTCTTCCGGCGACAGCTTGTCCGAGCGGAGCAGCAGCTCCGCGCCCTTGAAGCGCCGCGCATAGGCCGCGAGCGACTCGACCGCGAAATCGGCGACCATGACGATGACGAGATGGCTGTCGCGCGGCAGGAACTTGCGGTGGCGCAGGAAATAGTCGTGCGGCGCCGGCGCTGCGACGACGCAGAGGTTCTTCAGCGCCAGCCCGTCCTGCTCGCCGAGGCTGTTGGCGAACTCGGTCGCCGCGCGCAGGGTGGGAAAGCCCAGGATCGCATCGACCCACTCATAGGCCGGCCCGAGCGGCATCTCGACCTGGGTGATGATGCCGTTGGTGCCATAGGCATGGGCGACCTTGTGCAGGTCCTCGCCCTGCAATTCGAGGATGCGTGGGCTTGCCTCCATCGTCGCGACCCTCAGCCGGATGATGTTGCCCCAGTCGCGCAACCCCCCCCATTTGATCGATCCGACGCCGCCCGAGCCGCCGGCGATGAAGCCGCCGATCGAGGCCGTCTGGTAGGTCGAGGGGTGCAGCCGCAATTCCTGCCGCGAATGGGCCCGCGTCTGCTCGTCGATCCGGGCCATGATCGCACCGGGCTCCGCGACATAGCGGCCGGGCGCGATGTCGAGCACCTTGTCGAAGCCCGAGAGATCGAGCAGCACCCCGCCCGAGAGCGGCATGGCCTGTCCGTAATTGCCGGTCCCCGTGCCGCGCGGCGTCACGGGGATGCCGAGTTCGTGGCAGGCGGCGAGCACCTCCAGCACCTGCGCCTCGCTTGTCGGCGAGACCACGAGGTCTGCGGTGACATGGTCGAGCTGCCGCTTCAGCACCGGCGAGTACCAGAAGAAGTCGCGGCTCTTCTGCTTCACCAGCGCCGGATTATCCTCGCTGCGGATCGCGCCGAGGCGGGCCTTGAGCGCGGCGATGTCGTAGCGGGTGGTCATGTGATGCGGCTCCACCGTCATGCTCGCCCTTGTGGCGAGCATCCACGCCTTGAACTCAGGTCTCGACAAACGAAGACGTGGATGGTCGGGACAAGCCCGACCATGACGGTCAGGGCGAACAAGAGACTCACGACCGCCCGCCCATCAGATGATCCAGCTCGCGATGGTCCGGCAGGGTCGTGTCGATCGCGCGGCCGGCGACCAGCACCGTGCGGTCCGACTGCGGACGGGCGAAGAACTCGGTCCAGTCCCGCGCCCGGGTCAGGATCAGGTCGGCCGGGCCGCCGGGCGACAGCACGCCCTTCCCGTCCAGCCCCATGATGGATGCTGGCGTCCGCGCCACCGCATTGGCCCAGTCGGTCCCGGCATGGTCGAGCTGGAGGATGCGGGTGCCCTCGCGCAGCACCTCGATCAGGTCGAGATCGCCATAGGCGTAGAACGGGTCGCGGGTGTTGTCCGACGCGATCATCACCGGCACGCCCGCCGCCTTCAGCTCATGCAGCGCGGTGACGCCGCGCCAGCGCGGGGTGCGGCCGGGCGTCCTGTCCTGCAGATACATGTTGCACATCGGCAGCGAGACCACCGCGATGCCGGCCTCCCTGACCTTGGCGATGATGCGCGCCTCGGCCTGCGGCTCCTGCAGCGCCAGCGAGCAGCAGTGCCCGGCCAGGATCTTGCCCGTGAAGCGATGCCGCATCGCCGCGTCCGCAATGTGCTCCAGCGAGCGCGCGGCGGGGTCGTTGGTCTCGTCGACATGGAAATCGAGATCGAAGCCGTTCTCGATCGCGGTGCGGAAGATCACGTCCAGCGCAGCGTCGAGTTCGGGGATCATGTAGCTGACGCAGCCGAACAGGCGGTCGCCATGCGCCTTCACCGCCGCGACCACGTCGCGAACATGGGCCGCATCCAGCGCGAACTGGATGCCGAAGAGCGGCGAGCCCTGGATCGCGATCCGCCCGGCCCATTCCGCCCGCAGCTCCGCCAGCACCGGCCAGGAAAGGCCGATCTGCTTTCCGAGCGAATCGATATGCGTCCGCACGGCCACCGTGCCATGCGCCAGGGCGCAGCGCAGGCCGAACGCCATCCGCGCGCGGACATCGCTGGCCGACCAGTTCGCCTCGCGGTCGGCCATCACGCTGTTCAGCGCGCCCATGAAGCTGCCATCGGGATTGCGCTGCCGCGGCCAGATATGGCCCTTGTCGAGATGGACATGGCAGTCGACCAGGCGCGGCAGCACGATGCCGCCGTCGAGATCGAGCACAGGGCCGTCCTGCAGCCCCTCCGTGCCTGCCGGCAGGATAGAGGCGATCCGCCCCTCCTCAACCGCAAGGTCGACCAGCGTCAGCCCGTCGCGGTCGGCGGCGAGCCCGCCCGCCGCGACGAGACAGAGCGGCACGCGGGCCTGCGTCAGACGAAATGACGGCGCGGACGGCACAGCGGCGAAACCGGTACTCACGGGAACAGCATCTCCATCGGCCTCGCCATGCACGATCGATACCGGCGCGCTTGACGGCGGGCAAGCCGGCGCCGCATGAGGGCGGCTTCCCGCCGATGGAGAGTGTCCCCATGCCGCAGGCCAGACTGATCGATGGCAAGGCCATCGCCGCCGCCTTGCGCGGCGAGATCGCGACCGAGGTCGCCGGCATCAGAGCGGCGAGCGGCAAGGTGCCGGGCCTGCATGTGGTGCTGGTCGGCGACGATCCCGCCAGCCGCGTCTATGTCGCGTCCAAGGAGAAGCTGGCGGTCGAGGTCGGCATGAACTCGGTCGCCCACCGCCTGCCGGCCGAGACGACCCAGGCCGCACTGCTGGCCAAGCTCGCCGAGCTCAACGCCGACGACGCGGTCGACGGCATCCTCGTGCAGCTGCCGCTGCCGAAGCATCTCGACACCGCCGCCGTGATCGACGCCATCGACCCCGCCAAGGATGTCGACGGGCTGCATCCGATCAATGCCGGCCGCCTTGCCGGCGGCAAGATCGACCCCGAGCAGCTGCTCGTGCCCTGCACGCCGCTGGGCTCCATGCTGCTGCTGAAGAGCGTCCTGCCCGCGCTCGCGGGCCTCGAGGCGGTGGTGATCGGCCGCTCCGAACTCGTCGGCCGTCCCGTCGCCCAGTTGCTGCTTCAGGCCGACTGCACGGTGACCATCGCCCATTCGCGCACCAGGGACCTGGCTGCCGTGGTGCGCCGCGCCGACATCGTCGTCGCCGCCGTCGGACGCCCCGGCTTCGTCAGAGGCGAGTGGATCAAGCCCGGCGCCACCGTCATCGATGTCGGCATCAACCGCCTGCCCGACGGCAAGCTGACCGGCGACGTCGCCTTCGCGGAAGCCGCCGAGATCGCGGGCGCGATCACCCCCGTCCCCGGCGGCGTCGGCCCGATGACGATCGCCTGCCTGCTGCGCAACACGCTGACGGCGTTCAAGGCGCGGAGGGGGTAGGCTTTTCGGTCGCCAAAACAGAGCGAGCCCTCATCCTGAGGAGCCGCGAAGCGGCGTCTCGAAGGATGATTCCAGCACGCTCTGGAGCATCCTTCGAGACGCAACCTTAAGGCTGCTCCTCAGGATGAGGGCTCTCATGGGAACCGCGCCCGAGCGGCGCGGTTCGTCGATACCTCACATATGGATCTGGCGCTTCTCGACGGCCATCGCCGCTTCCTTGACCGTCTCGGCCAGCGTCGGATGGGCGTGGCAGGTGCGGGCGAGGTCTTCCGACGAGCCGCCGAACTCCATCAGCACGGTCACTTCGGCGATCAGATCGCCCGCGCGGGGCCCGATGATGTGGCAACCCAGGACGCGATCGGTCTTGGCATCGGCCAGCACCTTCACGAAGCCGTCGGTCTGGCGCATCGCGCGGGCGCGGCCATTGGCGGTGAAGGGGAACTTGCCGACCTTGTAGTCGACGCCCGCGGCCTTCAGCTCCTCCTCGGTCTTGCCGAGCGAAGCGACCTCCGGCGAGGTGTAGACGACGCCGGGGATCGCGTCGTAGTTCACATGGCCGTGCTTGCCGGCGATGATCTCGGCGACCGCGACGCCCTCGTCCTCGGCCTTGTGCGCCAGCATCGGGCCGCGCACCACGTCGCCGATGGCGTAGATGCCCGCGACATTGGTCTTGAAATGATCATCGATGACGACGCGGCCCCGCTCGGTCGCGACGCCCGCACCCTCCAGCCCGAGCCCGTCCGTGTTCGGGCGGCGGCCGATCGCCACCAGCACGATGTCAGCGGCCAGCGTGCTCGCCTCACCGCCGGCCGAGGGCTCGACCGTCAGCGTCGCGCCGCCCTTCTTGCCCGTCTCGACCTTGGTGACCTTGGCACCGAGGCGGAAGCTGAAGCCCTGCTTCTCCAGGATGCGCTGGAACTGCTTGGCGACCTCGGCGTCCATGCCCGGGAGGATGCGGTCGAGATATTCGATCACGGTGACCTTGGCGCCGAGCCGGCCCCAGACCGAACCGATCTCGAGGCCGATCACGCCCGCGCCGACCACGACCAGCTCCTTGGGAACGGCGGCGAGTTCGAGCGCCCCCGTCGAGGTCACGACCGTCTTCTCGTCGACCGTCACGCCCGGCAGACCGGCGGCCTCCGAGCCGGTGGCGATGACGATGTTCTTGGTCTCGAGCTCCTTCGTGGAGCCGTCCTCGGCGGTGACGACGACCTTGCCGGCGCCGGGGATCGAGGCGGTGCCGTGGAAGGGCTCGATCTTGTTCTTTTTCAGCAGGAAGGCGACGCCGTTGACGTTGGCGTCCACCGTCTCCTGCTTGTGCGCGAACATCGCCTTCAGGTCGAGCTTGGGCTGGCCGACGACGATGCCGAGCTTGGCGAAGCTGTGGCCGGCCTCCTCGAACATCTCGGAGGCGTGCAGCATCGCCTTGGAGGGGATGCAGCCGACATTGAGGCAGGTGCCGCCATGCGTCTTGCGCTTCTCGACCACCGCGACCTTGAGGCCGAGCTGGGCGGCGCGGATGGCACAGACATAGCCGCCGGGGCCGGTACCGATGACGACGAGATCGTAGGACATGGGTTTCTCTCGTGAAATTCAGGCGAGGATATCAGGTTCGGGAGCAGGATGGGCCCGTGATCGGGCGGAAGAGACCGGGACGGATGGCCATGGACGTCTCCCTTGCCTTCAGTAGACCGCCCGCACGGCCATCAGCATCAGCCCGGCGAGCGAGACGAGCCAGACCAGCGTCCGAAGATGCGGGACACCGGCGAGATAGAGCGGCAGGTAGACCACCCGCGCCGCCAGCCAGACCAGCCCGCCGAGCAGCCCGATCCCATCGGCCCGCTGCAGCACCATCAGCATCGCGACCAGCAGGACGAAGGCCGGGAACGTCTCCTGGAAGTTTCGCAGCGCGCGCTCGGCGCGTCCGGCGATCCTTCCCGTGGGAGCACTCCCCTCGTCGCGCGGTCCGGCATTCCAGGCCGAACCGCGTTCCAGCGTGACGCTCACCACCTGCGCGGCGATGTGGACGAGCAGGAGGACGACGCCCGCGACGCCCAGCGCCGCCATGGCTGCGCCGCCCTGCACGGCCGAAGCCTCAGAGATCCAGCACGAGACGCGCCGGGTCCTCCAGGGCCTCCTTGATGCGGACGAGGAAGGTCACCGCCTCCTTGCCGTCGATGATGCGGTGGTCATAGCTGACCGCCAGATACATCATCGGCCGCACAACGATCTGGCCGCCAACGACCATCGGGCGCTCCTGGATCTTGTGCATGCCCAGGATCGCCGACTGCGGCGCGTTCAGGATCGGCGTCGACATCAGCGAGCCGTAGACGCCGCCATTCGAGATGGTGAAGGTGCCGCCCTGCATGTCCTCGATCTTGAGGGCGCCCTCGCGGGCCTTCTTGCCGAGCACGCCGATCGCCTTCTCGACGCCGGCGATGGAGAGCTGGTCGGCATCGCGCACGACCGGCACGACAAGGCCCTTGTCGGTGCCGACGGCCACCGCGACATGGTAGTAGTTCTTGTAGATGATGTCCGTGCCGTCGATCTCGGCGTTGACGGAGGGGATCTCCTTCAGCGCCTGCACGCAGGCCTTCACGAAGAAGCCCATGAAGCCGAGCTTCACGCCGTGCTTCTTCTCGAACACGTCCTTGTACTGGTTGCGCAGCGCCATCACCGCCGACATGTCCACCTCGTTGAAGGTGGTCAGCATCGCGGCCGTCGCCTGGGCGTCCTTGAGGCGGCGCGCGATGGTCTGGCGCAGCTTGGTCATCTTCACGCGCTCTTCGCGCGAGGCGTCGTCCACCGGCGACGGCGCACGCACCTGGACGGGCGCGGCCGGGGCGGAGGCGGCAACCGCGGGACCGGTGGCGATCGCGGCCAGCATGTCGCCCTTGGTGACGCGGCCGTCCTTGCCGGACGCGGCGACCTTGGACGGGTCGACGCCGCTCTCGGCCGCCAGCCGCGAGACGGCCGGGCCGGAATCGGCGGACTTCGTGGCAGGCTTAATCTCGCTGTCGCCGGCCACGGCGCCGGACTTCGCCTCGGCGGCGGCGCCCGTCGTCTCGCCGGCCTTGCCGGAGGCCTGCGCCACGGCGGCGTCGGCCTTCTTCTCCTCGGCCTTGGCGGCGCCCGCGCCACCGGCCGAGATCATGCCCAGGAGCGCGCTGACACCGACGGTGTCGCCTTCCTTGGCGACGATCTCGCCGAGCACGCCGGCGGCCGGCGCGTTGACCTCGAGCGTCACCTTGTCGGTCTCGAGCTCGACCAGCGGCTCGTCGGCCTTGACCGTGTCGCCGGGCTTCTTGAACCACTTGCCGATCGTGGCCTCGGAGACGGATTCGCCGAGGGTGGGTACGCGGATTTCGGTCGCCATGTCAGGCCTCTGTTCTGTTCTGTCTGACGTTTTGGGTGTCTGGGCGTCAGCCGGCGAAGGCTTCGTCCAGGAAGGCGTTGAGCTGGGCGAGATGCTTGGACATCAGGCCGGTCGCGGTCGCGGCCGAGGCCGGGCGGCCGACATAGCGCGGCCGCTTCGTCTTCGCGCCGGCATGGCCCAGCACCCACTCCAGATAGGGCTCGACGAAGGTCCAGGAGCCCATGTTCTTCGGCTCCTCCTGGCACCAGACCACGTCGGCGCCCTTGAAGCGCGCCAGCTCCTGCGCCAGCGACTTCAGCGGGAAGGGATAGAGCTGCTCGACGCGCATCAGGTAGACATCGTCGATGCCGCGCTTCTCGCGCTCGTCCAGCAGGTCGAAATAGACCTTGCCCGAGCAGAGGATGACGCGCCGGATCTTCGAATCCTTGACCAGCTTGGTCGTCGAGTTGCCGCGCTCGGCGTCGTCGTGCAGCACGCGGTGGAAGGTCGAGCCTTCCGCCAGTTCCTCCAGCGTCGAGACGCAGCGCTTGTGGCGCAGCAGCGACTTCGGCGTCATCAGGATCAGCGGCTTGCGGAAGTCGCGCTTCAGCTGGCGGCGCAGGATGTGGAAATAGCTCGCCGGCGTCGAGCAGTTCGCCACCTGCATGTTGTCCTCGGCACACATCTGCAGGAAGCGCTCGAGACGGGCCGACGAGTGCTCCGGCCCCTGGCCCTCATAGCCATGCGGCAAGAGGCAGACGAGGCCCGACATGCGCAGCCACTTGCGCTCGCCCGACGAGATGAACTGGTCGAACACGACCTGCGCGCCGTTGGCGAAGTCGCCGAACTGCGCCTCCCACATCGTCAGCGCGTTCGGCTCCGACAGCGAGTAGCCGTATTCGAAGCCGAGCACGGCCTCCTCCGAGAGCATCGAATTGATGACCTCGTAGCGGGACTGGCCCTCGCGGATATGGTTCAGCGAGGTATGACGGGCTTCCGTCTCCTGGTCGATCAGCACCGAATGGCGCTGTGAAAAGGTGCCGCGCTCGCAATCCTGGCCCGACAGGCGCACCGGGTTGCCGTCGAGCAGCAGCGAGCCGAAGGCCAGCGCCTCGGCGGTCGCCCAGTCGATGCCCTGCCCGGTCTCGACCGCCTTGCGGCGGTTGTCGAGGAAGCGCTGGATCGTCTTGTGGACGTTGAAGCCCGGCGGCACCGCCGTGATCTTCTCGGTGATCTCGCGCAGCACGTTGGCCTCGACGCCGGTGGCGCCGCGGCGCGGATCGTCCTCGTCGGCGCGGATCGCCTTCATGCCGGCCCAGCGGCCGTCGAGCCAGTCGGCCTTGTTGGGCTTGAAGGCCTGGCCGGCGTCGAACTCGATCTCGAGCTTGGCCTTCCAGGCGGCGCGTGCCTCGTCGACCTCGCCGGGCTGGATCACGCCCTCGGCCTCGAGCTTGGCGGTGTAGAGCTCCAGCGTCGTCTTGTGGCCGCGAATCTTGCGGTACATCAGCGGCTGGGTGAAGCCCGGCTCGTCGCCCTCGTTATGGCCGAAGCGGCGATAGCAGAACATGTCGATGACGACCGGCTTGTGGAACTTCTGCCGGAACTCGATCGCGACCTTCGCCGCGAACACCACCGCCTCCGGATCGTCGCCGTTCACATGGAACACGGGCGCCTCGACCATCTTCGCCACGTCGGACGGATAGGGCGAGGAGCGCGAATAGCGCGGATAGGTGGTGAAGCCGATCTGGTTGTTGATGATGAAGTGGATCGAGCCGCCGGTGCGGTGGCCCTTCAGCCCGGACAGGCCGAGGCACTCCGCCACCACGCCCTGGCCGGCGAAGGCGGCGTCGCCGTGCAGCAGCAGCGGCAGCACCTTGGAGCGCTCGACGATGTCGCCGAACTGGTCCTGCTTGGCGCGCACCTTGCCGAGCACGACGGGGTCGACGATCTCGAGATGCGACGGGTTGGCGGTCAGCGAGATGTGGACGTTGTTGCCGTCGAACTCGCGGTCGCTGGAGGCACCGAGATGGTACTTCACGTCGCCCGAGCCCTCGACGTCATCTGGCGCGAAGGAGCCGCCCTTGAACTCGTGGAAGAGCGCGCGATGCGGCTTGCCCAGCACCTGGGTCAGCACGTTCAGGCGGCCGCGATGGGCCATGCCGAAGACGATGTCGCGCACGCCGAGCGCGCCGCCGCGCTTGATGATCTGCTCCAGCGCCGGGATCAGCGCCTCGCCGCCGTCCAGGCCGAAGCGCTTGGTGCCGGTGTATTTGAGGTCGATGAACTTCTCGAAGCCCTCGGCCTCGACGAGCTTGTTGAGGATCGCCTTCTTGCCCTCGCGGGTGAAGGCGATCTCCTTGTCCGGCCCCTCGATGCGCTCCTGCAGCCAGGCCTTCTGCTCCGGATCGGAGATGTGCATGAACTCGATGCCGACCGTGCTGCAATAGGTCCGCTGCAGCACCGCCACCATCTCGCGGACCGTGGCGAACTCCATGCCGAGCACGTTGTCGATGAAGATCTTGCGGTCGAGATCGGCCTCGCCGAAGCCGAAGGCGGCCGGCGACAGCTCCTCGGTGTCCTTGACCTGCTCGATCCCGAGCGGATCGAGCTTGGCATGGAGATGGCCGCGCATCCGGTAGGCGCGGATCAGCATGATCGCGCGCACCGAGTCGCGCGTCGCCTGCTGCACGTCGGAAGCCGACAGCGTGGCGCCGGCGGCTTGCGCCTTGCCCTTGAGCTTGTCGGAAACGACCTTCTCGACCACGGCCCAGTTGCCGTCCAGCGCCGAGACCAGTTCGCCATTGGCGTGAACCGGCCAGTTCGGCTTGGTCCAGGAAGCGCCCTTGGCGTTCTGGACGATGGACGCGCCATCATCCTTCAGCCCGGCGAAGAAGCCCTGCCACTGCTCGTCGACCGACTTCGGATCGGCCTGGTAGCGGGCGTAGAGGTCCTCGATATAGGCCGCGTTGCCGCCATAGAGGAAACCCGTCTGCGCGAGAGCCTCGTTGATGTCCTGGCGAGCCATGGTCGTTTCTGCCCTTTTTCCTGCCTGCCTAGCGCGTCATGGTCGGCCTTGAGCCGACCATCTCTTCGGGAGTTCCGCGCGCCGCGTCATGGTCGGCTCGAGGCCGACCACGACGCGCGAAACCCTCAGCCCTTCAACACTTCGACCAAGGTCTTTCCAAGGCGCGCCGGCGAGGGCGAGACCCGGATGCCGGCGGCTTCCATCGCCGCGATCTTGTCCTCGGCGCCGCCCTTGCCGCCCGAGATGATCGCGCCCGCATGGCCCATGCGGCGGCCGGGAGGCGCCGTGCGGCCGGCGATGAAGCCGACCATCGGCTTCTTGCGACCGCGCTTGGCCTCGTCCTTGATGAACTGAGCCGCGTCCTCTTCGGCCGAGCCGCCGATCTCGCCGATCATCACGATCGACTTGGTGTTGTCGTCGGCCAGGAACATCTCGAGCATGTCGATGAACTCGGTACCCTTGACCGGGTCGCCGCCGATGCCGACGGCGGTCGTCTGGCCGAGGCCCTCGCGCGTGGTCTGGAACACCGCCTCATAGGTCAGCGTGCCCGAGCGCGAGACGATGCCGACCGAGCCGGGCTTGAAGATGTTGGCCGGCATGATGCCGATCTTGCTCTCGCCCGCCGTCACGACGCCGGGGCAGTTGGGCCCGATCAGCCGCGACTTGGAGCCGACCAGCGAACGCTTGACCTTGACCATGTCGAGCACCGGGATGCCCTCGGTGATGCAGATGATCAGCGGGATCTCGGCATCGATCGCCTCGCAGATCGCATCCGCCGCGCCCGGAGGCGGCACATAGACGACGGACGCGGTCGCGCCGGTCTTGGCCTTGGCCTCGTGGACGCTGTCGAAGACAGGCAGGCCGAGATGAAGCGAGCCGCCCTTACCCGGGGAGGTGCCGCCGACCATCTGCGTGCCATAGGCGATCGCCTGCTCGGAGTGGAAGGTCCCGTTCTTGCCGGTGAAGCCCTGGCAGATGACCTTGGTGTTCTTGTCGATCAGGATGGACATGGTTGCTCCTCAAGCCTTCTTGATCGCGGCCACGATCTTCTGCGCGGCGTCGTCGAGGTCGTCGGCGGGGATGACGTTGAGGCCGGAGGACGAGATGATGTCCTTGCCTTCCTGGACGTTGGTGCCCTCAAGCCGAACGACCAGCGGAACCTGCAGGCCCACCGCCTTCACCGCGGCGATGACGCCGCGCGCGATGACGTCGCACTTCATGATGCCGCCGAAGATGTTGACCAGGATGCCCTTCACCTTCGGGTCGGCGGTGATGATCTTGAACGCCGCCGTCACCTTCTCTTCGGAGGCGCCGCCGCCGACGTCGAGGAAGTTCGCCGGGCTTTCGCCGTAGAGCTGGATGATGTCGAGCGTGGCCATCGCCAGGCCCGCGCCGTTGACCATGCAGCCGATCGTGCCGTCGAGCGCGATATAGGCGAGGTCATACTTCGAGGCCTCGATCTCCTTCTCGTCCTCTTCCGTCGTGTCGCGCAGCGCGACGATCTCGGGGTGACGGTAGAGCGAGTTGGAGTCGAACGAGATCTTGGCGTCCAGGCACTTGATCTGGCCCTGCTTGGTCACGATCAGCGGGTTGATCTCCAGCATGTCCATGTCCTTGGCCACGAACGCGGTGTAGATCTGGCCCAGCACCGTGCCGGCCTGCTTGGCGAGGTCGCCCGAGAGGCCGAGGATGCGCGCCATGGCGCGGCCGTGATGCGGCATGATGCCGGTGGCGGGATCGACCGTGATGGTTTCGATCTTCTCCGGCGTGTCATGGGCGACCGCCTCGATGTCCATGCCGCCTTCCGTCGAGATCACGAAGGCGACGCGCGAGGTCGAGCGGTCGACCAGCGCCGAGAGGTAGAACTCCTTCTCGATGTCCGAGCCGTCCTCGATGTAGAGGCGGTTGACCTGCTTGCCGGCCTCGCCGGTCTGCGCGGTCACGAGCGTGTTGCCGAGCATCTCCTTGGCGTGGGACTCGACCTCCTCGACCGACTTGGCGAGACGCACGCCGCCCTTGGCGTCGGGGCCGAGCTCCTTGAACTTGCCCTTGCCGCGGCCGCCCGCATGGATCTGCGACTTCACGACATAGAGCGGTCCCGGCAGCTTCTTGGCGGCCTCGACCGCCTCCGCCACCGTCAGGGCGGGGAAGCCGGCGGAGACCGGCGCGCCGAACTCCTTGAGGACGGCCTTGCCCTGGTATTCGTGGATGTTCATGTGCTCGGTTTCCCTGGAAGCTTATGGGGGATGGCGGGGCGGGCGGCTCCGCGCGGCGCGCAATGTGCGCACCACCGGACCCGCCCGTCCTGGATCACGCCAGTGACGAATCGATGGCCTTGCACGCGTCGATCAGGCCCTGCACCGAGGCGACCGACTTCGCCAGCATCTCCTTCTCGGCGGCGTTGAGGCGGATCTTGACGACCCGCTCGACACCCTTGGCGCCGATCACCACCGGCACGCCGACGAACATGTCCTTGACGCCGTACTGGCCGCGCAGCGCGGCAGCCGCCGGCAGGACGCGCTTCTGGTCCTTGAGGTAGCTCTCGGCCATCGCGATCGCCGAGGCCGCCGGCGCATAGAAGGCCGAGCCGGTCTTGAGCAGGTTGACGATCTCGCCTCCGCCCTTGCGGGTGCGCTCGACGATGGCGTCGAGGCGCTCCTGCGTCGTCCACTTCATCTTGACGAGGTCGGGCAGCGGGATGCCGGCGACGCCGGAATAGCGCACCAGCGGCACCATGTCGTCGCCATGGCCGCCGAGCACGAAGGCGGAGACGTCCTTGACCGAGACCTGGAACTCGTCGGCCAGGAAGTGACGGAAGCGGGCGGAGTCGAGCACGCCGGCCATGCCGCAGATCATGTTGGGCTTGAGCCCTGAGAACTTCTGCAGGGCCCAGACCATCGCGTCGAGCGGGTTGGTGATGCAGATCACGAAGGCCTTGGGGGCGTAGGTCTTGATGCCCTCGCCGACGGCCTTCATCACCTTGAGGTTGATGCCGATCAGGTCGTCGCGGCTCATGCCGGGCTTCCGCGGCACGCCGGCGGTGACGATGATCACGTCGGCGCCCTTGATGTCCTCATAGGACGAGGTGCCCTTGTAGGCGGCGTCGAAGCCGTCGACCGGAGCCGACTCGGCGATGTCGAGGCCCTTGCCCTGCGGGATGCCGTCGGCGATGTCGAACAGCACGATGTCGCCGAGTTCCTTCAAGCCGGCGAGATGGGCGAGCGTGCCGCCGATCTGGCCGGCGCCGATGAGGGCGATCTTCTTGCGGGCCATGGCCTAGTCCTTTGTCCTGACGCTGCGAAAAGCCGGAGTCCCGGCGAAACCGTGCGTTCCTTTGACCCAAATGGCCCTTTTGCCGCAACCCTCGCGCGATCCGGCGGGACCGCCCGGCACAGGCCGCCGCCGCCCGGCGCGGGCCGAACCCGCCCTCGACTTATCAAGCACTTAGCGGAGAACGCCTAATCAACCGCCCCAGAATGACACGGAATGGCCGTAATGACAATTTACATGAGATGTAATTCGTCACAGGGTTTTGTCAGACGATCCCGCTGATCAGGACCCGCAACGAGACGCGGATCAGCGTCGACAGGCGGATGTCGACGGAGGCCTGCGGCACGTCCGATTCCAGCTCCAGCGCCGCCGGATGGATGAAGCGGTGCGTCGCGTCGATGACGAAGGCGATCGCCCGGTCGCGGTCGCGCGGCTCGAAGGTGCCCGACGCGATGCCCTCGTCGATCACCCGCTCGAACAGCGCCCGCACCCGCGCGCGGTTGCGCCGGCTGATCGCATGGCGCTTCGCCACCGCCTGCGACAGCGCCGCGAAGAGCTGCGGCTCCTCGGTCAGCAGGTCGCGATTGGCCTTGGCCAGCGCCAGGATCAGCCGCTCGAGCTTGTCGTCGGCGGGGTCGGGCCCATCCGCGATGTCGGCGAGCCGCCGCTCGGTCGCCTTCAGCCAGACGTCGACGACGGCATCGACCAGCGCCGCCCGCGAGGGGAAGTAGCGGTAGACATTGGCATGGGTCATGCCCGCCTCTTCGGCCACCGCGACGACCGTGAAGCGCTTCAGCCCGAACCGGCGCAGATGCTCGCTGGCGACCGTGAGGATGCGGGTCTCGCTCGGCTCGCGCTGGGTCATGGCGCTATCGGGCCCCGGGGACTGACATCAGCGACACCATCCTCACGTCTCCACCAGCCCGCCGCTGTCACCGCTCGCCGCCGAATCCGCCCGGCCATGCGGAAGGCCGAGATAATCGTCGGAGCGCATCTCGATCAGCCGCGAGACCGTGCGGTCGAACTCGAAGGCCTCGCGCCCGGTCTTGGCACGGTAGAGTTCGTGCGGCTCGGCCTGCGCCGAGGCGACGAGCTTCACATGATGCTCGTAGAGCGTGTCGATCAGGATGATGAAGCGCTTGGTCTCGTTGCGCTGCTCGTCGGCGAGCACCGGGATGTCGTCGAGCACCAGCGTGTGGAAGCGCTGCGCCAGCGCGATATAGTCCGAGGCGCCATAGGCCTTGCTGCAGAGATCGCCGAAGCCCGCCCGCGCCACGCCCGCCGCCGCCTGCGGCACGACCAGCTCGTGGCCCTTCACGTCGATGACGAGGCGCTGCCCCTTCGCCGCGCCGGAGAGCTTGCGAAAGGCGTCGTCGAGCGCCGCTTCAGCCGCCGCATCGGCCGGCACGCGGTAGACCGGCGCGCCGCCGAGCTTCTCCATCCGAAAATCGGTCCGCGCCTCCAACTTGAGAACCTCGACCTTCTCGGCCAGCAGCGCCACGAAGGGCAAAAACAGCGCCCGGTTCAGCCCGCCCTCATAGAGCCGCGACGGCTCGACATTCGAGGTCGCGACCACCACGACGCCGGCGGCGAACAGCGCCGTGAACAGCCGCCCGAGGATCATGGCATCGGCGATGTCGGTGACGGTGAACTCGTCGAAGCAGAGCAGCCGCGCCTCCTTCGCCAGATCCGCCGCGATCGGGCCGATCGGGTCGGGATCCTTGACCTCGCCGGCCTTGAGCTTCTGGCGATAGGCATGGATGCGGCCATGGACGTCGGCCAGGAATTCATGGAAATGCACGCGTCGACGCTGCGGCACCGCCACGGAGTCGTAGAACAGATCCATCAGCATGGTCTTGCCGCGGCCGACCGAGCCCCAGATGTAGAGCCCCTTGGGCGCATCCTTGGCCGCCGCCTTCTTGCCGAACAGCCAGCCCAGCGCGCTGCTCTTCTGCGCCAGGCGCTGCGCGGCCAATGCCTCGGCCAGGCCCTGCAGCCGCTTCACCACCGCGACCTGCGCCGGATCGCGCTCGATCGCCCCGGTGTCGACCAGGGCGGCATAGCGTTGGGCGATCGAGGCGGTCATGGCGGCGAGGGTCTTCGGGCAGGCGCTGGGGACTCCCGGGTTACGGCAGCCCCGCCGGCCCGGCAAGAGCGGAGGGGGGCAAACCCCTCCCCCTTGTGGGGAGGGGAAGGGGTGGGGGTCGAAAAGCCAGGGCGCGTCGCTGAAGAGGGAGCCGTATCGCCGTTGCAGCCGCGCTGGTCCGGCTCGCGGTCACCAGGCGGCACGACCCCCACCCCTGCCCCTCCCCACAAGGGGGAGGGGTTCCCCGCGCCAAGCCCCGAAAGCCGCGCCCTGCCTCAGGCCGCCGCCAGCCGCGGCCGTGGGTTGCGCTTGCGGAAGCGGCGCCTCGCCCAGATCACCAGCCCCGTGCCCCAGAGCCCGGCCAGCACCAGCGACAGCGCGAGATTGAGTCCGCTGCCCCAGAGCGCATGCCAGTTGCCCTCGTGCAGCGCGCGCGGCCAGTTCATCGGCGGCGTCGCGAGCCCCTCGCGCGTCACCACCACGCCGGTCAGCCGGTTGCCGACATAGACCCGCGCCAGCAGCCGCCCGCCGCGAACCCGCAGCGAGGTCAGGTCGGCGAGGTCATGCGCGCGGGCGACGAGCGGAATCGCCTCCGCCAGTGGCAGTCGCGCCGGCCGCGCCCCGGCTGGCGCCGCCGGGGTGAAGCTGATTCCGAAGGCGATGGCGAGCCCGGTCAGCGGCGACAGCACGATCAGCGGCAGGAACAGCCAGGCGCCGGCCTTGTGCCAGCCGCCCAGCGTGTTGCGGAAGCGCGGCCAGCCCATCAGCACGCCGAGCAGCGCCAGCACCAGCATGGCGATGGTCGAGGCGGTGACGAGCCAGCCGAGATCGAGCAGCAGCCGTTCATGCAGCTGCCGCGCCGTGCCGAACCAGTCGGCCCAGCCCGGCTCGTCGATCGCCTCGCCGCTGCTCAGGCTGACATCGACCGAGCCGTCCGGCCCGACGCCGTTCAGCGTCATCAGCTGGTCATAGGTGCGGATCGTCAGCCCGGTCGCCTGGCCCTGCGGATCGAATTTTTGCAGCGCCGCCAGCACCGAGGCCTCGGTCACCGGCGCGGCGGGCCGGGTGCGCTGCGCCAGAGGTTCGAGCGAAAGCACGAGCCCGCTCAGGATCAGCGCCAGCAGCGGCAGGGCGAAGACGAGCGTGACCCAGCGGTGGAACCGCAGCCAGTACGGCTTGAGCATCATGGGCATGACTTTCGGTCGCAGCGTCGTCTTGGAATTGTTCTAAGGTGACGTGCATCCCTACCGCAAGCCGCGGCGCCCCGCCCTGCGCTGGATCAAAGCCGCACCTGATCGCCGGACGCACCGAAACCCCCGTCCGGCTCACGCCGCGGGGTTTCGGGCTCTTCAAGGCGTATCCGAGGGGATGCGCGGGACGATGGTGGCGTCGCAGTCGACGGCTGCGTGCCGATGTCGATGTCGAATGTCGTGTCGAAGCAGCGCCAACAGCCGCCGCCCCGCCCCGCGCGCAGGTGTTTTGTGCCGACCAGATCGCCTTCTGGTTATCCGGGTCTCGGGTCGCGCGGCCTGACTCACCCGCGCGATGGCAATCTGCGCCTCCGCCGCCTTCGGCCCGCAACGGCCTCAGGCGACGAAACCCGCAACCCCGCCCGGCCGCACGATGCCTCGCGACAGCCCCCTTGGTCGGGCGGAGCGGGAGGAGAATAGGCATGGGTTCGGGCAGCGGGGATAAGATTGATGGGAACCGCGCCGCCGTCTTCCCTTCTCCCGGATGGGAGAAGGTGGCGCGGAGCGCCGGATGAGGGCCTGCCGCTTCAATGGAAGGCGCAACGGCTCCGTCGCGCCTCTTGCAACGAGCGGCGGTCCCTCATCCCTGCCCTTCTCCCATCCGGGAGAAGGGTTCCCAGCGCCCCCGCGTCATGGTCGCCCTTGTGGCGACCATCCACGCCTTCGCGGATCAAGGGCGGTGTTCAAGGCGTGGATGCTCGGGACAAGCCCGAGCATGACGGGGCGCGAAACCGCGACGCCTGCCCCGTCTCCCCCTCACCCCCGCCCGGGAATCATCCGGATGGCGTTGCCGAGATGGGTGGCGCAGCCCTTCATGTCGTTCTTCGCCATCAGGTCGGTGGCCAGGGTCAGCTCCTTCATCGCGACCGCCTTCTTGGCCGGGTCGGTCATCTTGGCGGTCTCGGCGTTCATCTTGGACAGCTCGACCGTGCTGCAGGTTGTCGGCGGCAGCGGCGTGGTGTCGGGCGCCGCCGGCGCGGTCTGCGCCCCGGCCGGCGACAGCGCCAGCCCGAAGCCGAACGCGGCGAGGATGAGGGTGGTCCTGAGCATGGTTTGATCTCCCTGAAGGAGCCGGAAGGGCCCTTTCGCGGGAAACAGGGCGTGGGGAGGATTGTTCCGGGGTGGGTTGGCGGGTGGAGGCTCGCTGTCGAAGCGGGGCGCCTTCCTTTTCCCCTCGCGGGAGAAGGGGTCGCCCCATCACCGCTGCAGCCTAGAAAACGACTCTAAGCGCAGCGGGCGGCTTATTCAGTGCGCACACTCAAAACCCACCGTCGGTTTGGCCACGTGAGATCGTGGATTAAGCTATTCGTTATGCAAGGGAGCCTCAGCGTCGGTAGTTGGAGCAATTGCATCTGCTGCAGCCTCAACTTCTGTCTGTCCCGTTTGCATTTGATTGTCAGTGAACAACACGTTCGATAGTGCTGTAGCTCTAGCGATACGGTTTCCCCGATCGGAGGCTGCTCGAGAGACAGCGCGAGCATATGCTACTACGTTCGGATCCTGCCTTTCCCAATCAGCCTCCTCCAAGCGCAAAATCCGATCGACACGCGCACCAAATTCTTGCAATTTTGCAGACACCGTCGTCCGCACATCCGAAGCAAATGGCAAATCGGCGGCTCTCTCGCTCAAACACAAAAACAGCGTATAAAAATCAGATTTCTTCTTCCATCTTGTTGCGCTTAATTTGGGCAACAGATGCGATATTTCTCCTGTAATCGACCGAAAGGTCGATTCAATTTCCTCTTTGCGTTCAAATGATTTTTCGTAAAGCTGATAATATGTATCCAATTTATCTTTCTTGTTCTGAGCACCATTTAGATAGGCTATTGCGATTTCGCTGATAAACTCGTGATCAAGCATGCGCCGATGATCGGCAGCGGAAAAAATACCTGACTCGGACCAAAATTGATCTTCGTCAGCTATTTTTTGGACAGTCTTGATGAATGGACCCCAATAGGTTGCATTCCTTAGTTCCTGCTCATTAAGCGCCACAACATTCCGGTTTAGCCGACTGAAAATCTTTCGAACTCCGTCCTCTTCCATCGCAGGAAGGATGCGGACTACAAATTTATAGCTGAATATATCTTTTTTCTCGTCTGGAGACATATCATCAAACCGAAGTCCCTGCCACTTACGTAGCACTTCTTCTCCCTCTAAAGCATACTCGCCCTGGACAAACTCTAGTATTGCTCGTATTCTCTGCTGACCATCGACAACGATATGCCTCTCTGCCCCCTGCTCATCGCCCAAATCCTGCATATAGAGCTCTGGTATCGGCAACCCGTTGAGAATAGTATCAATTAGATATGATTTCTGAATGTTCGTCCAAACAGGATTCCGCTGGAAGGGCGCAGCCAAGACTAATTCATTCGATAAAAAGGACTTTCGAAACCAAGATACAGTCCTATGGGTAGTGTGCAGGAAATTATCTGTCTGATCCATCACGAATCCTCTACATCGATGTCATCATCGACTGAACTTTGTTCAAGTATTTGCGTTTTGAGCTGCTCTACTCCATACGACTGATATTGTCTTAACGAATCATAATCCCGATAAATTCTCATTTTTATGTCACGACCACGCGTTGGATCAATATTTTTCATATGATCAAGCGCACCTTGCCAAGCAGATCCAAAAGGCAAAACTCCGAGCATCGAATTAGTAGCTATAGTACCTGAGAATACATAGTTATTCTGATGTTGTCGAATTGCTCGCTTAATCTCGACAGGCAAAGACAACCACGATGGACGCCTCTGCCTCAAGAAACGCCAAGCTAAATCAAAATAATGAGCGCTAATAATTCCAACATCAACATCAGAATGCTCATCAAATTTTTTATAATTTTTTGATGGATTCAAGCTAAAACCGACAGATGCGCTCCCGACCAAAACAATATCATAGGGATCGACATCAATTAGGCCCGAAAGAATAGTCTTCCAGTTGATCCAATGACTCATATTTCCGTGAAAAACAAAAGGCACAGGCTCAAAAATATAGTGCGATACAAAATCATATGCACTTCTGCTGAGAATTTCGGACTGGAGCGCGGCCTGATCGACGAACAATTCCCATACCCTCCCGCCCTGTCGCTCCTATGAGTAAATGACCGCATTGTCGCGGGCAAGGGCTACATCCCTCGATATTCTCTAGTGACGCCCCTTTCTCATCAGCCTCTGCCATCGCGCGCCCACACCGCAAATCAGCGAAGCAGATCGTCCGTGGTGGAGAGCACTGGCCCCACCACTCCCTCACCCCTTTGGCTCTGCCTCAGGGGCGAGGAACCGCTCTCCCGGATGGGAGCGCGGCAGGGGTGAGGCCCCCCGCTGATCGCTGTAACGAAACGGAGCCGTGGCGCCCTCTTGCTGCGACGGCAGGCCCTCATCCGGCGCTCCGCGCCACCTTCTCCCATCCGGGAGAAGGAAAGGGGCGGCGCGGTTCCGCCGCCTACCCCCGCCGCCGCCCACCCCTTTGCTCCCCAGCCCCCTTCGGCCGCTGCTCCGTCCGCGGGCCCATCTCGTCCAGCGTCGGCTTGCGCGGGCGGGGAGCCGGCTTCGACACCGGCTTGCCTTCGCCGCCGCCGAAATTATGCGGGCCCATATCGGCGTCCGTGGGTTTGCGGGCGCGCGTCGGCGGCAGGTTGGCGCTGTCGCCATAGCTGCGCTCGCCCTTGTATTTGCCGGCCGAGGCCTCGACATCGCGCTGACGCGCCATCGGATCGTCGGAGATGGCGAGTTCGGTGGCCTGCAGGCGCTTGATCTCGTCGCGCAGCCGGGCGGCGGTTTCGAATTCGAGGTCGGCGGCGGCCTCGCGCATGCGCTTTTCGAGATCGGCCAGCGCAGCCTTGAAGTTATGCCCGGCGGCGGGTGTGGCGAGCCCGGTGTCGACGGTGACATGGTCGCGCTCATAGACCGAGCCCAGGATGTCGCCGATGGCGCGCTTGATCGTCTGCGGCGTGATGCCGTGTTCGAGATTGTAGGCGACCTGCTTCTCGCGGCGGCGCGCGGTCTCGGCCAGCGCCCGCTCCATCGAGCCGGTGATGTGGTCGGCATAGAGGATGACCTTGCCGTCGACATTGCGGGCGGCGCGGCCGATCGTCTGGATCAGCGAGGTCTCGGAGCGCAGAAACCCCTCCTTGTCGGCGTCGAGAATGGCCACGAACCCGCATTCGGGAATGTCGAGACCCTCGCGCAACAGGTTGATGCCGACGAGGACATCGAAGGCGCCCAGCCGCAGATCACGCAGGATCTCGATGCGCTCGATCGTGTCGATGTCGGAGTGCATGTAGCGCACGCGCACGCCGTTCTCGTGCAGGTACTCGGTCAGGTCCTCGGCCATGCGCTTGGTCAGCACGGTGACGAGCGTGCGATAGCCGGCGGCCGTGACCTCCTTGATCTCGTCGAGCAGGTCGGCGACCTGGTGCTTGGCGGGGCGGATCTCGACCGGCGGGTCGATCAGCCCGGTCGGGCGGATGACCTGCTCGGTGAAGACGCCGCCGGTCTGCTCCATCTCCCAGCTGCCCGGCGTCGCCGAGACATGCACCGATTGCGGGCGCATCGCATCCCACTCCTCGAAGCGCAGCGGCCGGTTGTCCATGCAGGAGGGCAGGCGGAAGCCGTATTCCGCCAGCGTCGCCTTGCGCCGAAAGTCGCCGCGATACATGCCGCCGATCTGCGGCACGGTGACATGGCTCTCATCGGTGAAGACCAGCGCATTGTCGGGCAGGTATTCGAACAAGGTCGGCGGCGGCTCGCCCGGCTTGCGGCCGGTGAGATAGCGCGAATAGTTCTCGATGCCGTTGCAGGAGCCGGTGGCCTCGATCATCTCGATGTCGAAGGTGCAGCGCTGGTCGAGCCGCTGCGCCTCGAGGAAGCGGCCCATCGAATTGAGCTCGTCGAGGCGGGCCTTCAGCTCCTGCTTGATGCTCTTCACGGCCTGGGTCAGCGTCGGCCGCGGCGTGGTGTAGTGCGAATTGCCGTAGACCTTGACGAATTCGAGGTCGGCGGTCTTCTGCCCCGTCAGCGGGTCGAACTCACTGATGCTCTCGACCTCGTCGCCGAACAGGCCGATGCGCCAGGCGCGGTCCTCATAGTGCGCCGGGAACAGCTCGATCACGTCGCCGCGCACGCGGAAGCTGCCGCGGGTGAAATCATGCTGGGTGCGCTTGTATTGCAGCGCCACCAGATCGGCGATGAGCTGGCGCTGCTCGACGCGCTCGCCCAGCTTGATGCCGAAGGTCATCGCCGTATAGGTCTCGACCGAGCCGATACCGTAGATGCAGGAGACCGAGGCGACGATGATGACGTCGTCGCGCTCGATCAGCGAGCGCGTCGCCGAATGGCGCATCCGGTCGATCTGCTCGTTGATCGAGGATTCCTTCTCGATGAAGGTGTCCGAGCGCGGCACATAGGCCTCGGGCTGGTAGTAGTCGTAATAGGAGACGAAATACTCGACCGCATTGTCGGGGAAGAAGCTCTTGAACTCGCCATAGAGCTGCGCCGCCAGCGTCTTGTTCGGCGCCAGGATCAGCGCCGGGCGCTGCGTCTTCTCGATCACCTGCGCCATGGTGAAGGTCTTGCCTGAGCCGGTGACGCCGAGCAGCACCTGGTCGCGCTCCTGCCGGGAGATGCCCTCCACCAGCTCGGCGATCGCGGCCGGCTGGTCGCCGGCGGGCTCGTATTCCGAGTTCATCCGGAAGCGGATACCGCCTTCGGATTTGTCGGGCCGCGGCGGGCGGTGCGGCACCCAGGCCTTGCCCGGCTCGATGAAGGGGTTGCCGCTCTCCAGCAGGGTCTGCAGCGAGGTCGCGGTCGCGGCCGCCGCGCCCTCGGCCCCGATGAAGGCGGCATCGGCCTTCTTCGAGAGCTTGCGCTTGGGCCGCTCCTCGCCGCCGGGCCGTTCCGTGGCGTAGCTCGGCTTCGCCTCATAGCCGGCCTGCGGCTTGTCGGAGAACCCGGCTGCGCCGCCGGGCACGGCGTTGCCGCGGTTGATCGCCGGGTTGAGCAGATCGGCGAGATAGCCCTCGAGCGGCTTCAACTCCTGCCGCGACGCCTTGGAATTGGGCGTGCGCGCGCTGGAGGGCTTTTTGGCGGGCTTGGACTTGGCGGGCGAGTCTTTGGCAGGTGTGTCGGACATCCCGGCAATATGGGGCGCATCCCGTCCACGCGCGAGAGGGGGCTGCGCATGGGGGAGCGCACTGGTGACAGGAGCTGGCAGGAGAAGAGCGTCATTCTCGGGCTTGCCCCGAGAATCCTGGGCCGGATAAGGCGCGGGCACCGCGGGGAACCCTTCTCCTGTAAGGAGAAGGGCAGGGATGAGGTGTCGGCCCCTGGACCAGTGAGCACGCCCTGACCGCTGCGCCGGTGAGGTCTCGCGCCACCTTCAAACGGCCGACCCCTCACCCTACCCTCTCCCTACGGGAGAGGGTTCCCGCGCTGTCCTCGCCTCGGCACCAGGACGGCGGCGCCCTTTCGCAATGGACTTGTCATGCGATGTCTGCAGGATCGGCCTCATGGCCGGGGACAACGGCCGGGACCAAGCCGGGAGGACACGCCATGCGCCGACGCGTCATTGCGATCATGGCGGGCGCCGCAGCCCTGCTCACCGCGGCGGGGGCGCAGGCGGTCGGGCCGGACTGGACCTGGCTCGACGACGACCCGCAATACCGCCAGGCGCGGCGCTGGATCGAGGAGAAGAACTTCCCGCCCGCCATCGAGAAGCTGGAGGTGCTGCTGAAGCGCTCGCCGCACTCGCCGGTGCTGCTGAACTGGCTCGCCTTCTCGCACCGCAAGCTGAAGAACTACCCGCTCTCGAAGCAGTATTACGACGCCGCGCTGATGCGCGACCCGACCTTCCTGCCCGCGCTCGAATACCAGGGCGAATGGTTCATCGAGACCGGCGACATGGCGAGCGCCAAGGCCAACCTCGCCAGGCTCGCCAGCCTCTGCGGCCGCTGCCATGAATGGCAGGATCTCGACGAGGCCATCCGGAAGGCGGAGGGGCGGTAGGGGAAGCCGTCATTCTCGGGCGCGACCGCGACCAGGAATCGCGGGGAACCCCTCTCCTGTAAGGAGAGGGGCAGGGGTGAGGTGTCGGCCCCTAGACCCGTCACGCGCCAACCTAACAGCTGCGCCGGTGAGGTCTCACGCCACTTTCAAGCGGCCGACCCCTCACCCTGCCCTCTCCCTACGGGAGAGGGTTCTCCGTTGCGGTTCCTTGGCCTAACCACGCCACCATGCCCGCCGCCGCCGCGACTCCCGTCGCGAAGCAACCCTGCAGGAGGTAGCCGCCGGTGGGGGCCTCCCAGTCCAGCATCTCGCCGGCAACGAAGACGCCCGGCAGGCGCCGCAGCATGAAGCCTGCGTCGATCTCGCCGGCCGCGATGCCGCCGGCGCTGGAGATCGCCCGGTCGATCGGCATCGTCCCGGTGAGGCGCAGGCGCGCGGATTTGATCGCCGCCGCCAGCGCGGCCGGCGTCTCGTCGAGCTTCCCCCCGACGCTGTCGCGCAGCACCGCCACCGCCGCCGGCGACAGCCCTGCCGCCTTGCGCAGATGGTTGCTCAGCGTTTCACCCGGCCGTCGCTTGCCGAGCTTCTCGGTCAGCCGGGCGAGGTCGAGATCGGGCCGCAGGTCGATCTCCAGCTCGGCCGAGCCGTCCCGCGCGATCGCCTCGCGCAGCGGCCCCGACAGCGCATAGATCGCGCCGCCCTCGAGTCCATGGGCGTCGATCATCGCCTCGCCAACAATCTCTTTGCCGGCAAATTTCAAGGTGATCCGCTTCAATGGCACGCCGGCGAAACGCTCGCGCAGCGTCGGCGACCAGGCCACCGCGAAGCCGCCATTGGCGGGCCGCAAGGGCGAGACGGCAACGCCCCTCCCCGCCAGCAGCGGCACCCAGCCGCCATCGGAGCCGAGCCGCGGCCAGCTTGCCCCGCCCAGCGCCAGCAGCGTCGCATCGGGGGTGAGCGTCACCGTCTCGCCGGCCGCCGTGGCGAAGGTCAGCGCTCCCTCGGCCCAGCCGGTCCAGCGCCGGCCGGCTTCGAGCCGCACGCCGAGCCCGTCGAGCCGGCGCAGCCAGGCGCGCAGCAGCGGCGAGGCCTTCATCGCCTTGGGGAAGACGCGCCCGCTGGTGCCAATGAAGCTCTCCGCGCCCAGCCCGTCGGCCCAGTCGCGCAGCGCCTGCGGCGGGAAGGCGTGAACCGCGGGTTCGAGCCAGTCCCGCGCCGCGCCGTAATGCGGCAGGAAGGTCTCCAGCGGCTCGGAATGGGTCAGGTTGAGCCCGCCGCGCCCGGCGAGCAGGAACTTCCGCGCCGGCGACGGCATCCGCTCATGGATCGTGACGCGATGGCCGGCCTGCGCCAGCCGCTCGGCGGCGATCAGCCCGGCGGGGCCGGCGCCGATGATGGCGATGTCTTTGCTGTGCATCGGGCCGGCTTGCGCCGTCGGACGCCGCGGGTCAAGCGAGGCGGGCCAATGCCGCCGTCATTCTCGGGCGGACCGAAGCGCAGACCCGAGAATCTCGATCAGGATCATCTCCCGCGAGAGATGCTCGGGTCGAGCCCGAGCATGACGCCTCCTCGCCTTCAAACCCGCGCAAATGTCTCGTCGAAGGCGTAGCCCGCGCCGCGGACCGTGCGCAGCGGGTCCTTGGCGTCGCCCGGCGTGATCGCCTTGCGCAGACGCCCGACATGGACGTCGACCGTGCGCTCGTCGATGTAGACGTCGCGGCCCCAGACAGCGTCGAGCAGTTGCGCGCGCGAATAGACCCGGCCCGGCGCCTGCATCAGGAATTCGAGCAGGCGGAACTCGGTCGGGCCCAGATGCAGCTCCTCGCCGGAGCGGCGCACGCGCCGCGTCGTGCGGTCGAGTTCGAGATCGCCGGCCGTCAGCAATCCGGCGACATGGCCGGGCTTCGCCCGGCGCAGCAGCGCCTGGATGCGCGCAATCAGCTCCGGCAGCGAGAACGGCTTGACGACATAGTCGTCAGCGCCGGTGGCGAGCCCGCGCACCCGCTCGGTCTCCTCGCCCCGTGCGGTGAGCATGATGATCGGCACCCGCTCGGTGTCGCGCCGCGCCCGCAGCCGGCGGCAGAGTTCGATGCCCGACAGCCCCGGCAGCATCCAGTCCAGCAGCACGAGATCGGGCGTGTTGTCGCGCAGGTGCAGCTCGGCGTCGTCGCCGCGCGCCACGCTGTCGACCACGAAGCCCTCGGCCTCGAGATTGTAGCGCAGCAGCAGGGTGAGGGGTTCCTCGTCCTCGACGATCAGGATGCGGGCGGCCATGGCACGGTTCCGTTCTTGGCGTTTGTGCCGAAACGCATCGTCATGCTCGCCCTTGTGGCGAGCATCCACGTCTTGAACGCGGGGTGGGTCCGGCGAAGACGTGGATGGTCGGGACAGGCCCGACCATGACGGCGAAGGCTCCGGCGCAGTCGGTGTTGTCAGCTTCCCGTCACGGCCTCGACCGTGATGTCGGTGGTCTCGAGCTTGGGCCGGTTGATGTCGAGCGACTCGCCGGTGACGAGATAGTGGATCGTCTCGGCGATGTTGGTGGTGTGGTCGCCGATGCGCTCGACGTTCTTGGCGCAGAACAGGAGATGCGTGCAGAAGGTGATGTTGCGCGGATCTTCCATCATGTAGGTCAGAAGCTCGCGGAAGAGCGAGGTGTAGAGCGCGTCGATCTCGCCGTCGCGGTGCCAGACCTCGAGCGCCTTCTGCTCGTTGTTGGTGGCGTAGGCGTCGAGCACGTCCTTGAGCTGCGCCTGGACCAGCCGGCTCATATGCTCGAGCCCGACCACGGCCCGGTGCGGCGGCGAGAACTGGCCCGAGATCGCCACGGCGCGCTTGGCGATGTTCTTGGCGAGGTCGCCGACGCGCTCGATGTCCGACGCGATCCGGATCGCCGAGATCAGCTCGCGCAGGTCGTTGGCGAGCGGCTGGCGCCGGGCGATCGTCAGCACGGCGCGCTCCTCGACGTCGCGCTGCAGGTTGTCGAGCCGCTGGTCGGCGGAGATCACCTTCTGGGCCAGCGTCGTGTCGCGGCGCACCAGCGCGACCGTGGAATCGCCGAGCATGCGCTCGGACATGCCGCCCATCTCGGCGAGGCTGCGGCGCAGCGACTCCAGTTCGGCGTCGTAGGAGCGGACGATATGTTCGGTCATCGCGGCGTTGTCCTTTGGATGCGGAGCGGAAGCGGCGGTCAGGTCAGCCGAAGCGGCCGGTGACGTAGTCCTGCGTCTGCTTCTTGCCCGGGTTCATGAAGATCGTGTTGGTCGCGTCGAACTCGATCACCTCGCCGAGATACATGAAGGCGGTGTACTGCGAGATGCGCGCCGCCTGCTGCATGTTGTGGGTCACGATGACGATGGTGAAGTCGGTCTTCAGCTGCTCGAGCAGGTCCTCGATCTTGCCGGTCGAGATCGGATCGAGCGCCGAGGTCGGCTCGTCGAACAGGATGACCTCCGGCTTCTGCGCGATGGTGCGCGCGATGCAGAGGCGCTGCTGCTGGCCGCCCGACAGGCCCATGCCGGAGGTCTTGAGCTTGTCCTTGACCTCGTCCCACAGCGCGGCGCGGCGCAGCGCGCCCTCGACGCGGTCGTCGAGCTCGGACTTCGGCGGCTTCTCATAGAGCCGGATGCCGAAGGCGACGTTGTCGTAGATCGACATCGGGAACGGCGTCGGCTTCTGGAAGACCATGCCGATGCGCGAGCGCAGCTCGTTGACGTCGACGTCGTTGGAGATGACGTTGCGCCCGTCCAGCATCACCTCGCCGGTCGCCTTCTGCTCGGGATAGAGCGAGTAGATCCGGTTGAAGATGCGCAGCAGGGTCGACTTGCCGCAGCCCGAGGGGCCGATCAGCGCGGTGACGTGCCGGTCGCGGAAGTCGAGATTGATGTTCTTCAGCGCCTTGTGCTCGCCGTAGTAGAAATCGAGGTTCTTCACCGCGATCCGGACGGGCGCATCGGCATCGAGCGACTGCGGGCTGAGTTCGAGGGTGGACAGCATCGAAGGGTTCCTTCGGATCGGACGCGACGGTGAGAAAGCGCTGGTCTTACTTGCTGCCGCGGACGATGCGGCGGGCGATGATCGAAAGCAGCAGGATGGACATGGTGATGATCAGCGAACCGGCCCAGGCGAGCTGCTGCCAGTTCTCATAAGGCGCCGAGGCGAACATGTAGATCGTCACCGGCAGATTGGAGACGCCGCCCATCAGATCGGCCGAGAACCAGAAATTGTTGTTCAGCGCGGTGAAGATCAGCGGCGCCGTCTCGCCGGCGATGCGGGCGAGCGCGAGCAGGATGCCGGTGACCATGCCGGCCTTGGCCGCCTTCCAGGTGATCGAGGTGATGACCACCGACGGAGGCGCGCCGAGCGCGGCGCCGGCCTCGCGCAGCGGCCCCGGCACGAGGCGCAGCATGTCCTCGGTGGTGCGCACGATGACCGGGATCGCGATGATGCCGAGCGCGACGCCGCCGGCCCAGCCGGAATAGCCGCCGAGCGGCTCGACCAGGATGACGTAGACGAACAGGCCGATCAGGATCGACGGCGCCGAGAGCAGGATGTCGTTGATGAAGCGGATCAGGTCGGCGAGCTTCGAGCCCTTGCCGTACTCGGCGAGATAGGTGCCGGCGAGCACGCCGATCGGCGTCGCCACGACGATGCCGAGGAAGGTCAGGATGACCGAGCCGGCGATGGCGTTGGCGAGGCCGCCCCCCTCCGAGCCGGGGCCGGGCGTGATCTGGGTGAAGGTGGCGACGGACAAGCCGCCGATGCCCTTCACGATCAGCATGCCGAGAATCCAGAACAGCACGGAGATCGCGATGACGGTGAAACTGGCCGTGATGATCCGCATCGACTTGTCGGCGACGCGACGCGACTGGCGAACCCGGCCCCAGGTCGTCGGGGGGAGTTCACGGACGGTGGAGGGTGTCGTCAGGCTCATGATCTTCAACCCGCTCAGAAGGTTTTGACGCGTGCGACGAGGATGCGCGCGATGACGAGGACGACGAAGGTGACGAAGAAGAGGATGCAGCCGAGACCGATCAGCGCGTTCATCTGCAGGCCCAGCGCCTCGTTGAACTCGTTGGCGATGCGCGAGGCGATGGTCGAGCCTGGATCCATGATCGATCCCGAGAGACGGTTGGCGTTGCCGACGACGAAGGTCACGGCCATCGTCTCGCCGAGCGCGCGGCCGAGCCCGAGCATGATCGCGCCGATGATCGAGACGCCGGCCTGCGGCACGAGCACATGGCGCACCACCTCCCAGGTCGTCGCGCCGATGCCATAGGCGCTCTCGCGCAGCACGGAGGGGATCTGGTCGAGCATGTCGCGCACGATCGAGGCGATGAAGGGAATGATCATGAAGGCCAGGATGATGCCGGCCGTCAGGATGCCCAGCCCCGAGGGCGAGCGCGAATACAGGATCGTGCCGACGATCGGCATGCCCTCGACGATGTTCGAGAGCGGCACCTGCACATAGGCCGCAAACAGCGGCACGAAGACGAACAGCCCCCACATGCCGTAGATGATCGACGGCACCGCCGCGAGCAACTCGATGGCGGTCGAGACCGGCTGCTTGAACCAGGGCGGGGCGAGCTGCGTCAGGTAGACCGCAATGCCCAGCGACAGCGGCACGCCGATCAGCAGCGCGATGAAGGCGGTCGTCAGGGTGCCGGCGATCGCCGGCCAGGCGCCATAGACATCGGCCTGCGTGTCCCATTGCGAGCCGGTGATGAAGCCGAGCCCGAAGGCCTTGAAGGCCGGCCAGCCGCCGATGATCATCGACAGCATGATGCCGGCGAGCAGGATCAGCACGAACAGCGCCGAGGCGAAGCTGGCGTTGCGGAAGATGAGGTCGAAGGTGCCCTTCGGCGTCTTGCGCTGGGGGCGCGCGGCCGGAATGCTCATTGGGTCGGTCACGGCGGTCATCCGTGGAACTCCGGTCGTAGCGGAAAGGGTCTTGGCGGCTGAGGGGAGCGGGCCTCTCGGGCGGGCCCCCATCCCCAGCAGCCGCGAGGGCCGCTGCTGGGGATGGGGGCCGGGAGAGACGAGGCGAGGCGGGATGACCCGCCTCGCCCCTTCTTGGCTTGGATCAGAAGATCGGCTTGCCGGCCGGGTCGGTGACGCCCTTCCAGGAGGCGCGGACCTGGTCCTTGACGGTCGCCGGAAGCGGCACGTATTCGAGGTCGAGAGCGAGCTTGTCGCCGTTCTTGAAGGCCCAGTCGACGAACTTCAGCGCGGCGCCGACCTCTTCCGGCTTCTCCGGCTTGGCGTGGACGAGCAGGAAGGTCGCGGCGGTGATCGGCCAGGCCTCGGCGCCCTTCTGGTTGTTCAGCGAGATGCCGAAGCCGGGAGCGGCATTCCAGTCGGCATTGGCGGCAGCGGCCTGGAAGGACTTGTCGTCCGGATCCGGGAACTGGCCGTCGGCGTTCTGGATCAGCGCGTAGCTGAGCTTGTTCTGCTTGGCATAGGCATACTCGACATAGCCGATCGAGTTGGCGACCTGCTTGACCGAGGCGGAGACGCCCTCATTGCCCTTGCCGCCAATGCCGACAGCCCACTGCACCGAGGTGTTGGTGCCGACCTTGGACTTCCAGTCGGCCGAGACCTTCGAGAGATAGTCGGTGAAGACGAAGGTCGTGCCCGATCCGTCCGAACGGTAGACGGGGGTGATGTTGGCGTCGGGCAGCTTCAGGCCGGGGTTGAGGGCGACGATCTTCGGATCGTTCCACTTCTTGACGGTGCCCATGTAGATCTCGGCGATCAGCGGGCCGGTCAGCTTGAGCTGGCGGGCTTCGACGCCGGCGATGTTGATGGCGGGCACGACGCCGCCCATGACGGTCGGGAACTGGATCAGCCCGTCCTTGGTCAGGTCCTCGCCCTTGAGCGGGGCGTCGGTGGCGCCGAAGGCGACCGTCTTGGCCTTGATCTGGCGGATGCCGCCACCCGAGCCGATCGACTGGTAGTTCAGACCGATGCCGGTCTCCTTCTTGTAGGCCTCGGCCCACTTCGAATAGATCGGGAAGGGGAAGGTCGCGCCGGCGCCGGTGATGTCGGCGGCCTGGGCCACGCCGGACAGACCGATGGTCGCGGCCGCGAGAATGAGAAGTTTGCGCATGAGATGTCCTCTCTGGGTCGCAGGTTCAGCGAGCCGTTCAGAACACTGTCTGCATGACAGCTTCATGACAATTCGTCACGAGGGCTGTCACACAGCCGTCACGCAGCGTTAAGGACTGGCGCTCAGGGCTTGCGCGGCGGCGCCCCGAAACGGGGCAGGACGGCCCGGAAGGTCGCTCCCTGGCCGAGCGCGCTCTCGATCGTCAGACGCCCGCGATGGCGCAGCACGATGTGCTTGACGATGGCGAGGCCGAGCCCGGTGCCGCCGGCCTCGCGGCTCGCCGCCGTATCGACCCGGTAGAAGCGCTCCGTCAGCCGCGGCAGATGCTCCGGCGCGATGCCAGGCCCGTCGTCGCGCACGCCGACGCTGACCTCCAGCGGACCGTCGACGACGTCGATCACGACCTCGCCGCCGCTCTTGCCGTATTTGATCGCGTTCTCGACGAGGTTCTCCATCAGCCGCAGCAGCTCGTCGCGGTCGCCCGCGACCTTCACCGGCTCGGCCGGCGCCTTCAGCGTCAGCATGACCTCGCGCTCGCGCGCCATCAGCGTCAGCGAATCCACGATCTCGCGCGAGATCCCGGTGAGATCGACCGGCGTCTCCGGCGCCAGATGCGCGCGCAGCTCGATGCGCGAGAGCGAGAGCAGGTCGTCGACGAGCCGCGCCATGCGCAGCCCCTGCTCGCGCATGATCGCGAGGAACCGGTCGCGCGCGCCGGCGTCGTTGCGCGCCGGGCCCTGCAGGGTCTCGACGAAGCCGAGCAGCGAGGCGAGCGGCGTGCGCAGCTCGTGGCTGGCATTGGCGACGAAATCGACGCGCATCCGCTCCGTGACGCGCTGCTCGCTCAGATCCTCGAAGGTCAGGAGCACCGGCCGCCGCCAGCCCGCCCCCGTCAGCGCCGCGATATGGATGCGGAAGGTGCGCTCGACCGGCACCCGCTCGACAAGCTCGATCACCTGACGGCCGCCCTGGCGGGCGACGCCGTCGATCGCCTCGATCAGGTCCGGATCGCGCATCACCAGCGTCAGCGGCTGCCCGACATCGAGCGCCGGGATCAGCGCGCGCATCGCCGGGCTCAGCGCCTGGGCCACGCCCTGGCCGTCTAGCAACACGGCGGCGGAACCGATCGCCTCCACCAGGGCATGCGTCGCAGGGGAGCGGGGATCGACGGCATCGGGCATGGGAGACCTCGACGCGCGCGACGCCGATGGACGAGGAGGCACCGCGCGGGCGCTTCTTCCTGATGGCAAGCCCGGCCGATGGCAAGCCCGGCGCCCGTCAATTCCCTTCGGCGCCGCGCCCCGCTAGGCTGGGCCGATTGCCAAGGAGGGCCCGATGGCCAAGAGCCTGTCAGCGCGCAAGCAGAAGACCACGATCCGCCTCGTCTCCGGCGGCAAGGAGGACGCGCCCACGCCCGAGACGGCGGGCAAGAGCAAGACCAGGCCGGCCCGCAAGCCGCCGGGGCCCAAGGGCTTCGACATCGAGGCGGAAACCTTGCCCGCCGCGATCGTCGACGCCGCCTTCCGCAGCGGCGACTACCCTTACGGCAAGCGCATGAAGCGAAAGCGCTACGAGGCCGAGATCGAGCCGCTGCAGATCGAGCTGCAGAAGCTCGCGACCTGGGTGCGCGAGCGGAAAGAGCGTGTCGTCATCCTCTTCGAGGGCCGCGACGGCGCCGGCAAGGGCGGCACCATCGGGCGCTTCACCCAGCATCTCAACCCGCGCCAGGCCCGCGTCGTCGCGCTCTCCAAGCCCTCCGACAGCGAGGCCGGGCAATGGTATTTCCAGCGCTACGCGGCGCAGATGCCCACGGCCGGTGAGATCGTCTTCTTCGACCGCTCCTGGTACAACCGCGCCGGCGTCGAGCGCGTCATGGGCTTCTGCACGCCGGAGCAGACCGAGACGCTGCTGCACGAGGCCCCGGCCTTCGAGGGCATGCTGGTGCGCGACGGCATCCGGCTGATCAAGCTCTTCATCACCATCGGCCCGGAGATGCAGATGCTGCGGCTGCATGCGCGCTGGCACGACCCGCTCAAGCGCTGGAAGCTCTCGCCGATCGACTTCGAGGCGATCCCGCGCTTCGCCGCCTATTCCGAGGCCTTCGACGAAATGCTCGAGCGCAGCTCGACCGACTGGGCGCCCTGGCACGTCATCCGCGGCAACGACAAGCTGCGCGCCCGCCTCAATGCGATCCGCCACGTCCTGCTCGCGATCCCCTATGACGGGCGCGACGAGGCCGCGATCGGCGAGCTCGACCACAAGATCGTCGTCGACGTGAAGCACTATCTCCACAAGGGCGGCGAGGTCTGAGCGACCCCGCCGCTGCACGGCCGAGCGGCCTGCGCAACGCCCTCCCGCGGCCGGGCGATGCCCGGTCCTGCGCTCCCTTTTCGATGCCCACCAACCCGGAAGCCCGACCATGACCAAGACCATCCTGATCTCCGGCGCCACCGCCGGCTTCGGCGCCGCGACCGCCCGCCGCTTCATCGCCGCCGGCTGGCGCGTCATCGGCACCGGGCGCCGGGCCGACCGGCTCGACGCCCTCAAGGCCGAGCTCGGCGAGCGCTTCCACGGCGCCACCTTCGACATCACCGACGAGGCGGCGATGGCCGCGGCGCTCGCGGCCCTGCCGGCCGACTTCGCCAAGATCGACGTGCTCCTGAACAATGCCGGCCTCGCGCTCGGCACCAAGCCAGCGCCACAGACCAAGCTCTCGGACTGGAAGACGATGATCGGCACCAACGTCACCGGGCTGGTGACGCTGACCCATCACCTCCTGCCCGGGCTGATCGAGCGGCGCGGCGCCATCGTCAACATCGCCTCCGTGGCCTCGAACTGGCCCTATGCCGGCGGCAACGTCTATGGCGGCACCAAGGCCTTCGTCCGCCAGTTCTCGCTCGGCCTGCGCTCGGACCTGCAGGGCACCGGCGTGCGCGTCACCTCGATCGAGCCCGGCCTCTGCGAGAGCGAGTTCACGCTGGTCCGCAACGGCGGCGACAAGGCCGCCTATGACGCGCTCTATGGCGGCGCCGATCCGCTGCAGCCGCAGGACATCGCCGACACGGTGTTCTGGGTCGCGACGCTGCCCGCCCACGTCAACATCAACAGCCTCGAGATCATGCCGGTGAGCCAGTCCTTCGCCGGCTTCCAGATCCACCGCAAAAGCTGATCCCGGATCGGGCGCTGGGGTAGCAAAACCTCAGCGCCCCATCACCAGATTGGGCAGCCAGGTCGTCAGCGGCGGCCAGAGCGTGATCGCCACCAGCACCGCCAGCAGCGGCATCAGCCAGGGCACGATCGCCCGCGACATCGACTCGAAGCTGATATTGGCGACCTTCGCCGTGACGAAGAGGACGACGCCGACCGGCGGCGTGATCGTGCCGATCATCAGGTTGAGCACGAAGATCAGCCCGAACTGGATCGGGTCGATCCCGAACTGCGCCGCCGCCGGCGTCAGGATCGGAATCAGGATCAGCATGGCGGCGAGCGCCTCCATGAAGCAGCCGACGAAGAGCAGGAGCAGGTTGACGATCAGGAGGAAGATCAGCGGGTTGCCGGCGAGGTCGACCAGCATCGGCCCGACCACCTGCGGGATGCGCGAGATCGACAGGCACCAGCCGAGCGCGGCGGCCGTCATCACCAGCGCCAGCACGACGCCAGTGGTCTCGACCGTCTGCACGACGAGCTCCGGCAGATCGTCGAGATCGAAGCTGCGATAGACGAAGAGCCCGAGCACCAGCGCATAGGCCGTGGCGACTGCGGCCGCCTCGGTGGGCGTGAAGATGCCCGCCATCATCCCGCCGAACAGGATCACCGGCGTCATCAGCGCCCAATGCGCCTCCTTGTAGGCGACCCAGAGCTGGGCCGCGCCCGGGAAGGGATGGCGCGGCAGGTCGCGCTTTTTCGCGACCTGCACCACCATCGCCATCAGCCCGCCGGCCATCAGCAGGCCGGGGATGACGCCGGCGAGGAACAGCCCGCCGATCGAGACATCCGCCGAGACGCCGTAGATGACCATCGGCAGCGAGGGCGGAATGATCGGGCCGATCGTCGCCGACGCAGCCGTGATCGCGGCCGCCGTCTCGGCGTCGTAGCCCTCGTCCTTCATCGCCTTGATCTCGAGCGTGCCGACGCCGCCGGCATCCGCCACCGCCGAGCCCGACATGCCCGCGAAGATCACGCTGGCGAGGATGTTGGCGTGGCACAGGCCGCCGCGCAGCCAGCCGACGCAGGCCGTGGCGAAGGCGAAGATCCGGTCGGTGATGCCGGCCGAGTTCATGATGTTGCCCATCAGGATGAACAGCGGCGCCGCCAGCAGCGGGAAGGAATTGGCCGACTGCGCGATCTTCTGCGGCACGATGCCGAGCGGGAAGCCGCCGAGAAAGGCGAACGCGATCGCCGCCAGCCCCATCGAGACGAAGAGCGGCACGCCGATCAGGAGCGCGGCGAACCAGACCGGCAGGATCTGCAGCATCAGGGTGGTCACAGCGGCTGGCTCCCCGGCTCGGCCGTAACGTGGCGTCGGCCCGCCACGACATCGCCGATCTCGGCCAGCGCCTGCAGGATCAGCGCGAGTCCCGCCAGCGGCATGACGATGTAGAGCGCCGCCCCCGAGATCGGCAGCGCGATCGACTCGACATCCCAGTTGCGCTCGATCAGCGCGAAGGAATAGCGGATCAGCACGGCCGCGAAGACGATGATGGCCAGTTGCGTGACGATCTCCAGCACCCGGCCGGCGCCCGCGGGCAGCTTGTCGGCGAAGACGGTGATGCGGATATGCGAGCGCCGCCGCGCCGCGATGATCCAGCCGACGAAGCCGGTCCAGACCAGCAGGTACTGCGCGAGCTCGTCGGTCCAGGCCAGCGGCGCATTGAGCTGGCGCGACAGCACGCCGAGCAGGACCGCGACCAGCAGCGAGAGCAGCAGCGCCACGGCAGCCCCGCGCACGATGCGGTCGGAGAGGTGGAGGAGGGATTTCATCGGTTACGCACTGGCTGTGAAGGAAGCGACCCCAGGGCCCTCGACGTCATGCTCGCCCTTGTGGCGAGCATCCACGTCTTGAACACAGTTCTCGCCAAAGGAAGACGTGGATGGTCGGGACAAGCCCGACCATGACGGTGAGCCTTCGAAGGCCAGCTTCAGCTCAAAGCGCCGCCAGCGCGTCCCAGGTGCCCTTGCCCCATTTGCTTTCGAACTGCTTGGGCAGTGTCGCCAGCACCGGCTTCGAGAAGCTTTCGAGATCCGGCTCGGTCACGCTCATGCCGGCGGCCTTCAGCGTCGCCACAAGGCTGCCCTCCTGGCTGGCGAGTTCGGCGTCCTGCCAGGCGACGCCCTCGGCGATGGCCGCCTCCAGCAGGCTGCGGTCGGCGTCCTTGAGGCCCTTCCAGAAATCGCCGTTCACGATGACCAGCCGCGGCGTGATGATGTGGCCGGTCAGGATGAGGTGCTTCTGCACCTCCTGCAGCTTGGCGCTGTGGATCGTCGGCAGCGGGTTCTCCTGCCCGTCGACCGCGCCCTGGCTCAGCGCCAGGTAGAGCTCGTTGAAGTTCACCGGCGTCGCCTTGGCGCCCCAGGCCTCGACCATGGCGCGGAAGGTGTCGACCGGCGGCACCCGCAGCTTGAGGCCCGCGACGTCGGCGACGCTCTTCACCGGCTTGGAGCCCGTGGTGAGATGGCGCTTGCCGTAATAGGTCACGGCGGCCATGCGCATGCCGCGCTTCTTCTCCAGCTCGGCATTCATCTGCGTGAACACCGGGGCCTTGGCGACCTTCGCCATATGGGCGGCGTCGCGCCAGAGATAGGGCGCCTCGACCACCGAGAGCTGCGGCAGGAAGGAGCCGAGCGCGGCCGCCCCGTCCGTGGTCATGGTCAGCGCGCCCGAGGCGACCGACTCCATCATGTCCTTGCCGGACCCGAGCTGGCCGGCCGGGAAGGTCTGGATGTCGATACGCCCGGAGCTCTTCTCCTTCACCTGCTTGGCGATGCGCTCGACCATCTGCACCTGCGGATGCGTTACGGGGAGCATCTCGCCCCAGCGCAGCACGGTCGCCTGTGCGCGCAGGACGCTCGGCATGGCGATGGCGCCGCCCGCAAGCACAGCGGAGCCGGCGAGGAAGTCGCGTTTGGTGATCTTGGTCATGGTGGTTCCTTCCCTGTGCGGACCATCGCCTCGATTCACAGCCCTCATCCTGAGGAGCGCTCCGCAGGGGCGCGTCTCGAAGGATGCTCCAGATGGTTCCGGAGCCTCCGGGAGCATCCTTCGAGACGCCGCTTCGCGGCTCCTCAGGATGAGGGCTGTGGGATCTCGACGCTGGTCCCTCCCGAATGACGGCCGGTTCGCCCGGCTCGCCTGCTTGACGTCCTCAGTAGCTCATCGCCCGCGTGCGGGCGTTGCCGATATGGATGCTCATCTCCTCCGCGGCGCGGACCGGGTCGCGCGCCTCGATGGCGGTGATGATCTTGAGGTGGTCGCGCATCACCGGCACCAGGATGTGGTTCTGGATGCGCGTCTCATATTGCCGGATCAGCCGGATCTTCAGCCAGGTGACGCGGAAGGCCTTGGAGACGATGTCGTTGTCGAGATGGTCGATGATCGCCTCGTGCATCAGCCGGTCGACATCCTCCGCATCCTCGATCAGCTGCGGGTCGCCGCCGGCCTCGGCCCGGGCGATGATCGCCTCGTGCCGGGCGCGCTGCTCTGCGATCTCGTCATCGGTCGCATTCACCGCGTAGAGCGCGGTCGCCTCCTTCTCGAGGAAGAGCCGGAACTGGAAGGCGTTGCGGATCAGGTTGAGGTCGACATGGGCGACCTGCATGCCCCGCTGCGGCACGGTCTTGATCAGCCCTTCGGCCTCCAGACGCGGGATCAGCTCGCGGATGGCGCCGAGCGGCAGGCCGGTCAGCGCCACCAGCTCGCGCTGGGTCACGAACTGTCCGGGCTTGATCTCGCGCGCCAGCAGCCGCTCGGTGAAGGAGGCATAGGCGCGCTCCCTCAGCTTCAGCGGCTCGCCCTCGCGCGGATCCTGCTCGGACTGGTTCAAGACACCCTCCCTCAGGCCGCTCTGGCCTGCATGATCCGGTCATAGGCCGCAAACAGCCGCTGGCGCCTCGCCTCGTCCAGCGCCTCCAGCGGCGCGCGCATCGCGCCATAGCCGGCGTCGCCGTGCAAGTGGCCGACCAGCGCCTTCACCGCCGCCAGCACCGGATGCGAGCAGATCTCGTCGACCAGCGCGTTGACGGTCGGGTCGTCCTTGCCCTCGTAGACGATCGGGCGCAGCAGATGCGGCACCAGATTGGCGACGCCGCAGATCGAGCCCTGCGCGCCGTTGCGCACCGCCTTGGCCAGCAGGCGCTCGTCGCCGACGAGGATGGCGAGTTCGCCATGCGCCTTCAGATAGGCCTCGGTGTTGGCATAGTCGCCCGACGAATCCTTCACGCCCGTGACGACGCCAGGAAACGCCTTCTTCAGCCGGTCGATCAGCCCGACGCTCAGGCCCACCGCCGTCACCGAGGGGATATGGTAGAGGATGACGTTGCGCACGGAGGGGCCGAGCTTCTCGAAGAGCTGCGAGAACCAGCGAAAGAGCCCCTCGTCGCTGACGCCCTTGAAGTAGAAGGGCGGCGCGACCAGCAGCCCCTTGGCGCCGGCATCGAGCGCGAGGCGCCCCTGCTCGACCGACTCGTTCAGCGAGGCCGCCGCGACGCCGGCATAGATCTGCGTCGCCGGATCGACCCCCGCCCCCATCAGGGCTCCCATCATCGCTGCCCGCGCCGGCAGGCCGAGCGCGGCCCCCTCGCCCGTCGTGCCGAACAGCGTGACGCTGTCGCAGCCCTGGGCGAGGACATGGCGGGCATGGGTGACGAGACGCGGCAGGTCGACGCTGCCGCCCTCCCGCATCGGGGTGGTGATGGCGCAGGAGAGGCCGAAGCGGTTGGGATCGATGGACATGGAAAACCGTCTTTCAGAGCGAGAGATCAATAGGCGTGTGGGTGGGATGGCAGGGGCGGACCCTGCGCCCCGCCGTCATGGGGATTGCGCGCGTCAGCCATCCTTGAGCCCTCCGGCCGAGAGCCCGGCGACGATCTGGCGCTGGGCCAGCACCGTCACCAGCAGCACCGGCAGCGTCACCAGAAGCGCGGCCGCCGCCAGCGGGCCCCAGGAAATCTGCTCGAAGGTCAGCGAGTTGTAGACCGCCGAGGGCAGCGTGCGGCTGTTCTTGCCGCCGAGCACGACCGAGAAGATGAAGTTGTTCCAGGAGAAGATGAAGGCGAGGATGCCGCCGACCGTGACGCCCGGCATCGCCAGCGGCAGCGCGACATGGCGGAAGGCCTGCCAGCTCGAGGCGCCGTCGATGCGCGCCGCATCCTCCAGCTCCATCGGAATGTTCTCGAAATAGCCGATCATGATCCAGACGATGATCGGGATGGTGATGACGAGATGGGTGATGACCAGCGCCGTGATCGTCCCCACCAGCCCGGTCATCTGGAACAGCAGGAACAGCGGGATCAGGTAGGACAGCGCCGGCGTCATCCGCGCGACCAGGATCAGGATGGCGAACTTCGTCGCCTTGCCGCGCGCGATGCCGTAGCCGGCGGGCACGCCCACCGCGAGACCGATCAGCACCGCCCCGCCCGTGACCAGGATCGAGTTCCACAGATAGAGCGCGAAATTGTTCTGCGCGAAGACGTCGATGTAGTTCTTCAGCGTTGGCGGATCGGGAATGAAGACCGGCGGGAAGGCGGTGTTGTCGAGCTCGTTCTTCAGCGACAGCGAGATCATCCAGAGGAAGACCAGCACCGCCGGCGAGACCAGCACGAAGACCGAGGCGTAGAAGCCGAGTTTCTTGGCGAGGCGGGTCATCGTGCAGCCCTCTCCGTCATTGCGAGGAGGCGCAGCCGACGAAGCAATCCAGGGGCAACACGCAATCCGTCTGGATTGCTTCGCTGCGCTCGCAATGACGGATGCAAGCCCATCACGCGTTCCACTTCGACTTCTGCCGCGCGTAGAGCAGCAGCAGCGAGAGCATGATCACGATGACGAAGAAGATCACCACCACGGCCGAGGCGTAGCCGATCTTGTAGAACTGGAACGCCTGCAGATAGAGGAAGATGTTCAGCGTCTCCGACGCCGTGCCCGGCCCGCCCTGGGTGATCACGAAGATCGTGTCGAAGGCCTTCAGCGCGTCGATCGTACGGATGACGATCGCCACCATGATGAAGGGCCAGACCAGCGGCAGCGTGATGTGGCGGAACATGTGCCAGTCATTGGCGCCGTCGATCAGCGCGGATTCGTAAGGCTCGCGCGGCAGGCCGGCGAGCCCGCCCAGCACGATCAGCATGACCAGCGGCGTCCAGTGCCAGACCTCGACGAGGATCAGCGTCGGGATCACCGTATCGGGCGAATAGACCCAGGCCTGCGGCCCGATGCCGAGAAGGGACAGCAGATAGTTCAGCACGCCGAGCTGCGGGTGGAACATCATCGTCCAGACCAGCGCGACCGCCACCGGCGTCGCCATCATCGGCATCACGAAGACCGTGCGCAGCAGGCCCCGGAACGGGAATTCGCGGTGGAACACCAGCGCCGCCGCCGTGCCGAACAGGATCGGCAGCACGACCGCCAGCACGGTGAAATACAGCGTGTGCCCCATCGACTCGATGAAGCGCGCATCGCGGAACAGCTCGGCGAAGTTCTGCAGGCCGACGAATTCCGGCCCGCCGCCGATCTTCCAGTCATGGCCGGACATGTAGAGCGTGAACAGCCAGGGGAAGACGATCACCGTCCCGACCACGAGCACGGCCGGCGCCGCGAACAGCCAGTAGCGCGGCGTGAAATCGGCCGAGTGGACGAAGGGCGCAGGCTGTGCCGGCTCGGTCCGCTCTGCGGGAAGGGTCGTCGTGGTCATGCTCATTTGGTCATCGGCGATTTTGTGCAAGCTCGACGTCTCTTCCCTTCTCCCGGATGGGAGAAGGTGGCGCGGAGCGCCGGATGAGGGCCTGCCGCTGTAGCAAAGAGGCGCAACGGCTCCGTCGCACCTCAGCAATCAGCGGCAGTCCCTCATCCCTGCCCTTCTCCCACCCGGGAGAAGGGTTCCCCGCGCTCTTCCTTCCAACGAAACCAGTTACCCCTGCTCGCTCTTGGCGAGCACCGGCGCGAAGGCTTCCGTCGCCTTCTTCAGCTCGGCGGCGACATCCGACCCGCCGATCATGTTGGTCAGCGCCACGCCGAAGACGTCGCGGAACTCGGTGACCGGCACGATCTGCGGCAGCGCCGCCCGGGCGATCTTGGCCGAGGCCAGCAGGCAGTCGAAATACTGCTTGCCGAACTTCGACGCCTGGATCGTCGCGGTGTCGAGATAGGCCGAGGAGCGCGCGGGCGCGCCGGCGCCGGCCTTGAGCATGGCGAGCTGCTGGGCCTTGTTGGTCATGTGCTGGATGTAGAGCCAGGCGGCCTGCTTCTTCTGCGAGCCGCGCGAGATGCCGATGCCGTCGCCGAACATGCCGGCATGATGCGCCTTCGGCCCCGGCGGCGTCACGCCATAGCCGACCTTGCCGACGATGCGCGACTTGCTGGGATCCTCCAGCGGCGTGGCGAAGCCGATGCCGTCGAGCCACATCGCGGCGCGGCCCTGCATGAAGGTGGTCTGGCACTCGTTCCAGTTGAAGCCGACGGAGCCGACCGGGCCGGTCTCCTTGTTGAGCTTGCGGTAGAGATCGGCCGCCCAGATCGCCTCGGGCGTATCGGTCTGCAGCTTGCCGTCCGCCGAGGTCGCCTCCATGCCCTGGCCGAGCATCAGGCAGGACCAGACCGGGACGTTGGCGTTCTTGAGGCCACGCGAGACGAAGCCGGCGACGCCCTTGGCGGGATCGTGCAGCTTCTGCGCCGCGGTGAACATCTCCTCCATCGTCTTGGGGAAGGCGACGCCCTTCGCGTCGAAGAGCTCCTTGTTGTAGTAGACCATCCAGTAGTCGACGAAGAAGGGCAGCGTATCGAGCGACCCGTCGGCCTGCCGCGCATAGGCGACCGGGCCGGCGCCGAAATCCTCGAAGGCGAAGTCCGGCGAGGTCAGCGAGGCGTCCTTGATGTAGGGGTTCAGATCCTCGAACCACTTGCCCTTGGCGGCCATGCGCTTCTGCACATGCAGCGAGATGCCCGACACGTCGAAGCTCGGCTTGCCCGAGGCGAACTCGATCACCGCCTTCTGGCGCCGCTGCTGCTCCGGCACCTGCTCGGAGGAGACCTTGATGCCGGTGAGCTCGGTGAACTCCTTCTCCGCCGCCTGGAACATCTCCGAGCGCGGGTTCTTCACCAGCAGCACGTCGATGCTGGTGCCCGCGAAGCGCTTCCAGTTGAAGGCCGCCTGGGCGCGCGCCTCGCGCAGCACCAGCGGCGAGCCGATCGCGCCCGCGGCGGCGAAGGCGGCGGTGCCGCGCATCAGCGCGCGGCGGCTCGGCTTGATCGGGGTCTGGCTCATCTCTCGTCCTCCCTGGACTGCTCACGCATCGCCCGTTTCGGGCTGTTCTGCGGCGCTGGCGCGGGACCTCGTCCCTGATCGCCGGCCACCATCTTGGGGCGGACGCTAATCCCGATCGAAGACGGTTGCAAGCTAACATGTCGGTGTGCACATACTCCCGCCAACGATCACGGAAACGCCCGATGCCGCCCGCCCCCGCCCTCGCGCCGCGCCCGCTCGGCCGCAGCCGCCTGCCCGTCTCGACGCTCGGATTCGGCGGCGCGCCGCTGGGCGATCTCTATGCCCATCTCGACGAGGCGAAAGCCGTCGCCACCGTCGAGGCCGCGATCACGGGCGGCGTCACGCTCTTCGACACCTCCCCGCTCTATGGCCACGGCCTCTCCGAGCATCGCATCGGCGCGGCGCTGCGGCGGGTGCCGCGCGAGGGGCTCGTCCTCTCGACCAAGGTCGGCCGCGTCGCGGAGCCCTTTGCCGGGCGCGGCGACGGCTCGGGCTATCGCGGCGGCCTGCCGCACGGGATGCGCTTCGACTATTCCTATGACGGCGCGATGCGCTCCCTCGAGCAGTCGGCCCTGCGGCTCGGCGTCGACCACATCGACATCGTCCTGATCCACGATGTCGATGTCTGGACGCATGGCGCGGCGCTGATCGAGCAGCGCTTCGGCGAGGCCATGAACGGCGCCTATCGCGCGCTGGAGGCCCTGCGGGCGGCCGGCGCCGTCCGCGCGATCGGCGTCGGCGTCAACGAGGCGCAGATGTGCGAGCGCTTCGCCCGCACTGGGGACTTCGACACCATGCTGCTCGCCGGGCGCTATTCGCTGCTGGAGCAGCCGGCACTCGCCTCCTTCATGCCGCTCGCGCTGGAGAAGGGCATCGGCCTGATGCTCGGCGGCGTCTTCAACTCCGGCATCCTCGCCACCGGCCCGGTCCCCGGCGCGCGCTACAACTACAACCCCGCCCCGCCCGGGATCCTCGCCCGCGTCGCCGCGATCGAGGCCGTCTGCACCCGCCATGGCGTTCCCTTGCGCCGCGCCGCGCTGCAGTTCCCGCTCGGCCATCCGGCGGTGGCGAGCCTCGTCATGGGTGCGGTCTCGCCCGCCGAGGTCGCCGACCAGATCGCCGAACTCGCCCAGCCCGTCCCGGCCGCGCTCTGGGCGGACCTCAAGGCGGAAGGCCTCCTCGCCGCCGATGTCCCGGTGCCCCAATGAATCCGCTTCGCATCGACGCCCACCAGCATCTCTGGCAGATCGCGCGCGGCGATTATGGCTGGCTGACGCCCGCGCTCGGCCCGATCCACCGCGACTTCACGCCCGACGACCTCGCCCCCCTGCTCGCCCGCCACGGCATCGACCGGACGATCCTCGTCCAGGCCGCGCCGACCGAGGCCGAGACGCGCTTCCTGCTCGACACCGCCGCGCGCACGCCGCTCATTGCCGGCGTCGTCGGCTGGGTGGATGTCGAGGCGCCCGACGCCCCCGCCCGCATCGCCGCGCTGGCCGCCGACCCGCTGCTGGTCGGCCTGCGCCCGATGGTGCAGGACATCCCCGACCTCGCCTTTCTCGCGCGCCCCTCGCTCGCGCCGGCTCTTGCCGCGATGGTCGCCCACGGCCTCGTCTTCGACGCCCTGATCAAGACGCCGCATATCCCCGCCACGCTCGCGCTGCTCGCCCGCGAGCCGCAGCTCACCGTCGTCATCGACCACGGCGCCAAGCCCGATCTCGTCGCTGGCGATCTCGGGCCCTGGCGCGAGGGGATCAAAGCGCTCGCCGCCCATCCCGGCACATTCTGCAAGCTCTCCGGCCTCGTCACCGAAGCCGCGCCGGACTGGAGCCTCGAGACGCTGCGCCCGGTCGTCGACCATCTGCTGTTGACCTTCGGCCCGGACCGCCTGATCTTCGGCAGCGACTGGCCGGTGGTGACACTGCGCGCGCCCTACGACCGCTGGTTCGACGCGGCGCAGACGCTGCTCGGCGGCTGCAACGAGGACGAGCGAGCTGCGATCTTCGGCGGCACTGCGCAACGCGTCTATTGCGCCCGGCGGGGGCGGCTGTGACCCGCCTTTCGCCGGAGAGGACGACCCCGCCATGCTGAAGACCCTCGACCCCGTCCTCTCCGCCGATCTGCTCTGGATCCTCGCCGCCATGGGCCATGGCGACGATCTCGCGCTGGTCGATGCCAACCACCCCGCCGAGACGATCGCGCGGGCCACCACCAGCGGCCGGCTCGTGCGCCTGCCGGGGCTCACCATGGAGCGGGCGGCCCGCGCCATCCTCTCCGTGCTGCCGATCGACGATTTCGAGCCCGACGCCGTGCGCCGCATGTATGTCGTCGACGAGCCCAAGACGATTCCCGCCGTGCAGGCCGCCGTGCAGCGCGAGGTCGAAGCCGCGCTGGGCGCGCCCCACCCGCTCGCCGGCATGGAGCGCTTCGCCTTCTACGAGACCGCACGGCACGCCTTCGCCGTGGTCCAGGTCGGCGACCCCCGGCCCTATGGCTGCTTCCTGCTGCGCAAGGGCGTCATCGCCGGCGAGCCGGGGTGAGGCTCCACAACCCTCAATCCTCCCCCTTCGCCACCGCCTGGCGCAGACGCGCCAGCGCCTCCTTGGCCCCGGCGGCCAGCGTCGTGTCCTTCGACTCGGCGTCCTTCGTCAGCAGTTCGGTCAGCGCCGCGACCGTGATCTCCTCGCGCGCCGCGGTCAGCTTCAGCACCGCATTGGCGAGGATGTTCGGCCAGAAGGCGGCGGCGCCCTTGGCCAGCCCCTTGGCCTTGCGCCCCTCGAATTCACGGGCGAGCTGTTCGGGCGTCTTCTGGGCCATGGTCCGTTTTCCTTGCACTGGGGTCGCCCTAGCACGATCGCCGCAGGGATGCTGCCCCGAAGGCGCACCCGTCCCAGCAGGAGAGGTGCCGGTGTCGCGACGCCTCTTCCCTTCTCCCGGATGGGAGAAGGTGGCGCGGAGCGCCGGATGAGGGCCTGCCGTCGCCCCAAGCAGGCGCAACGGCTCCGTTTCGCTCTGTTCATCAGCAGCGGGCCCTCACCGCCTGAGGCTCGCGCTAGCCGCCGGCCGCCTTGCGGATCGCAGCCAGAACGGCATCCCGGTCATCGATGATCTCGGCATTCCGAAACCTGATCACGGTGAAACCAAAGCGCTCGATCTCGGCCGTTCGCTCGGCGTCATAGTCGGCTTCCCAGCCATGCTGGCGTCCATCGACCTCGACAATCAGCCTGCGGTCGATGCAGACGAAATCGAGGGTGTAGCCGAGCAACGGAACCTGCCGGCGGAACTTGAGCCCATCGAGACGGCGGTTGCGCAACAGCGACCAGAGGACGTCTTCTGGCTCGGTGGCTTGCCGCCGGAGCCGTCTCGCAAATTGGCGCTGTTCGGACGTCATAGGCCGTGATGCTGCCGCCGATCGCATCGACGATCAATGGCGGTCCCTCACCCCTGCCCCTCTCCCATCCGGGAGAGGGGTTCCCCGCGTCCTTCGCCGCCAACGCGGTTCGCCTCCGGCGTCACGCGCTCGCCTGCAATCTCCGCAACGTCCTGCGCAGGCGGGCGACGTCGGCACGGCCTTGTCAAACATCACAAAACCGGGCAGAAGTCGCCCGAATCCAGCGCTCATCTGGGGAATGCTGGTTGAAGGTCATCAGAAATGGAAAGACTACTGTCCTGGGTCGGCTCTCTGCTCTACGGCATGAGATTCACCATGATGTTCTTCTACGTGGGCCTAGTGGCGATCATTCTCGGCATCCTCGGCAAGTTCCTCGTCGAAGCCTACAAGCTGATGACCACCTTGATGTTCGGCGACCTCAGCAAGATCGACCTGATCATCAAGGTGCTCGAACTGGTCGACATGACGATGGTGGCGCAACTGGTCTGGGTCGTGGCGCTGGCGGGTGTCTCGCTCTTCGTGACCACGGGCCATTTTGACGACGAGGTCGCGAAAAAGCCGGACTGGCTGGACCACGTCAACACCTACAACCTCAAGCTGAAGCTCGCCTTCGCCATCATCTCCATTTCCGGCGTTCATGCGTTGAAGACGTATCTGGGCAGCGGCCTGAGCTTCGAAAACATCCAGATCGTCGCGGTGGTGGCCGTGATCCACTTCACCTTCGTCCTGTCCGCCATCGGCATCTCCTTCGCCGAGCGGTTGACGCGGGAACACGCGTAAAGCGCCCCGCGCCGCAAGCGCGACGCCGTCTACCCTTCTCCCGGATGGGAGAAGGTGGCGCGGAGCGCCGGATGAGGGCCTGCCGTTTCGGCAATAAGGTGCTGCGGCTCCGTCGCGTTTCAACGATCAGCGGCGGTCCCTCATCCCTGCCCTTCTCCCATCCGGGAGAAGGGTTCCCCGCGCTTCACCTCAAGCGCACACAGCCGAAATCCCCGCCCGCGCTCGCACGCAGGCGTCGAAAACGAGGGGCAGCGGAGCGCCGCGAGGCGCGTGGGTGTAAATCCGCATCCATTGAGCCAGGATGCGGCGCGGGCAGATTGAGCCACTGCCCGCACGCCCCGTGGCGCTCCGCTTGTCGGCGATTTCGGACCTCGGGCCGCGCTTATCGGGTCGAAGGCCAGCCTGCGCCGCGAGCCCTCGGGCGCCAGTTCCCCTCATCGGGTTGTCGCGCCGTCCGGCATGGGACGAAGGCGTGATGCCAACGACCGGTCCAGCGAGCTCCTCGCGCAGGGGCCGTAGTACCCCCAGGGCGGTGCCCCGAAGCCTCCCGGGACTGGCGTGCAAGGCCAGCCGCAGGCGCCGCGCCCATCCCCACCAACGGCTTGCCTTCCGGATGGCGGCCCCTCGGGGATGAGGTGGGGGCAGATTAACGGCGCTGGGAGAGGCGGGGATAAACAACCGCGACGCTCTCTTCCCTTCTCCCGGATGGGAGAAGGTGGCGCGGAGCGCCGGATGAGGGCCTGCCGTTTCAATGGAAGGCGCAACGGCTCCGTCTCGTCTCAAACAATCAGCGGCGGTCCCTCATCCCTGCCCTTCTCCCATCCGGGAGAAGGGTTCCCCGCGCCCTTCGCCGACGCCCTCGCAACCGCGACGCCTCTTCCCACCCAGCCGAACAGCCGCGGGAACCGCGACAGAGAACGCTCTCCTGTAAGGAGAGGGGTTCCCCGCGCCTTGCTTGACACCGTCGCATGATTCATCTTCCACGAAAATGGAAAATTTGGGGGGGGTGATCTTGGAAAAATCAGCTTGGACAGATGCCGATACAGAATCCATGTTCGCGATGATTGGGAAATACGTAATCATTTTCCAATGGGTAGAAGGATTGATTGATCAATGTCTCTTATTGGGGTGGGGCCACGAAAACTGGGGGAAGAGCCAGTCGCGACTAGCAAGAATGTCAAATTACGAAAAGATCAAAAAATTGAGGGAAATGGTTCTTCAAGATCCAGTTTTTGCTCGAGCGCGCACCCGACCCGAATGGATCGCGCATTTTGAATCTATAATGAATGATCTTCATAAATTACGAGAAACTCGAAATTCACTCGTACATTCTCAATATCTATTCGAGTTCACAAAGATCGGCATGCCGCCGCTCCGATCGTTGCGCACGAGAGGCAATGCCGGCGATTCGTTCGACCAAGTCGATATGGATAAAAGCCGTCAAAAAAATCTACTGGCAGAACTTGGGCAAACCGGCGTCGATATGAACGTTATCCACGTACAGCTAATACACGACTACATTGCACATGAGAACAAATCAGGTTCTGGGCTGACGAAAAAAGGCTAGGTTTCTGGTTTGCACGTCGGCATTAGCCCCCTACCCTTGACTCCCCCCGCCCTCGCGCCTTACCCCCATCGACGGGACACGCCGCCCCAACGCGGCGCGCCCATCTGTAAGGATGGAGACATCGATGGTGAATTCGGTTCCGGCCGCGCGTCCGCGCGTGCCGCATTTCTCGTCCGGCCCCTGCGCCAAGCGCCCCGGCTGGTCCCTCAAGGCACTCGGTGACGCCGCGCTCGGCCGCTCGCACCGCGCCAAGATCGGCAAAGACAAGCTAAAAGCGGCGATCGACCTGACGCGCGAGGTGCTGCAGGTGCCGGCCGATTACCGCATCGGCATCGTGCCCGCCTCCGACACCGGCGCCGTCGAGATGGCGATGTGGTCGCTCTTAGGCGCCCGCGGCGTCGACATGGTCTCCTGGGAGAGCTTCGGCGCCGGCTGGGTCACCGATGTCGTCAAGCAGCTCAAGCTGGCCGATGTCCGCACCTTCGAGGCCGGTTATGGCGAGCTGCCGAACCTGAAGAAGGTCGACACGAAGAACCGCGACGTCGTCTTCACCTGGAACGGCACGACCTCGGGCGTGCGCGTGCCCGATGCGAGCTGGATCGCCGACGACCGCGAGGGTCTGACGATCTGCGACGCGACCTCCGCGGCGTTTGCCCAGAAGCTCGACTGGCCCAAGCTCGATGTCACCACCTTCTCCTGGCAGAAGGTGCTGGGCGGCGAGGCGGCCCATGGCATGATCATCCTCTCGCCGCGCGCGGTCGAGCGGCTGGTGACCTACAAGCCGGCCTGGCCACTGCCGAAGATCTTCCGCATGACGAGCGGCGGCAAGCTGATCGAGGGGATCTTCTCGGGCGAGACGATCAACACCCCCTCCATGCTCGCGGTCGAGGATTATCTCGATGCGCTAGCCTGGGCCAAGAAGGTCGGCGGGCTCGACGGGCTGGTGAAGCGCGCCGACGGGAACCTGCGCGTCATCGCGAAATTCGTGAAAGAGAACGACTGGATCGACTTCCTCGCGGTGAAGCCGAAGACGCGCTCGAACACGAGCGTGTGCCTGACCTTCACCGACCCGGCGGTGACCGCGCTGGCTCCGGACGCGCAGGCGGCGTTTGCCAAGCAGGTCGTCTCGATCATCGAGAAGGCCGGCGCCGGCTACGACCTCGGCCACTACCGCGACGCCCCTCCCGGCCTGCGCATCTGGTGCGGCGCCACCGTCCAGTCGCGCGACCTCAAGGCGCTGCTGCCGTGGGTGGCCTACGCCTTCGCCGAGGCGAAGGCCGGGTTGGGCAAGAAGGCGGCGTAAGCGCGCCCCTTCCAACACCCTCACCGTCATCCTGGGGCTTCGCGTCAGCGAAGTCCCGGGATCCATCATAAGGCACCGCGGTGCCCTAGGATGGATCCCGGCCTGCGCGGCTTCGCCGCTTGTCCAGGATGACGGCCGTGTTTCCTTCCGCCTCCTCCTTCACGCAAGCGCAGAGCGCCGACGCGCCGCGCCAGTCGAAAGCCATCCTCATGACAGCGCCCAAGGTTCTGATTTCCGACGCCCTCTCCCCCGCCGCCGTGCAGATCTTCAAGGATCGCGGCATCGACGTGACCTTCGATCCCAATCTCGGCAAGGACAAGGACAAGCTTGCCGCGATCATCGGCGACTATGACGGCCTCGCCATCCGCTCGGCGACCAAGGCCACCGCCAAGCTGCTGGAGGCCGCGACCCGGCTGAAGGTGATCGGCCGCGCCGGCATCGGCGTCGACAATGTCGAGATCCCCGCCGCCACGGCGCGCGGCGTGATCGTGATGAACACGCCCTTCGGCAATTCGATCACCACCGCCGAGCATGCGATCGCGATGATGTTCGCGCTCGCCCGCCAGATCCCGGCGGCCGACGCCTCGACGCAGGCCGGCAAGTGGGAGAAGAACCGCTTCATGGGCGTCGAGATCACGGGCAAGACGCTCGGGCTGATCGGCGCCGGCAATATCGGCTCGATCGTCGCCGACCGCGCGATCGGCCTGAAGATGCGCGTCATCGCCTATGACCCCTATCTCTCGCCCGAGCGCGCCGTCGCGCTCGGCGTCGAGAAGGTCGAGCTCGAGGATCTGCTCAAGCGCGCCGATTTCATCACGCTGCACGTGCCGATGACGGAGAAGACCAGGAACATCCTCTCGGCCGAGGCGCTGGCGAAGACGAAAAAGGGCGTGCGCATCATCAACTGCGCCCGCGGCGGGCTCGTCGACGAGCAGGCGCTGGCCGCGCTGATCAAGTCCGGCCATGTCGCGGGCGCGGCCTTCGACGTCTTCTCGGTCGAGCCGGCGGAATCCAACCCGCTCTTTGGCCTCGACAATGTCGTCTGCACGCCCCATCTCGGCGCCGCCACCAATGAGGCGCAGGAGAATGTCGCCCTCCAGGTCGCCGAGCAGATGAGTGACTATCTGCTGAAGGGCGCCATCACCAATGCGGTGAACTTCCCCTCGATCACGGCGGAAGAGGCGCCGCGGGTGAAGCCCTTCGTCGATCTCGCCGAGAAGCTCGGCTCCTTCCTCGGCCAGCTCACCGAGGCCCCGGTCAAGGGCATCCGCATCGAATACGAGGGCGCGGTCGCCAGCCTGAACCTGAAGGCGATCTCGGCCGCCGCCATCACCGGCGTGCTCCGGCCCTTCCTGCCCGAGATCAACATGGTCAACTCCGCCATGGTGGCCAAGGAGAAGGGCATCGTCGTCGAGGAGCTGACCCGCGAGGTCGCCGGCAATCTCGAAAGCCGCATCAAGATCGTCGTCGATGCCGAGGACATGCCGCGCCACGCCGCCGGCACGGTCTTCCAGGACGGCAAGCCGCGCATCGTCGAGATCCGCGACATCCAGGTCGATGCCGAGTTCGCCCCGCACATGCTCTATGTCCGCAACGCCGACAAGGCGGGCTTCATCGGCCAGTTCGGCTCGCTGCTCGGCGCCGCCGGCGTCAATGTCGCGACCTTCTCGCTCGGCCGCGACAAGCCGGGCGGCGACGCGATCTGCTATGTCGCGGTCGACGAGGCGATCTCCGACGCGCTGCTCGACCAGATCCACGAGATTCCGATGGTCAAGCGCGCCCGGCGGCTGAAGTTCTGACCACCGCGCGAGGACTGGCTACTTCACCAGGAGCCAGTCCTCGATCACCAGCGCGTCGAGCCCGCTGGTGTAGAACATCAGGATCGCATCCTCCGCACTGTGGAGGATCGGCTTGCCCATGATGTTGAAGGAGGTGTTGAGGATCACCGGCACGCCGGTGAGATCGTGGAAGGCCGAAATCAGCGCGTGATAGCGCGGGTTGCGCGCCGCCGTGACGCTCTGCAGCCGCCCCGTTCCGTCCTCATGCACCACGGCCGGGACGCGGGCGCGCACCGCCGCCTTCCAGGTCAGGGTGCGCTCCATATAGGGCGCGTCCTGATAATGCTCGAACCAGTCGGGCGCCTGCTCGGCCAGGATCGAGGGCGCAAAGGGCCGGAAGGCCTCGCGGTACTTCACCTTGGCGTTGAGGATGTCCTTGGCGTCGGCCGGGCGCGGATCGGCGATGATCGAGCGGTTGCCGAGCGCGCGCGGCCCGAACTCGGCGCGCCCCTGCACCCAGCCGATCAGCTTGCCTTCCGTGAGCAGCTTCGCCGTCACCGGCGCGACCTCCTGCGGCGCGAGCTTGCGCAGCCGCGGCTCCCAGGCCTGCATCCGCTCCAGCGGTTCGGTCGAGACGGTCGAGCCGAGATAGGGCGAGAGCGGCCCCTTCGGCGCGCGCCAGTCGGGATTGCGCTGCGCATGGCTGAGCCAGGCGGCGCCGATCGCATTGCCGTCATCGGCCGGCGCCGAGGGCATGAAGACCTGCGCGAAGCCATGCCGGCCCGCGATCCTGCCGTTGAAGGAGGAATTCAGCGCGCAGCCGCCGGCGAGCACGAGGTTGGGCGACGGCACCAGCGCGGCCGTCTCCCCCAGCAGCGCCTCCATCATCTCCGCGAAGACATCCTGCCCGCAGCGGGCGAGATCAGCCCAGCCGCTGTCGAGCGCGTCCGCCGGGCGCAGGCTCAGGATCTCCGCCGCCACCGCCTGCACGACATCGGCCTTGGCGAAGGACAGCCTGTGGCCCTCGATCGTATAGAGCCGGCGCAGCAGCGCCATCAGGCGGTCGTCGGTCCGGCCATAGGGCGCGAGCCCCATGATCTTCCACTCCTCGCCCTTGGCCTGGTCGAAGCCGGCGAGATCGGTGACGAGGCCGAAATAGAAGCCGATCGATTCGCGCCCGCGATGGCGCTTGACCTCGCGGATACGCCCGCCCTCCAGCGCGAAGATGGCGGACGCCCCGGTCTCGCCCATGCCGTCGACGACGAGGCAGGCGGCGTCCGTGAAGGGCGAGGACCAGCAGGCATAGGCCGCATGAGACAGGTGATGGCCGAAGCGCGTGAGCCCGGTGACGTTGGCGCGGCCGAAGGCGCGGTCGAGCCCGAGCAACGTGCCGATGCCGGCACGCTGCTGGCCCTGATGCAGCGAGGCGATCAGCGCGCGCTCGGTGCGCTCGGGCACCAGCGAGCGGTTCAGCTCCGGCGAGAGCTTGAGCAGCGCCTCCAGCGTGAAGGACCCGGCCCGGCTCATCTGGTCGAGAAAGCCGGTGAAGTCTTCGCCCCAGCTCGTCGCGATCGCGACCTGGGCATCGGCGGGGATGTAGCGCTTCAGCAGCGCCTCCATCCGCGGCGCGGTGTCGGGCTCGCAGTTCGGCGCGCGCTTGAACTGGAGATAGCGCTCGGTCGCCTCGGCGAAGAGGACGCTGCCGTCGGGGCCGATGATCGCGATGGCGGGATCATGGAAGGTGGTGGCGAGGCCGATCGTGTAGGTCATGCTGGCAGGTCGGGCATCCGGTGAGCACCGCCCTCCCTAGCATGAAATCGGCGGGGATCACCCCGAGAGCTGGTCGCGGCGCAGATCGTCGAGGATCGAGAGCCGCCCGAGCGCCTGTTTCAGCGCCGCCGTCCGGGCCTTGCCGATCGTGCCGGGCGCCACCCGGTTGGACGGGCTCAGCCCCTCGGCGATGTCGGCGAGCTGCTGGCTCAGGATGCAGTCGAGCAGCAGCGCATGGTCGCGGTCGATCTCGGCGAGATCGCTCGCACCGCCCGCGCCGAGTTCCGCCACCGCCTCCAGCCGCGCCTGCGTCGCGTGCCGCGGCAGGCCGTGATGCAGCGCCAGCAGCCGCGCCGTGGTGACGATGTCCTTCAGCCCCGTCCGCTTCAGGTCGATGCGGCCGTCATCCTCGGTGCGCAGCCCCCCGAACAGGGTCAGCCCCGCCGCCGGCTGGCCGGCATTCTCCGCCAGCAGCTTGAGGAAGGGGATCTGCCCCTTGGCCGCAGCCCAGGCATCGCGCCAGAGCCGCTCCGCCATCGCCTTGTCGCCATGCACGGCCTTGAAGTCGAAGACGATGTCGACGCTGAGCAGATCCTCCGGGCTGGAGCGGCCGAGCCATTGCGCAATGCGCTGGCGCCAGGTCGCAAGCGAGCCGCGGAAGGCGGGCTCGGAGGCCATCACCCCGCCCTTGCACAGGGGCACGCCGACCTCGTCGAGGATCGCCGCCATGCGCCGGCCGAGCCGCGCGAACCAGCGATCGGCCTCCCCCTCCGGCTCCCCCTCCGCGAAGACGAGCGCATTGTCCTGGTCCATCGCCAGCAGGCTCTCGCCACGCCCGGCCGAGCCGAGGACGAGCACCGCATAGGCGCAGGGCGCCGGCCCCGCGCCCTCGGCCACGAGCTCCGCCTCGGCCAGGATGGCGGCGCGCCGCGTCAGCGCGCCGACCTCGCGCGCGATCACCGCCGCGATCAGGCGAGCCGGCACGTCCTCCGCCAGCAGCGCACGCGCCATCAGCGGCAGGCGCGACCAGATCTGCCCGAGCGCAGGCGCATCGGGGGCGGCGTCGATGTCGTCGCCCAGCGCGACCGCCGTGCCGGCGCGCAGCTGCAGCAGCTTGAGCGGCGTCACCACCCCGACGATCCGGTCCTCGTCGTCGGTCACGGCGAGATGGCGGATGTTGCGGGCGCTCATCCGCCCGATCGCGCGGTAGAGAAACGCGTCGGCCGGAACCGCCACGACCGGCCGCGAGGCGAAGCGGCCGGCCGGCAGCGCCAGCGCCTCGGCGCCGTGCCGGCCGATGGCACGCAGGAGATCGCGCTCGGTCAGGATGGCGGTGGCCTCGGGACCGGCGCCCTCGCCACCGAGGAAGACCGAGCTGACGCCCCGGCCGGTCATCGCGGCCAGCGCCGCGGCGACGGGCGTCTCCTCCGGCAGGATCACCGGATCGGCCCGCATCACGTCGCGGACGCGGTGGCGGTAGGGATAGCTGTCGAGCTTGGGCAGCGGGTCGCCATCCTGCGCGGGCGGGCGCAGCTCCCAGGCGGGCGGGGCCGCGCCCGCCATCGCGTCGGTGATGCGGCGGCTGGCCGCCACCGCCTCCCCGACCGTGCGGATGCCCCGGTCGCGCAGGCGCGGGGCGAGCGCGAGGAAGATGAGCCCGGCCGCCATCGCATCGCCCAGCGCCCGGTGGCGTTCCTGCGGCGCAATCTCGAGCCAGGCGCCCAGCGCCTCCAGCGAATAGGAGGGCAGGCCCGGCTCGGCGAGCTGCGCCAGCAGGCGGATGTCGAGCGCGAGCGGCTGCACGAAGCGCTGCCCCAGCCGCTCCGCCTCCTTCGTCAGCATGGCGATGTCGAAGCCGATCGTGTGGCCGATCACCACCCGCCCGGCGAGAAAGGCCATGATGCCGGGGTAGAGCACCTCGAAGGCGGGCGCCCCGCGCAGGGCCTCCCGGTCGAGCCCGTGGACGGCACGGGACGCGGCCGGGATCTCGACATCGCAGGCGACGAGGCTCTGGAAGGCGTTGGCGCGGTCGAGACGCCCGCCATCGAGATGAACCGCCGCGAACTCGATCATCCGCGCGCGCCGGACATCGAGCCCGGTGGTCTCGGCGTCGAGCGCGACGCCGCGCACGGCAAAGAGCGGGGTGGCCTGGAGCAGGTTCGGCATGCGGTTGTCTCCGCGCTTCTGCGGAGCACCCTAACGTCAGGCCCTCTCGTCTGACCAGACCGACTTCCGACGGGTGGGGGCCTCAGGGCCGCTTCAGCGCCGCGCCGATCAGCGCCTTGGCATCGGCGCTCGCCCAGTCGGCGGGCCCCGGCAGGATCGCGAGTTCGCAGCCGTCGCGGTCGACGATCAGGCTGACCGGCATGCCGTCGACCTTGCGCGCCGCCCGCAGCTCCTGGAACACCCTCGCCTGCGGATCGGCGTAATAGGTCAGCGCCTTGATCTCGCGCTGGGCGAGCCAGGCCTTCGGCTTGTCGAGGTTGCGGGTGTCGATATTGATCGCCACCACCGCGAAATCCGGGCCGCCGAGCGCCGTCTGCAGCGCGTCGAGCGCCGGCATCTCCTTCAGGCAGGGCGGGCACCAGGTCGCCCAGAGATTGACCAGCAACACCTTGCCGCGGAAGGATGAGAGCGTCAGCGGCGCCCCGTCGGGACCGTCGAAGGCGAGGTTGGGCGTCGGCAGGGGCGCCGCATGGACCTGCACGGCCGCGACCTCGCCGCGCGCCAGCGGCGCCATGGCCGCCGCGACGGGCCGGGCCGCCCTGCAAGAAGCGGAATTGCCGGCATCGCCCGCGACGGAGTAGAAGGCCGCACCGCCGGCGAGCGCGACGAGCAGAAGCGCCCCTCCGGCAGCGAACCATTTCGATCGTGACGTCATCGGCGTCCTCAAATCAGGAAAGACCGTCGTGAGCAATCGCATGTGGGGTGGGCGTTTCGCCACGGGTCCCGACGCCATCATGGAGGAGATCAACGCCTCCATCGATTTCGACCAGCGCCTCTGGCGCCAGGACATCCGCGGTTCGCGCGCCCATGCCGCGATGCTCGGCGAGACGGGCATCCTGACGCGTGAGGATGTGGCTGCGATCGACGCCGGGCTCAAGCAGGTCGAGGCCGATATCGAGGCCGGGAGCTTCACGTTCTCGCGTGCGCTCGAGGACGTCCACATGAACGTCGAGAGCAGCCTGAAGGACCGGATCGGCGCTGCCGCCGGCCGGCTCCACACCGGCCGCTCGCGCAACGACCAGGTCGCCACCGACATGAAGCTGTGGGTGCGCGACACGCTCGACCAGCTCGACGAGCAGATGGGCGATCTCCAGCTCGCGCTGGCGCAGAAGGCCGAGACCTATGCGGGCGCCGTGATGCCGGGCTTCACCCATCTCCAGTCGGCCCAGCCGGTGACCTTCGGCCACCATCTGCTGGCCTATGTCGAGATGCTCGGGCGCGACCGCGGCCGCGTCGCCGATGCGCGCCGGCGCCTCAACGAATCCCCGCTCGGCGCCGCCGCGCTCGCCGGCACCTCCTTCCCGATCGACCGCGAGATGACCGCCAAGGCGCTCGGCTTCGACCGGCCGACGGCGAACTCGCTCGACTCCGTCTCCGACCGCGACTTCGTGCTGGAGACGCTGGCGGCGGCCTCGATCTGCGCGATGCACCTGTCGCGGCTGGCCGAGGAGATCGTGCTCTGGGCGACGCCGCAGTTCGGCTTCGTGCGCCTCTCCGACGCCTTCTCGACGGGATCCTCGATCATGCCGCAGAAGCGCAACCCCGACGCCGCCGAGCTGGTGCGCGGCAAGTCGGGCCGTGTCTTCGGCACGCTGCAGGCGATGCTGACGATGATGAAGGGCCTGCCGCTGACCTATTCGAAGGACATGCAGGAGGACAAGGAGGGCACCTTCGACGCGCTCCAGACGCTCTCGCTCTGCCTCGCCGCCATGGCCGGCATGGTCCGCGACATGCAGCCCGACCTGAAGGTGATGAAGCGCGCCGCCGGCCTCGGCTACGCCACCGCCACCGACCTCGCCGACTGGCTGGTGCGCGTGCTGAAGATGCCCTTCCGCGACGCCCACCACGTCACCGGCCGCCTCGTCGGCATCGCCTCCGAGCGCAAGATCGGGCTGGAGAAGCTCAGCCTCGCCGAGATGCAGGCGGTCGAGCCGCAGATCACGCAGGCCGTCTTCGCCGTGCTCGGCGTCGACCAGTCGGTCAGGAGCCGCGTGAGCTATGGCGGCACGGCTCCCAACAATGTCCGCCGCCAGGCCAGGCGCTGGCTGAAGAAGCTGGCGACGACAAAGGCGTGATCCTTGCCGTCATGGTCGGCCCTGTCCCGACCAGGACGGATGGGACCGTCATTCGAGAATGACGGCTCAGCACGCCAAAGCCTCGCCTCCGCCGCCATCCTTCGCTACACTCTCCGCTCGCATCGCCTGATGCCCGTTTCGCCCAAGGGTTCGCTTCCGTGCTGCACTCCCGCCTGAAACTCGGCCGCGCCGTCCTGGTCGCGGGCCTGCTCGCCCTCGCGCTCGGGGCCTGCGGCCGCAAGGGCCCGCTCGAGGCGCCGCCCAATGCGACCGGCGCGCTCGACCTGCCCGATTCGCAGATCGGCGCCGTCGAGAACACCAACGGCGGCATCGGCGAGACCTCGATCCTGGCCCGGCCGGCCAAGACCAACCGCGCCATGGTCGTCCCCGAGAAGCCCTTCTTTCTCGACCCGATCCTCTGAGCCGGCCCCGATGCATCATTTCAGCTATCGCGACGGTGCCCTCTTCGCGGAGGACGTCGATCTGCGCCGCATCGCCGATGAGGTCGGCACGCCGGTCTATGTCTATTCCTCGGCAACGATCGAGCGGCACTACCGCCTCTATGCGCAGGCGATGACGCGTGCCGCCGGCAGCGGCAAGGCGCATGTCTTCTACGCGATGAAGGCCAACGGCAATCTCGGCGTGCTGAAGACGCTGGCTTCGCTCGGCGCCGGCGCCGACACTGTCTCCGAAGGCGAGGTCCGCAAGGCGCTCGCCGCCGGCTTCCCGCCGGAGCGGATCGTCTTCTCCGGCGTCGGCAAGAGCGAGAGCGAGCTGCGCTTCGCCGTCGAGGCCGGCATCTACCAGGTCAACATCGAGACGGAGAGCGAGCTCGACCTGCTCTCCCGGGTCGCCGCCGCCCTCGGCAAGCGCCAGGAGGCGGTGTTCCGCGTCAATCCCGACATCGGCGCCGGCGGCCACGCCAAGATCACCACCGGCTCCTCGGAAAACAAATTCGGCGTCTCCTTCGAGGAGGTCGGCCGGCTCTATGCCCGCGCCGCCAACCTGCCGGGCGTGCGGATGATGGGCCTGGCGCTGCATATCGGCAGCCAGATCCGCGAGACGGAGTCCTTCGAGGCGGCCTATGCCAAGATGGCGACGCTGGTCGGCGACCTGCGCGGCGAGGGCCACCGCGTCGAGCGGCTCGACCTCGGCGGCGGGCTCGGCATTCCCTATGACATCCCCAGGGAATTCGACCACGGGCCGGGCCTGATCGACGCCTACGCCGACATGGTCGCGCGCGTCACCGCGGGCCTCGAGGTCGAGCTCGGCTTCGAGCCCGGGCGCCTGATCGTCGGCAATGCCGGCATCCTGATGACGCGCGTGCTGCATCTCAATCCGCGCCCGACCAAGCAGTTCCTCGTCGTCGACGCGGCGATGAACGATCTCGTCCGGCCGGCCATGTACGAGGCCTATCACGAGATCTGGCCGGTGACGGAGCCCCAGGCCGGCACGCCGGAGGTGGCCTATGACGTCGTCGGGCCGATCTGCGAATCGGGCGACACCTTCACCACCGGCCGCGTGCTGCCGGCGCTGAAGCCCGGCGACCTGATCGCCTTCATGACCGCCGGCGCCTATGGCGCCAGCATGGCCTCGACCTACAACCAGCGCCTGCTGGTGCCCGAGGTTCTGGTCAAGGGCACCGACTACGCCGTGACGCGACCGCGCCAGACCTTCGAGGAGCTGCTCGGCACGGATCGTGCACCGCCCTGGCTGGCCTGAACAGGGTTTGCCGGAGCCGCGATCCCGGACCGACATCCCTGTTCACGAAACGTGGAGCGGGCCCCGGCGCGACGTCTTCGCACTGGCCTTGCCACATTCCCGTGTTAGCCTTGCTCAAATCGGCAGGGTTGCAGGCGAATTGAGTCCTGGCGGCATGTGGGGGCGGCTCGGAGCGACGGCATGAAGGAAGCGCAGCGCCGCGAGGCGCCGGTTCGGATCGAGGGCGTGCGGCAGCGTCTGGCACGCCTCGCCATGGCGTCGCGGGTTTCGCTGGGCTGGGAGCGCCTCTGGCCGCGCCTCTGGCTGCCCGTCGCCGTCATCCTCACCTTCCTCGCGCTCTCCTGGTTCGGCCTCTGGACCGCCCTGCCCTGGCAGGGCCGCGCGCTCGGTGTCGCGCTCTTCGCCACCGCGCTGCTGGCCTCCCTCTGGCATGTCGCGCGCACGGCGCTGCCGACCCATCGCGATGCGCTGAGCCGTCTCGACCAGTCGCTGGAAGGCGGCCACCGCCCGGCCTCGGCGCTGGAGGACAGCCTCGCCGTCGGCGCGAAGGATCCCGTCTCGCAGGCGCTCTGGGCCCTGCATGTCGAGCGCCAGAGCGAGCGCATCGCCGGACTGAGCGTCGCTGCGCCGCAGCCGCGCATGGCCAACCGCGACCGCCGCGCGCTGCGCGCCGTGCCGGTGCTCGCCGCCGTCACCGCCTTTTTCGTCGCCGGCCCGGAGAGCGACCAGCGCCTGCGCGCCGCCTTCGACTGGCGCGGCCCCTCGCTGCCGGCGCCCGCCACCCGCATCGACGCCTGGATCGATCCGCCGGCCTATACCCGCCTGCCGCCGATGCTGATCGACTTTGGCAAGCTCGCCAGCCCGCAGATCACGGCGCCCGAGAAATCGACCATCGTGGTGCGCATCGCCGGCAAGTCGGCCATGGACGTCGCCGTGACCGGCCGGCTCGACGCCCTGGCCGAACCCAAGCCCGGCGAGGGCAAGGCCGCGGATGGCAAGGCGGCCGAGGGCCAGGCTGCAGCCGCCCCGGCAAAGCCCGCGCCCGGCCAGGCGCCCGGCGTCGTCGAGCGGCGCTACACGCTCGCCGGCAACGGCACGCTGCGCCTCACCGGCGCCGGCGCCCCCGGCGCGACGCTCTCGATCACCGCCATTCCCGACCGCGCTCCCGAAATTGCCTTCCGCGAGCCCCCCAAGCCGGTGACCGGCCCGCAGCCGGGCGGGCTCTCGATCATCTACGAGGCCAAGGACGATTACGGCCTCGCCTCCGTCGAGGCGACGGTCGAGCGCGCCGGTCCGCCCTCCACGGGCCGCTCGCTGGTCGATGCGCCGAAGCAGGCGCTCAGCGTGCCCTCCTCCCCCACCGGCGAGGAGGAGATGAAGAGCACCGTCGACTTCTCGGCCCATCCCTGGGCCGGCGCCAAGGTGCGCATGACGCTGGTCGCACGCGACGAGGCCGGCCAGGAGGGTCGCAGCGAGGCGGTCGAAGTCGTCCTGCCGCAGCGCACCTTCGCGAAGCCGCTGGCCAAGGCACTGGTCGAGCAGCGCCGCAAGCTGGTCATGGATGTCGACACGCGCGGCAAGGTCCAGCTCGCCATGGACGCGCTGCTGATCGAGCCCGGGCTCTTCATGAAGGAGACCGGCGTCTATCTCGGCATGCGCATGATCGGCGAGCGCCTGCGCCAGGCCCGCACCGACGACCAGCTGCGCGAGGTCGCCGAGCTGATGTGGGCGCTCGCCCTCCAGCTCGAGGACGGCGACCTCTCCGATGCCGAGCGGGCGCTGCGCGCCGCGCAGGAAAACCTGCAGCAGGCGCTGGAGCGCGGCGCCTCCGAGGACGAGATCAAGAAGCTGGCCGAGGATCTGCGCCGGGCCATGGACCAGTTCATGCGCCAGCTCGCCGAGCAAATGCAGCGCCAGCAGCAGAACGCCGACCCCAACCAGATGTCGCAGCTGCCGGAGAACTTCCGGACCGTCACGCCGCGCGACCTGCAGAACATGCTCAACCGCATCGAGGAGCTGTCGAAGCGCGGCGACATGGCCGAGGCGCAGCGCCTGATGGAGCAGCTCAACCAGATGCTCAACAATCTCCAGATGGCGCGTCCGGGCCAGCAGGACCCGCGCCAGCGCGAGATGAACCAGGCCCTCTCCGATCTCGACAGGATGACGCGCGACCAGCAGAACCTGCGCGACGAGACCTTCCAGCAGGAACAGCAGCGCCAGAACCGCGCCCAGCGCGGCCAGCGCCCCGGCCAGCAGCAGGCGCGGCCCGGACAGCAGGGCCAGCGCCAGCAGGGACAGCGCGGCCAGCAGCCGGGCCAGCAGCCCGGCGACCAGGGCGAGGACGGCGAGGAGGGCGAAGGCCAGCAGGGCGCGCAAGGGAAGCAGGGCCAGGGCGGGCAGAGCCTCGCCCAGCGCCAGCAGCAGCTGCGCGACCGTCTCCAGGATCTGCAGCGCCGGATGCGCGGCATGGGCGCGCCCCAGCAGGGCGAACTCGGCGAGGCCGAGGGCGCCATGGGCGAGGCCGGCGAGCAGCTCGGCCAGGGCCAGGGCGAAGGCGCGCTCGACGCGCAAGGGCGGGCGCTCGAGGCGCTGCGCAAGGGCGCGCAGAACCTCGCCCAGCAGATGCAGGGCCAGCCCGGCGAGGGCGGTGAGCCCGGCGAAGGCGCCTTCGGCGAGCCCGACGGCCAGCCCGCCGGCCGCCCCTCGGCGCAGCAGCGCGGCCGCGAGGACCCGCTCGGCCGGCCGCAGCGCCAGCGCGACTGGGCCGATGGCCGCGTCCGCGTGCCCGGCGCCGACGAGAGCGCGACCCAGCGCGCCCGCCGCATCCTCGAGGAGCTCCGCCGCCGCCTCGGCGACCCGTCGCGGCCGATGGAGGAGCTCGATTATCTGGAGCGGCTGCTCAGGCGGAATTGAGCCTCGCTACGCCGTCTCGGCAGAGGACGCGGGGAACCCTCTCCCGGAGGGAGAGGGCAGGGTGAGGGGTCGGCGGCCGTTTGACGCTGCTGCCGTGACCTCACCGCTTCTGCCCTGCGAGATGGACGCTCGACTGGTCGAGGGGCCGACCCCTCACCCCTGCCCCTCTCCCGACGGGAGAGGGGTTCCCCGCGCCTTCTTCGGGGATCGCTCCCAGCTCGCCACCAGCGCCCCGACGACGATCAGCACGCAGGACACCGCCAGCAGCCAGCTCGGCTGGGCGTAGCCCGCGAGCACCAGGATGATCGTCGAGAGCACCGGAGCGGCGTAAGAAGCGACGCCGAGCAGGGCGACGTCGCCCTGCTTCATGCCGATGTCCCAGACCACGAAGGCGAGCCCGATCGACCCGAGGCCGAGGCCCAGCACGCCGGCCCATTCGGTCGCCGTCGGCGTCCACAGCGTCGTCTCGAAGGCGAGATGGCAGGCGAAGGCCGGCACGGCGCAGCCGAGCATGGTAAGGCACAGGCTCTCCGAGGGCACGGCGGCGAAGCGGCGCGAGGCCACCGAATAGCTCGCCCAGACGAAGGCGCCGAGCGCCGCCAGCACATGCCCGAGCGCCAGCCCCTGCCCGGCCCCGAGCCCGCCCGAGACCAGCAGCGCGGTTGCGGCCAGGCCGATCAGCGCGCCGACCAGGTGCCGTGGCCGCAGCCGCCCGCCCGGCAAGAGCGCGGCAAACAGCACGATCAGCAGCGGCCAGAGATAATGGATCAGGTTCGCCTCGGCGGCCGGCGCCGTCTTCACCGCGGCATAATACAGCGCCGTGTCGCCGAAGGGGCCGTAGAGCCCCAGTGCGAAGGAGGCCGGCGTCGGGCGGATGCGTGAGAGCTGCCCGCGCGCTGCGGCGATGGCGAGGATCAGCAGCCCGCCGATCACGAAGGTCATGCCGACGAGCTGGAACGGCGGCACCCGCCCGCTCATCGCCGTGAACAGCGCGAGCGTCGACCAGAGCAGGATGGCGAGGGCGCCGATGAGGGTGGCGGTGCGGGAGGTCATGGCCAGGCGGGGTTGGAGCGCGATCGCGGCTTCGATAGCAGGCGCCCGGCGGAAAGCCGATAGCCTAGGTCAGCCGGCAGATGCGCCCTCGCCGCGTCGCAGCATGGCGCTCGCGCCATGGGCGCCATGATCCCGACGCCGGATCACCGCCATTGACCGCGACGGGCGCAAGGATCAAGCGTCAGGGCCATGACGACACTCGCCCTGCCGGCCACCGAGCGCCGCCCGCTGATCCCGATTCTCGTCGCGCTCAGCGCGGCGCATCTGCTGAACGACCTGCTTCAGTCGATGATCCCGGCGCTCTACCCGCTGATCAAGGAGAACTTCCAGCTCGATTTCGGCCAGATCGGCCTGATCACGCTGGCCTTCCAGGTGACCTCGTCCCTGCTGCAGCCGCTGCTCGGCTGGCTGACCGACAGGCGCCCCTGGCCCTATGCGATGGTCGCCGGCATGGGCGCGACGCTGCTCGGGCTGATGACGCTCGCCTTCGCGACGAGCTACCCGCTGGTGCTGCTGTCGGCCGCGCTGGTCGGGCTCGGCTCGGCCGTGTTCCACCCGGAGGCGACGCGCATGGCGCGCCATGCCGCCGCCGGCCGCCAGGGCCTGGCACAGGGTCTGTTCCAGGTCGGTGGCCATGCCGGATACGCCATCGGCCCGCTGCTGGCGGCGGCGGTCGTCGTCCCGCGCGGCCAGTCGAGCCTGGCCTGGTTCTCGATCGTCGTGCTCGTCGCGATGGTCCTGATGTCCTGGACCGCCTCGCGCTACAGCGCCTTCCGCCGCAGCCAGCCCAAGGGCCAGGGCGACGAGACCGCCGCGCACGGCTTGTCGCGCGGCCGCGTGCTCTTCGCGATGACGATCCTGATCCTGCTGCTGGTCTCGAAGAACGGCTACAACGCCGCCTTCACCTCCTACTACACCTTCTATCTGATGACGCGCTTCGAGATCACGGTGCAGCTCTCGCAGATCATGCTGTTCCTCTATCTCGCGGTCAGCACGGCGGGCGTCATCATCGGCGGCATGGTCGGAGACCGAATCGGCCGCGACCGGGTGATCTGGCTTTCCATCGTGGGGTCTTTGCCATTCGCGCTCATGCTGCCCCATGCCGATCTGTTCTGGACGGGCGTGCTCAGCGTCATCATCAGCTTCGTCATGGCGAGCGCCTTCTCGGCGATCCTGATCTACGCCATCGACCTCGTGCCCCACCGCGTCGGGCTGGTCGGCGGGCTGTTCTACGGGCTCTCCTTCGGGCTGGCCGGCATCGCGGCCGCCGTGCTGGGTGCACTCGCCGACAAGATCGGCATCGTCGAGGTCTTCCGCATCACGGCCTGGCTGCCGGCGCTCGGCCTGCTCACCTTCCTGCTGCCGAAATCGCGGCGGGGGTGAAAACCCGCGTCATGCTCGGGCTCGACCCGAGCATCTCTGAGGAAACGCGATCGTCATCGGCACGCGGTTCCCGGGTCGCCGCACTGCGGCGCCCGGGAATAACGCGCCGGTCTCTCACGCCATGTACTGCCCGCCATTGACCGCGAAGGTCGCGCCCGTCGCGAAGGCGCCCTGCTCGGAGGCGAGGAAGACGACCATCGCGGCGATCTCCTCAGGCTTGCCGAGACGGCCCACCGGGATGCCGGCGACGACGCGCTTCAGCGCCTCCTCGGGCATGGCGGCGACCATGTCAGTGCCGATATAGCCCGGCGTGATCGCGTTGACGGTGATGCCCTTGTTGGCGTTCTCCTGCGCCAGCGCCTTGACGAAGCCGATGTCGCCGGCCTTGGCGGCGGAGTAGTTGACCTGCCCCATCTGGCCCTTCTGGCCGTTGATCGAGGAGATCACGATGATGCGGCCGAAGGAGCGGGCGCGCATGCCCTCGATCACCGGGCGCGTCATGTTGAACAGCGAGTCGAGATTGGTGCGGATCACGTCCGACCATTGCTGCTTCGTCATCTTGTGGAAGAAGCCGTCGCGGGTGATGCCGGCATTGTTGACGAGGATGTCGATCGGCCCGATGTCGGCCTCGACCTTGGCGATGCCCGCCGCGCAGGCGTCGTAGTCGCCGACATCCCATTTGAACACCGGGATGCCCGTCTCGGCCTGAAACTTGGCGGCCGCCTCGTCATTGCCGGCATAGCTGGCGGCGACCTTGTGGCCGGCCTCCTGCAGGGCCCGGCTGATCGCCGCCCCGATGCCGCGCGTTCCGCCCGTGACCAACGCAACCTTCGTCATGACCTCATCCCCTCCAGATGGCGGCGTGGACGCCGCGCTTTGGCATCGGACCGAAAGGTGGACTGCACCTTTCGGGTGATTCCGATGCGATTTCTCAGTGCTAGCTCGCCGTGAGCGCGTCCCACCGGACGCGCGGCGACCTATTGTTCCGACAGCTTCAGATCGGGCGTGTAGGGCCCGTCGATGTCCTTGATGATGGCCTGGCCGCAGATGACGCGACCTTGCGCTGCGTCAAAGGTCAGGGTCGGGTGCCCGTAAAGCACCCAGCCCTGGCTCAGTGCCTCCGAGACCCGATGACAGAAGGAGGCGTCGTCGGGCCCGGTCAGATAGCGGTAGAGCGTCGTCTGCCGCGCCATCGCGCTCTCAGCGCTCCAGCGCCATGGCGACGCCCATGCCGCCGCCGATGCAGAGCGTGGCGAGGCCCTTCTTGGCGTCGCGCTTGATCATCTCGTGCACCAGCGTGACGAGCACGCGGGCGCCCGAGGCGCCGATCGGATGGCCAATGGCGATCGCGCCGCCGTTGACGTTGACGATCTCCGGGTTCCAGCCGAGGTCCTTGTTGACCGCCAGCGCCTGCGCCGCGAAGGCCTCGTTGGCCTCGACGAGATCGAGATCGGAGACAGCCCAGCCGGCCTTCTCCAGCGCCTTGCGCGTCGCCGGGATCGGGCCCGAGCCCATGATCGCCGGATCGACGCCCGCCGTTGCCCAGGAGGCGATGCGGGCCAGCGGCTTCAGCCCGCGCTTGGCGGCTTCCTTCGCCGACATGATCACGAGAGCCGCCGCGCCGTCATTGATGCCGGACGCATTGCCGGCGGTGACGGTGCCGTCCTTCGAGAAGGCGGGCTTGAGCTTGGCCATGGCCTCGATCGTTGCGCCATGGCGGGGATATTCGTCGGTGTCGACGACGATGTCGCCCTTGCGGGTCGAGACCGTGAAGGGAACGATCTCGTCCTTGAAGCGGCCGGCCATCTGCGCGGCCTCGGCCTTGTTCTGCGAGGCGACGGCGAAGGCGTCCTGCTCCTCGCGGGTGATCTGCCACTTGGTCGCGACGTTCTCGGCGGTGGTGCCCATGTGGTAGCCGTGGAAGGCGTCCCAGAGGCCGTCCTTGATCATCGTGTCCGTGAATTTCAGGTCACCCATCTTGGTGCCGGAGCGCAGATGCGCGGCATGCTGCGCCATCGACATCGATTCCTGCCCGCCGGCGACGATGATGTCGGCATCGCCATTGGCGATCTGCTGCAGGCCGATGGCGACCGTGCGCAGGCCCGAGCCGCAGAGCTGGTTGAGGCCCCAGGCGGTCTTCTCCTGCGGGATGCCCGCGATCATCGCGGCCTGGCGGGCCGGGTTCTGGCCCTGACCGGCGGTCAGGATCTGGCCCATGATGACCTCGTCGACATCGGCGGGGTCGACCTTGGCGCGCGCCAGGGCCTCCTTGATGGCGGCCGCGCCGAGCTCATGGGCGGGCGTGTTGGCGAAGGCGCCGTTGAAGGCGCCGACCGCGGTGCGCGCCGCGCTGACGATCACGATGTCCGTATCGGCCATGGGGGAATTCCTCAGCTGGTTGTCGCGACGCCCGGGCCGGCCGGGCGCCTGTTCGGGAGGCACCTTCGAAGCCCGCCGCGCCGCCGTCAAGTCAGCCGAAAGAGATGACGGCGCGCAAACTTGCGGCAGCCGATCCTTGAGATGCCGCAAAGACATGCCGCATCGCTCATGCTGTGATCGCCATTTCCGGGCCGGCGCTCAAAAAACTTGCGACGGGCGCCGCAGCGGCTACCATCGCTCCCGGAAGACCGTCAGTCCGGCCGTCGCGCGATCTTCGCGCCGGGGTTCGGGCCAACGTGATGCAGGATTCTGATGGCCAGCGACAAAGAACCGACCGTCATCAAGAAATACGCCAATCGCCGTCTCTACCACACCGGTACGAGTTCTTACGTGACGCTGGAGGATCTGGCGGGCCTCGTCCGTGGCGGCGAGGATTTCGTCGTCTATGACGCAAAGTCAGGCGAGGACATCACCCGTTCGGTCCTGGCGCAGATCATCTTCGACGAGGAATCGAAGGACGGGCAGAACCTGCTGCCGATCGCCTTCCTGCGCCAGCTCATCCGCTTCTACGGCGACAGCATGCAGGCCCTGGTGCCGCGTTATCTCGAATTCTCGATGGACAGCCTGACCAAGGACCAGGGCCAGTTCCGCGAGCAGATGACCAAGGCCTTCTCGGGCGGGGCGCTCGGCGGCGGCGCCATGGACGCGCTGCAGGCCCAGACGCGCGCCAACATGGCGATCTTCACCGAGGCCTTCCGGATGTTCAATCCCTTCGCCGCGGCCGCCGCCGCCAAGGCGCAGGAGGAGAGCGCTGCCGCCGGCGCCGCCAAGGGCGACGATCTCGGCGACCTCAAGCGCGAGCTGAGCGAGATGCGCGACCGGCTCGACAAGCTCGCCAAGACGAAGTGAGCCCGGGGCGGGGCGGCCTGAAGGCCGCTCCGCCCGCGTCCCGAGGCCTCAGCCGGCTGCGCGCGTGTCGGTGCGCGCGCCCGGCCGCCGCAGCTCGGCCTTCCCGAGCAGATGGCCCTGGAGATAGGTGACGCCCCAATCGGCGAGCAGGCGCGCCTGCATCTCGTCGTCGACCCATTCCGCCACCGTGTCGACGCCGAGATGGCGGGCGAGATCGATCAGCGTGCGGACATAGAAGCGGTCGTCGGTCGAGCGGCGCAGGTTCTGCGTGAAGGTGCCGTCGATCTTGAGCACGTCGATCGGGAAGGCGCGCAGATGCCGCAGCGAAGTGTGGCCCGCACCAAAATCGTCGATCGCGACGCGTGACCCGCGCTCCTTGATCTGCCCGAGCAGCCGCGCGACGCGGGTCGGATTGTCGATGGTGGCGGTCTCGGTGATCTCGACAATCAGCCGCTCGGCGACGCCCCGCGCGCCGCTCGTGCAGGCGAGGAAGGCGTCCAGCCACTCCGGATCGGACAGCGAGCGCGGCGAGACATTGACCGAGAGCGACAGCGACGGCTCGCTCGCCAGCAGGCCGACGGCGAGTTCGAGGACACGGTGATCGAACAGGCGCACCAGCCCGCGCCGCTCCAGCATCGGGATCAGCTCGGCGGTGGCGAAGAAGGCGCCGTCCTTTCCGAAGGAGACGCGCAGCAGCGCCTCGTGGAACGAGACCTCGCGCGACTGCGCCCTGACGACCGGCTGCAGCGCCAGCTCGATCCGCCGCTCGTTGAGCGCAGCCAGCGCGCTGACGTCGAAGCCGCTGGCGCTGTCGGTGCGCTCGCGGCTCTCCTGCCGCCGGGCGATCACGGCCGTGTCGGACGACCCCGCCTTGGCGCCGGCGAGCGCGTTCTCGGCCGCCGAGAGCAGCGTGCCGGCATGGTTCGACAGATCGGGGGCGATCGCCGCGCCGACGCGCAGACGCACCAGCGCGATGCCGCGCGCGGTTTCGATGGCGGCCTGCGCCACGGCCTTGGCAAAGCGCCTGGCCGCGGCATCGACCTGGTTCAGCGGGCAGCCGGTGAGCAGGATGGCGAAGCGGTTGCCGGAATAGCGCACCAGATAGTCGCGCCGGCGCGTCACCGAGCGCAGCCGCTCCTGCACCACGGCGATGATCTCGTCGGTCGCCTCGTGGCCGAAATCGTCGTTGAGCCGCGCCAGCTCGTCGATCGCCGCCACCAGAATGACGACGTTGCGCTCAGCCGGCAGATGTTCGGAGAGCGCCGAGGAGAGACGGTCGAGCAGGGCCGAGCGGTCACCGAGCTCGCCGGTCTGGCCGAGCAGTTCGTCGGGGCGGACCTGGCGCTCGAGCCGGAGCATGCCGCGGGCGCCGGCGGGACGGCCGTCCGTGCCGGCAAACCAGCGGCCGGAATCCTCGACCCACATCCGGCGACCGGCCAGTTCGGCGGCATAGCGCGTGCGGTAGATCACGCCCTCGCCCTCGTCGTGACCGCCGGAGGAGAACACCGCATCATAGCGGCTGCGGCCGCTGCCGGGCTCGACCAGGCCGGCGAAGCCGAGGCCCCGCGCCATCGCCGCCTCCGGAATCGCTCCCAGCACCTCGGCCGCATTGGGGCCCCAGGTCAGGGTGTCGCTCTGGATGTCCCAGCTGTAGACGACCTCGCCGATCGACGAGAGCAGGTTGCGCGGATCGACGCGGGCCTCGTCACGGGCATTGAAGATCGACGGCGCCGGCATCGGTGAGCAGCCTCGGGAGAGCGGAACCGCACCGCGACCGGGCGGCACGCGGGCGAAGGGAAAATGTTCCGAAACGATGCGGCGGACGGTCTTAATACACCGTTAAGGTTGGCCGGGCCCTTGCAACTTTGCCACCGGGCGCAGCGATTGCGTATCGGAGTGGCACATGGCCGAATCGGCTTATCGGGAGCAGGCGGGAGAGACGATTGCGGCGGCGTCCGCGATGCTCCTGCTGCAGCTCGCCGCCAGCCAGGCAGAGATCGGCCCCTTCGCCCGCCGCGGCCGCGAGACGCCGCAGATGGCGGCCGGACTTTATCGTGCGGCCGCCCTGCGCGCCCGGACCGGCACGAGCCGGCACGGCTGAGGCCGCCCCGAAGCGCTCCTCCCCACCAGCCGGCCGACCGGCCAAAGAAAAAGCCGGCCTTGCGGCCGGCTCGTGACGCTGCAGGGCAGCGGGTCGATGGCGAAACCCTGTCGGGTCCCGGACCTCGGCCGCTCAGGCCTCGGTCTTGGCCTTCAGAACCTGACGGCCGCGATACATGCCCGACTTCAGGTCGACATGGTGCGGACGGCGCAGTTCGCCGGAGTTCTTGTCTTCGATATAGGTGGGCTGCTTCAGCGCGTCGGCCGAGCGGCGCATGCCGCGCTTCGACGGCGACGTCTTTCTCTTCGGAACGGCCATTGTACTCTCCATCGTGCCGCCGCCCGGAAGCGCTGCCCGCAGGCCACGCCACCGCCACGACGACGGATCAATCTCGTGAGGCGTTGCCCATACACGCTGCCGGGGCCGATGGCTAGTGCCCAATCCCGGTTTTCGCCTTCGCCGCACCGGCGCGGCCTTCACGCCGGGAGCGCGCAGTCGCCGAGCGGCCCGATCTGGCCGACGCGGCGCTGGATCCGCGCCGCCCCCGCCTGCAGGCCCCGGCTCGGCCGGGCCGGATCGCGCAGCAGCGGATTGGGCAGCGCCGCCGCCAGCCGCGCGGCCTCCGCAGGGCTCAGCCGCGCCGCCGGCTTGCCGAAAGAGCGCTGGGCCGCGGCTTCCGCCCCATAGAGCCCCTCCCCCCATTCGGCGACGTTGAGATAGACCTCGATCACCCGCGGCTTGCCCCAGGCGAGGTCGATCGCCAGCGCCAGCGGAATCTCCAGCGCCTTGCGGACATAGGAGCGGCCCGGCCAGAGGAAGACGTTCTTGGCCGTCTGCATGGTCAGCGTCGAGGCGCCGCGCGAGGGGCCCTCCTCGTCCTCCATCACGGCGTTCAGCTCGACCCAGTCGACGCCGCGATGGCTGCAATAGCGCTGGTCCTCGGCCGCGATCACGGCCCGGATGAGATTGGGGGAGATCTCCGCCAGCGGCACCCAGCGGCGCTCGACCGGCTGCAGCGTCAGCCAGCGCCCGAGCATCAGCGTCGAGGGCACCGGCACGAAGGCGTAGAGCAGGATGGCCAGGAGCAACAGTACCGGCAGCGCGAGCAGGGCGAGCCATAAGGCCCGCAACAGGCGCAGGACAGGGCTTCGCCGCCTCGCCGCCCGCTCGCCCGCCATCGCCGACATCCCCCGCCTCCGCGCCCTGCCTCCGGCTTGACGGTTCGGCCGCACTCCGGCAAGCCCCGCCGGTCAGCGAACGCGAGGCCCGCGCATGAGTTCCGCCCCCAACCGCGAGACGCCGGCCGCCGACGCCTTGGCCGCCCGGCTGGCCTGGACCGCCGACGCGATCGAGACTTTGCTCGACCAGCTTCTCGGGCAGACCCCGCGCGAGGGCGAGATCGCGAGGCCTGAGCGCCTGCTGGCAGCGATGCGCCATGGCGCGCTCGGCGGTGGCAAGCGGCTGCGGCCTTTCCTGACGGTCGAGACCGCCCGCCTCTTCGGCGTGGCGCCCGAGGCCGCCCTGCGGGCCGGCGCGGCGGTGGAGCTGGTGCACTGCTATTCGCTGGTTCACGACGACCTGCCGGCCATGGACGACGACGACACCCGCCGCGGCCGGCCGACCGTCCACAAGGCCTATGACGAGGCGAGCGCGATCCTCGCCGGGGATACCTTGCTGACCTATGCCTTCGAGGTGCTGGCCGACCACGCGACCCACCCGTCCGGCGAGATCCGGGCCGCGCTGGTGCTGGCGCTGGCGCAGGCTTCCGGCCTCGGCGGCATGGCCGGCGGGCAGATGCTCGACCTCGCCGCCGAGGGCCGATTCGGCACCGGCGAACCCGCCGCCCTCACCGAGGCGCAGATCCGCCAGTTGCAGGCGATGAAGACCGGCGCGCTGCTGGCGGCGAGCGTCGGGATGGGCGCGATCCTGGGCGGCGCCTCGGCCGCACAGCGCGCCGCGCTGGCGAGCTATGGCCGGGCGCTGGGCGCCGCCTTCCAGGTCGCCGACGACATCCTCGACGTCGAGGCCAGCCCCGAGCAGCTCGGCAAGGCGACCGCCAAGGACCAGGACAAGGGCAAGGGCACGCTGGTGCAGGCGCTCGGGCTCGACGCCGCCAAGCGCGAGCGCGACCGCCTCAGCGCAGCGGCGGTGGCGGCGCTCGCCGGCTTCGGGCCGGAGGCGGATGGGCTGCGCGCGGCGGCGCGGTTCGCCGCCGAGCGCAAGAGCTGAGCGCAAGGTCCACCCAAGCCCTCATCCCGAGGAGCGTTCCGCGGGAACGCGTCTCGAGGCATGCTTCGTGACGCTCCGGAGCGTGATGTCGCATCCCTCGAGACGCCGCTGATGCGGCGTCTCGAGGGATGCGCGCCGGGCGGCATCGACGCCCTTAAGCATCTCGCAGCTTTAGGCCTCAACAACGTTCCGTCGTTGTGCTTCAATCCAGCGTCGATCGTACACGTCTATCAGCGGAACAACGTAGCGTGACGCATTTTTTTCGAGGCCACCCCAAGACATAGGCCATCGGGGAACATCTTTTCGCAGATCGACGGGATCGACCGGTGGCGTTGATGGTTTTTTAGTCGCTCAACTCTATGAGTGCCACGAATGAAGGGCAGAGTATCGGGACAATACCCTATCTTATTATCTGAGCTGAAACTCCCATGTCCCCGTGACGGCATCGAGAAGGCATCGAACGGCGCTCCGATGCGCCATAGCATTCAAACGCCGACCCACCATGAATTCGAGAACAACAATAAACAGGGATCGATCATGACCATGACATTGAAGGACTTCAATCAGGCCGTCGTCGTCATGGCGCACCCGGATGACGAGGTTCTCTACGCGAGTTCCATTCTGGCTTCGGCCAAGAAGATCATCATCTGCTATAATCAGGCGCCCAACAGCGGCTCGATCAGCCAGGGACGCCAGACGGTGTTTCAGGACTTTCCCCTCAAGAACGCGATCAGTCTCAACATCAACGAATCCAACACCTACCAGACGACCGACTGGCGCAAGCCGGTGGAGACCATCTACGGCATCCACTGCGGTCGCAACGGCGACGCCTATGCGAGAAACTTCCATCTGCTGACGGCGGCGCTGGAGGAGCATATCAGCGCCGGAGACCTCGTCATCTCCCACAATCCCTGGGGCGAATACGGCCATGAAGAGCATGTTCAGGTGTTCCGGGCCGTCGCGCATATCCGGCGGCAGCGCGATTTCCGGCTGTACGTCAGCGGCTATGTCAGCGACCGGGTGCTCTACTTCATGCAGCGAAACAGCCCCCGCCTCGGTGCGCCGTCGGCCTTCCTGCCGACCGACAAGGCGCTCGGCGCCCGGCTGATGCAGCACTACCAGGCGCATGAGTGCTGGACCTGGGAAAACGGCTACAACTGGCCGGACTATGAGTGCTTCTACGAGGTGACCGACCCGGACGCGCCCTTGCGCGCCGACGAGCGCACGATGTCGTCGCTGCCGGTGAACGTCATCTGGCTCGACGAGCATGCACTGGTCTGGAGCCGGGCGTTGCGCCGCACGAAGCGGCGGATCGGCACGATGCTCCACCGCCTGCTCCGGCCGGCGCATCCTCAGCCAGCGCGCGAGACGGCCCTGGCACGCGGTCACCTGGACCTGCCGACCCGGCCGCGAAACTCCCTGGGCGGGATGATGTCGGCTTGGCTGTCGTCGCGCCGAAGGCTGCTGGACATCGCCCTGCTCTGCAGCGCCTGCCTGCTCGCCGAACCCTCCATCGCAGCCTCCTAGGCCGCAACGCTCGACCGCGGTGGCTGCTTTCCAGCGGCGGGGCTGGCGGGCTTTGGCGCCGAAGAGACGCCGCTGACGCGGCTTCTCAGGATGAGGGCCGAGGGAACGGGCCGGGGATCACGCAGCCCCTACCGCCAGCGTCCGAACGCATCCGCCAGGGTCTGCCCGCCAGACACCCCCTTCTCGAAGGTGATGATGCCGCGCTTGCCGGAGGCGAAGCGCACGGGCACGTCGATCCAGGCCCGGTTCAGGATCAGGTCGACATTGCGCGTGACCTCGACGGGCACGTTCGACAGGGCCGCGACGAAGAGGTTTTCGCCCAGCGCCGAGTTGATCGCCGAGAGCGGCGCGCCGCGCTCGCTCTCCTCGGTCTTGAACTGCGGCACGCCGACCTCGCGCACCGCTTCGGTCGCCGGATCGCCGGTGCTGGAGAAGCGCATGCCGATGATGTGCGAGGCCGGGAAGGCGTTATCGGTGTTGCGGCGGATGGTGAAGTCCAGCGTCAGCCCGCTCTCGGGGATCTCGACGGTCGCGCGTACGATCGTCTCGACCGGACGGCCCTGGCCGACGCTCTCGCTGTCGAGCCGCCAGAAGACGCGGCCATTGACCGCCTTCGGCGTCTGCGGAACGGCCGGGTCCTCGATGTAGAGAATGGCGCGTTGAGCGACCGCGATCTCCTGGGAGGGCGCGGTGCCGCCCGTCTGCGGACGCGTCACCGGCGCCGGGGCGGGAGCCTCGCCGGCGCGCTCGTTGATCTTGCCGGCACTGTCCGGCTGCGCCGGCTGGCCCGGTGCCGCGACGGTCTGGCGCGTCGCCGTCTCGGTCGGCTTGACCTTGTTGACGTAATAGGCCGTCACCGCGATCGCGGCGACCGCAACCGCGACGCCGCCCGCGACGATGGCAGTGCGCAGATGGCCCGGCTTGACCCGGCTCTCGCGCGGCGGCGCGATCCGTGGCCGCACCGGCTGCGTGTCCGCGATCTCCGGCTGGGGCTCGCCGAAACCCGCCTCGTCGCCATCGGCCACGGGCGCGGGCGCCCGGGGCGTGGGGGCGCGGGGCGGAACCGGCACGGCTGCGGGCGGCAGAGGCTCGGCGAGAGCGGGACCGGCCTCCAGCGGCGGCTCGAGCGAATCGATCTCGAGGCGCGGCGGCGTGTCGTCGTAATCGGCCTCGATCCGCGCCACCGCCTCGTCCAGCGACAGGCGTTCGCGCATGATCTCGGCCTCGCCCAGCGGCGGATCGAGGCTGCGCAGCTGCGCGACGAGCGCGGCCCTGGCCCGGTCATAGATCGCCTGACGGGCTCCCGGCGATGTGTCGGGCAGCCCGGCAACCGCGCGTGCCAGGATGGGATAGAAGTCGGCCATTGGCCTCACTTGTCGCTGTTGCTGTCCTGCGTCAACCCTTGTCGGCCCCGTCTGGTTTCAGGCTGGGCCGCATGTCGGAAGGGTGTCCGGCGCGAAAGCTCCCGTTGCGGAACGTCTCACCCCTCGAAGGGGTTGTGGACCAGGATGGTGTCGTCCCGCTCCGGGCTGGTGGAGAGCACCGCGACGCTGGCCCCGATCAGCTCCTCGATCCGGCGGACATATTTGATCGCCTGCGCCGGGAGATCGGCCCAGGAGCGGGCGCCCGCGGTCGAGCCCTCCCAGCCAGCGATCGTCTCATAGACCGGCTCGACGCGGGCCTGGTCGCTCTGGCCGGCCGGCAGATGCTCGAGGATCTCGCCATCGAGCTTGTAGCCCGTGCAGACCTTGATCTCCTTGAAGCCGTCGAGGATGTCGAGCTTGGTCAGCGCGATGCCGTCGATGCCCGAGGTCTTCACCGTCTGGCGCACCAGACAGGCATCGAACCAGCCGCAGCGGCGCTTGCGCCCCGTGACGACGCCGAACTCCTTGCCCTTCTGGCCGATCAGCTCGCCGATCTCGTCGAACAGCTCGGTCGGGAACGGGCCCTCGCCGACGCGCGTCGTATAGGCCTTGGCGATACCCAGCACATAGCCGACCGCCGAGGGGCCGAGCCCAGAGCCGGTCGCGGCCTGGCCGGCAACGATGTTGGACGAGGTCACGAAGGGATAGGTGCCGTGGTCGACGTCGAGCAGCGCGCCCTGCGCGCCCTCGAACAGGATGCGCTTGCCGGCGCGGCGCTGCGAATCGAGCAGCGCCCAGACGGTGTCGGCGAAGGGCAGGATCTTCGGCGCGATCTCCTTGAGCTGGGCGAGCAGCTCGGCGCCGTTGACCTCGTCGATGCCCAGGCCCCGGCGCAGCGCATTGTGATGCGCCAGCAGCCGCTCGATCTTGGCCTCCAGGATCGCGGGGTCCTTCAGGTCGATGACGCGGATGGCGCGGCGGCCGACCTTGTCCTCATAGGCGGGACCGATGCCGCGCTTGGTCGTGCCGATCTTCAGCCCGACATTGGAGGTCTCGCGGAAATGGTCGAGCTCGCGATGCAGCGGCAGGATCAGCGTGGCGTTGTCGGCGACGCGCAGGTTCTCGGGGGAAATCGCGACGCCCTGCGCCTGCAGTCGCGCGATCTCCTCGACCAGATGCCAGGGATCGACCACGACGCCGTTGCCGATGACCGAGAGCTTGCCGGGCCGCACGATGCCCGAGGGCAGCAGCGAGAGCTTGTAGACGACACCGTCGATCACCAGCGTGTGGCCGGCATTGTGCCCGCCCTGGAATCGCACCACGACATCGGCCTGGCTCGACAGCCAGTCGACGATCTTGCCCTTGCCCTCGTCGCCCCATTGGGCGCCGACCACCACCACATTTGCCATGGTTCAGGGGTTCCTGCTTGTCCTAAGTGAGTCTTGCGCGTGTCGTTCCGGGCAAGCGCCGCACATGAAAAACCCCGGCGCAAGACCGGGGTTCGAAGGCAGGTTCTTGCAGGCCCTCATGAGCCAAGAGCGCGCCGAGGTCAAGCTTGGCGCGCATGGCCGGCCGCTTCGCACAGGTGTAGAAGGTGAGCCGGCGGGCCCGCCGGCGCCTCTCCGGCCGGCGCCTAACCGCCGGGATGGAGGGCTGCGGCAACCGCCCGCAGGATCGACGCAAGGCCCGCGCCAAGGGGATAGGACCACGATGACGAACACGCTCGACGCCTGGCTCGACCGGCACCATGCGGCTTTCTCCGCAATCCGCCAGGACATCCACGCCCATCCCGAGCTCGGGCTCGAGGAGACGCGCACAGCCGCCCTCGTCGCGAAGAACCTGCGCGAATGGGGCGTCGAGGTCACGGAAGGGGTCGGCGGCACCGGCGTCGTCGGCGTCATCCGCGGCAAGCGGGCCGGCCAGCGCGCGATCGGGCTGCGCGCCGACATGGACTGCCTGGCGCTGGAGGAGCAGACCGGCCTCCCTTACGCCTCGCAGCACCCCGGCAAGATGCACGCCTGCGGCCATGACGGCCACACCACCATGCTGCTCGGCGCCGCGCGCTACCTCGCCGAGAACCCCGATTTCGCCGGCACCTGCATCCTGATCTTCCAGCCGGCCGAGGAAGGCCGCGGCGGCGCCAACGCCATGCTGGCGGACGGGCTGTTCGAGCGCTTCCCCTGCGACGCGATCTATGGCCTGCACAACACGCCGGGCCTGCCGGCCTCGCATTTCGGCACGGCGGTTGGCCCCTTCCTCGCCTCGGCCGACAGCTGGGAGGTGATCTTCCGCGGCGTCGGCGGCCATGGCGGCTCGCAGCCGCATCTCTCGACCGACATCACCTACGCCCAGGCGCAGTTCGTGCTGGGGCTGCAGGGCATCGTCGGCCGCAACGTGCCGCCGCTCGACACAGCCGTCATCAGCGTCGGCTACATCCATGGCGGCGACGTCAACGCCTCGAACGTCATCCCCTCCGAGCTGGTGCTCGGCGGCACGGCGCGCACCTATGCGCCCGAGATCCGCAACACGATCGAGCGCCGCATCAGTGAGCTCGCCGCCGCCACCGCTCTCGCCTGGGGCTGCAAGGCGGAAGCCACCTATCACCGCGGCACCAGCCCGCTGATCAACAAGGCCGATCAGGTCGCGGTCGCGGTCGCCGCCGCCTCGGCCTCTGTCGGCGCGGCCCATGTGGACGGCAAGATGCGGCCGGGCACGGGTGGCGAGGACTTCGCCGAGATGATGCTGATCAAGCCCGGCGCCTTCATGCGCATCGGCAACGGCGTCGCCGCCGACGGCTCCTTCAAGGGCCTGCACACGCCGCTCTACGACTTCAACGACGCGATCATCCCCGACGGCATCCGTTACTGGGTCAATGTCGTCGGCGAAGAGCTGGGGATCGAGGAGCGCGCGGCGGCGGCCTAGGGCCGCGCATCACAAAACCTCAGCCCTCATCCTGAGGAGCCGCGAAGCGGCGTCTCGAAGGATGACCCTGGAGGCTCGGGAACCATCTGGAGCATCCTTCGACACGCGCTCGTGCCGAGCGCGTGTCGAAGGATGAGGGCTGAGGGATGCCGCCGTCCGGTCAGGCCGACTCCAGGCTACAGCGCCTCTGCAGGGCTCCCCACCAGTCCCGTCGGTTGCACGGCACGGAGGCAGGTCCTATGCGGCGGGCTTACGCAAACCAGCGGGTCACCACCATGCAATCGCTCTCGATCTCGACGCTCACCATCTGCGGCATCGAGGAACTGCCCGCCCACAGCCTCCGCCGTGTCAGCCATGTGCTGTCGCTGCTCGACCCCGGCCTGCCCGAGATCGACACCTTCGGGACCTATGGCGAGCACCACCGGGTGACGCTGCGCTTTCACGACATCCTCGGCCCGTCACAGGGCATGACCCCGCCTCAGCCGCGCCATGTCGAGCAGATCCTGCAGTTCGGCGAGGGCCTGCGCGCGGGCGCCGGCGAGCGGGTCGAGGGGCATCTCCTCGTCCACTGCCATATGGGCATCTCGCGCTCGACCGCGGCGATGCTGATGCTGATGGCGCAGAACGATGCCGACACGAGCGAGGACGCGCTGTTCGAGCGCCTGCGCGCGGTACGCCCGCAGGCCTGGCCGAACTCGGTGATGATCGGCTTCGCCGACGAGCAGCTCGGGCGTGGCGGGCGCCTCACGGAAGGGCTGCGTCGCCATTATGGCCACCAGCTCAAGGTCCAGCCGCAATACACCGACTGGATGACGCGGCTGGGCCGCGGGCGCGAGCTCGAGATGGCGGTGTGAGCGGTTGCCGTTTTTCCCTCCGACACTCGGCCGTCATCCTGGGCGACCGAAGGTCGTCCCGGGATCCATCCTAGAGCGGCGCAGAGCCCAATGATGGATCCCGGCCGGCGCCGCTGCGCGGCTGGTCCAGGATGACGCGTGGTTCGTGAGCGAACGTCCCCGCCTCAGTTCAGCGGCCGCGGCATCGGCTGCGGCCCCGGCCCCGGCTGCGGGGCATAGGTGACCTCGCGGTCACCCGGCCATTTGATCCGGTAGGCGACCTTGATCTCCTTCTCGGCGCCGGGCGCGAGATCGAAGGTCCAGGCCGAGACGCCGCGCTTGTCGCCGACCTGCTTCTCGGTCGGCGGTGTCGTCTGCGCCGGCAGGCTCTCGACCGTGATCGCGCTGCTCTCCGAATAGGGGATGCGCTCGGTCACCGTCACCTTCACCGGCTGGGCGTGAAGGCTCTTCACCACCGTGCGGAACTCGCGCAGATCGGTGCGGGTCTGACCGAGCCAGTTCGGCTCGTTCTCGCGGCGGCGCACCGGCGCGCGCGTGACCTTGAGCTTGTCGTCGGCGCCGAAGCCGAGCGCGACCTTGTCGCCCGGCGCCACCAGCCCGATCCGGCCCCGCCCGATGAAGCTCCCGTCGCGATGCAGGGCGACCAATCCAGGCAGCAGCGGCGCCGCCTCGTCATGGACGAAGCTCGCCTCGAGATAGGCCTTCTCTTCCAGCTCGGGCACGATCCGCGCCGCCAGCGCCGGCTCGGCCTTCGCCTGGCTCAGCAGCACGGTCTTGGACGAGCCGTCCTGCGGGACCGTGGCGCGCCCGGGCACCTGGAAGCTCGCCTGATAGGCGCCCGCCTCGATCTGGGCGGTCTGCGCCTCGGCGGCGACGGGGGCGGCCGCCTTCTGCGACTGTTCGGCGATCGCGTCGGCCTCCGCCCTGGCGCGGGCGGGCGCCATCGGGGCCGGCGCGGCCCGCCCCAGCGGGCGCGTCTCGTAGAGCGCCGGCGGTTCGAAGAACATCACCTGCACCGGCGTCAGCTCCGGCGCCTGCGTGCCGCCGGCCGAGCGAGTCGTCGACAGCGTCAGCGCCACATCGGCCCAGTCCTCGCCCGTGCGCTGGCGCAGCTCCGCCCGCCGCAGCAGATCGAGCGAAGGCTTGCCGCCGGCACCGGCGGTCGACAGACGGGCCTCGTATTGCGGGGTCCAGCCAGCGCCGCCGACGCGGTAGGTCACCATGAACTCGGCCGACAGCGGCGCCGGCGCCTCGACGGCGATGGCGACGTCGCGCCGGGGCGCACCCGGCCGGCCCGGCTGCGGCCTGGCCCGCTCCAGCGCCGCGATCTCGCCTTCGACATCCGCCGCCCGGGCGCGGACGCCGCGCAATTCCTCATGCACCTTCACCAGCGCCGTGCCGATGGCCTCGAACACGGCCGGCCAGTCCGCCACCGGCAGCGCCTTGCCGTCGGGGCCGAGCTTGTCGGGCCCGGTCTGGCCGAAGCGCTCGATCGTGGCGCGCTTGGCCTCGATCGCGCTGATGCGCCCGGCCAGCGCCTGCTTCTCGTCCCGCAGCGCGGTGAGCTTGCCCTCGATCACCGCGTCGAGCACCGGCTTCGCCTCGCCCGGCGCCAGGCGCACATCGACGGCCCCGATCGAGAAGGCGCCGCCACCGGCACCCGCCGCGCTGCCCCGGCCCTCGACACGGATCGATGCGGGGTCGATGGTCGCGGGCAGGCCGCGCAGCACGATCTGGGAGGCGCCCTGCAGCAGCTCGGCCTTGCCCAGCCGCGTCACCACCGCCCCGTCCGGATAGACCGTGACGCGGTCGATCCGCGAGGCCAGCTCGATCTCGGCGGCCCCCGCGAAGCTGGGAGCCAGCACCAGGGCGGCGGCGAAACGGGTCATCATGCTGTGCTATCCCCATAGACGATCACGAGCCCGTGATAGGCAGGCCCGATTGGGACGAGGCCAAGGCGGAATTGGGCCCGATTGCGGACGGCGGGATCGGAGCAGCCGCTGGCGCCCCGCGGCGGGGCGCGACCTCATCCGCGGAGATGGGCCCCCATGCAAAAGGCCCTGCCGGTCGGGCAGGGCCTTGCTTGGCGTTGCGCGGCGGGAACCGGCTTTAGAACTCTTCCCAGCCCGAATCGCTGGCGCGGCTGTTGGCGACCTTCTTGGCGGGGGCCGGCGCCGGGCGCGGCGCAGGCACCGGGGCAGCGGCGCGGGGAGCCGGCGCCCGGGTCTGGGCGAAGGCGGCTTCCGCGAGCTGGCGCAGGCGGGCGGGCTCGCCGGCAGGGGCCGGCGCCGCTGCGGAGCGGCCGGTGTCCGGCCCGGTCTTGAAGGCGGCGACGAGGTCGTTGAGCTGGGCGATCTTGCCCGAGAGCGAGCCGGCAGACGCCGCGCTCTGTTCGGACAGCGCCGCATTCTGCTGGGTCATCTCGTCGAGATGGGCGACGGCCTGGCTCATCTCGTCGATGCCGCTCGCCTGTTCGCCCGACGCGGCGGAAATCTCCGCGATGGTGGCTGCGACCTTCTCGGACGCTGCGAGGATCTGGCTGAGCTGTTCGCCGGCCTGACGGACGAGCTTGACGCCCTCGCCGACCTCGCTGTTCGACGACGAGATCAGCGCCGAGATGTCCTTGGCGGCCTCGCTCGACCGCTGCGCCAGGGTCCGGACCTCCGAGGCCACGACCGCGAAGCCCTTGCCGGCGTCGCCGGCCCGCGCCGCTTCCACCGCCGCGTTCAGCGCCAGCAGATTGGTCTGGAAGGCGATATCGTCGATCACCCGGATGATGTCGGAGATCTTGGTCGAGGCGCTCTCGATGCGCGCCATCGCGTCGACCGCCTGGCCGGCGATGGCGCCGCCGGTCTGCGCCGCCTGCATCGCATCATTGGCGACGCTCGCCGCCTGGCGCGAGGCCTGGGCGGTGGCCTTGACGGAGGCTGCGAGCTCTTCGGTCGTCGCCGCGGTCTCCTCCAGGCTCGACGCCTGCTCCTCGGTGCGCTTCGACAGATCGTCCGCGCCCATGTTGATCTCGCGGGCGGCGAGCCCGACATCGGCCGAGGTCAGCTGGATCGTCTTCACGGTCGAGGACAGCCGATCGACCGTGTCGTTGATCGCGCCCTTGAGATCGGCGAAGCGGCCGCGATAGGCGGTGTCGACCCGGTGGGTCAGGTCGCCCGCCGCGATCGCCTGCAGCGCGTCGGAGAACTCGCTGGTGGCGCCGTCGACCACGGCATTGATCTCGTTGATGCCGGCGACGAGCTTCTGCATCTGCTCGTCGGCATGGTCGATCTGCAGCCGCGCCGAGAAATCGCCCGCCGCCGCCGCCGCCACGACCTCGCCGACATCCGACACCACGGCTTCCATCGACTGCGCCCGGGCCAGGCGCGTCGCCGCCGCCGCCTGCTCCTGCTGCTGCAGGATCGCGACCTGCTCGGAACTCTCGCGCAGCACGGAGACGGCCTTGGCCATGGTGCCGATCTCGTCCTGACGGCCGAGATGCGGCACGGCCACCTTGAGATCGCCGCGCGTCAGCGCCTCCATGACGCCGCTGAGATCGAGGATCGGGCGGGTCAGCGAGCGCTGCGCGAAGAACATGGCGATCAGCAGGGAGCCCAGCAGCGTGACGCCGAGCACGATCGGCAGGCCCGTCTGCGCCATCTGGGTGAAGCTCGCGGCCTCGGTCTGCAGCGCGTCGCTGGCGGCATCGGTGGTCTTGGCGAAGGCGACGAGCAGATCGTTGAGGGCCCGCCGGTTGTTGCGGTTGGCCTCGTTGTTGCCCTGCGTGTTGGCCGCCGCGGTCGAGACCTCGCGCGCCAGCCGGATCGTCTCCGTCCGGAACGTGATGAAATCGGCGATGGCCTTCTCGATCGCCCGCGTCTGGGCCCGCTCCGATTCCGGAGCGATCCGGGTCAGCTCGGCCGCCAGCGACCGCATCTGCGGGAAGCGCGCCTCCATGCCCTTGGCGAAGGGCTCGGCGGCCGCGGCGTCCTTCGACATGTAGATGCCGCGTGCGTCCATGACGACGCCGAGGACATGGCCGTTGATCTTGTCGGTGGCAAGCGTGACGTCGGAGAGGGTCGCGGAGCGCTGGCTGAGGTCATTGGAGCGCGACAGGGCCCAGAGGCCCAGCGCCGACGAAATGATGGCGCCCAGCGAGATGATCGCCAGGATCGCGATGATTTTGGTGCGGATGGATTTCAACGACTTCGGGCCCCATGAAGCGGCGCAGCGCACGCGCCGGCGGGATGACGATCAGGTAGTCAGCGCAGGTGCCGCAGGGATCGATGAGGTTTCAAAACCCTCTCCTTGCGTCACAATCTCGCTCGATTTCGTCTCACGACATTTAAAATACGATTAATCCAGAGCGAGAATTGCCTAAGCAATTTGCAACTTTAGCGGGAAATGCACCTGAAATCAGCGACACCGAACGATGATCGCCCGGCCTCCCCAGTGCGTGTAGCGTCAGCCGCGCGCTGCCGCTGGGGCGGGGCCGGCCTGCCTCTGCGTCGCGACTCAGATGTGTCGGTGGTCTCGGGGGCTCGAAACGGCACCAAACAGGGCAGCGGGGCTCGCTTCGCCGGTGTTCAACCCCGTCCGCGCGCGCTCGCCTGCGGCTTGACGCGGTGGTTCAGGAAGTTGCGCAGCTCGGTGACGCGGCGGGCGTCGTCCAGAACCTCCGCATCGAGTGCATGCGCCCAGGCGAGGTCCTGGCGGCTCCTGTCGGCGTCGAGCGCGCGCAGCTCGGCGAGCCAGGTCTCGGCGGCGGCCTCGTCGCGCCGGAAGCCTTCCTCGACCAGGATCGGCACCATCCGCCCGAGAATCGAGGCGACCTGGCGCAGTGGGAATTCCGGGTGGTACTGCACGCCCCAGAACACGCCGCCCTCATGGCGGATCTCGGCCGCCTGCACGTCGCTATAGGCGTTCGAGGCGAGGATGGTGGTGTCGCCGGGCGGCAGCACCACCGTGTCGAGATGGATCGCCGGTGCGTCGAAGGCCGCCGGGCGCCCGGCCAGCAGCGGATGGCTACGGCCGGCCTCGTTGACCGTGATCCGGCGGGCGAAGCCGACCTCGCGCCCGCGCGGGTTGCGCGTCACGGTGCCGCCGGCCGCGACCGCGCCCATCTGGATGCCCCAGCAGGAGCCGAAACAGGGCGTGCCGCTGGCATAGATCGCGCGCATCAGCTCGATCTGGCGGGTGACCGCCGGCTCGAGCTCGTAGATGTGCAGGGCCGAGCCGGTGAGGATGATGCCGTCATAGGATTGCAAGCCCGCCCCGTCCGGCAGATTGGCGCCGGCGTCGGCCGGCAGGCAGATATCGGTCACCACGCCGGGCTCGATCGCGGCGACCTCGGCGGCATAGGCCTCCGCCGGCTGGGCGCCATAGCCGGCGGCGTGGCTCTCGCGCTGGGCGCGGGTGTTGCCGTCCACGAAGAGCAGGCGGAGCGGGCGTCGGACGACATCGAGCATGGGAGAGGCCGCGGGTGACTGTGGGTGAGGGATGCGCCGGGCGCCGGGCGCCACTGCGCCTCATCCCACATGACGCGAACCGCGCGCAAGGCTATTGCAGGAGCCCGTTTCCGGATCGGTTGACCGCTTGCCCGCGAACCAGACCCTCAAGCAGCGCCTCTGGGGCAATGCCTATCTGCTGCTGACCCTGACGACCCTGATGTGGGGCGGCAATGCGGTGGCCGGTCGCCTCGCGGTCGACGCCATCTCGCCGATGGCGCTGACCTCGCTGCGCTGGATCGTGGTCTGCGCGGTCATGCCGGTGCTGCTGCGCCACCAGATCAGGGCGCATTGGCCGGTGCTGCGGGCCCACTGGAAGTTCATCGTCGCGATGGGCACCGTCGGCTTCACCGCCTTCAACGCGCTGATGTATCTCGCCGCCTATTCGACGACGGCGATCAATATCGGCATTCTCCAGGGCTCCATTCCCGTCTTCGTGCTGATCGGCGCCTTCATCGCCTATCGCACGCCGATCGGCCCGGTGCAGGCGCTCGGCGTCCTCATCACCCTGCTCGGCGTCGCCGTCGTCGCCAGCCGCGGCGACATTGCGGTGCTCCGGCAATTCGCCTTCGCGCCGGGCGATCTCTTCATGATCGTCGCCTGCACCTTCTATGCGGGCTACACGGTCGCGATCCGCTCGCGGCCGCAGGTGCCCGGCCTCGTCTTCTTCTCGGCGCTGGCGATGGTGGCCTGCCTGGTCTCGCTGCCGCTGCTGGCGATCGAGGTCGCGCAGGGGGCCTTCGTGGTGAAGGCGCCCCAGGGCTGGCTGATCCTGCTCTATGTCGCGATCGGCCCCTCGATCCTGTCGCAGCTCTTCTTCATGCGCTCGGTCGAGCTGATCGGCCCGGGGCGCGCCGGCGTCTTCGTCAATCTCGTGCCGGTCTTCGCGCCGATCCTCGCCGTGCTGATCCTCGGCGAGCAGCTCGCGCTCTATCACGGCGTCGCCCTGCTGCTCGTGCTCGGCGGCATCTTCATCGCCGAGCGGCTGGCCAAGCGCGCCTAGCGCAGCGCCGCGACCGCCAGCCGCGCCACTGCGGCATGGGCCGCCTCGCGCTGCTTGGCATCCGCCGTCGAACCCGCGAGATAGACCGCGATGGCGAAGACACGCCCGTTCGGCAGGGTGACGAGGCCGATGTCGTTGGTGGCGTGGTTGATGCCGTCCATCGTCAGCCCGGCGACGGTCTTGTGGGCGAAGCGCGCGCCTTGCGGCAGGCCGGCGCGGATGCGGTCGGGACCCGATTTCGTTTCCAGGGTGATCCTGTCGATCAGCGCGCTGTGCGCCGGCTCGCGCAGCCAGTTGCCCTTCGCCTGCGCCTCGACGAAGGCGACGCTGGCCTCGGGCGTGGCGCTGTCGCGCGAATCTCTCAGGGCTAACTGGAGGGCCGCCCTGCGCCTGGCCGGATCGACAGCGGACAGCCTGGCGCGATAGGCGTGCTCGTCGATCACGTCCGACCAGCCGAATCCGGCCAAGCCGAAGACCTCCGGCTGGAACTGCCGCTCATAGCGGTCGACGGAGATACCGGTGATGCCGCCGGCCTTCAGCATGGCGGTGACCGCCTGCGGCCCGCCGATTTCGCGCATCAGGATGTCGGCGGCGGTGTTGTCGCTCTCGCCGGCGGCGAGCGCGATCAGCTCCCGCACCGGATAGGCGTTGGCCTCGCCCTTGAAGGCCTTGGCGAGCGGGCTGTGATAGAGCGAGAACTCGCGGCGCCTGATCGTGATCGGCTGGTCGAGCCACAGCCTGCCGGCCTCGACCGCCTGCAGCGCCGCAATCGCCAGCGGCCATTTGAACACGCTCTGCATCGGGAAGCGCTCGCCACCGCGATGCGACCAGAGCGAGCGGTCCTTCAGATCGAGCAGGGCGACGCCGAGGCGGCCCTTGGCCTCCCGCTCGATCGCGACGATCTCGCGCGACAGCCTCGCCTTGTCCCAGTCGGCCGCGGCCGGCGCCGGCGCGAGCAGGGGCGCGGCGACAGCGCAGGCGAGGATGGCGGTAATGGTGAAGCGAGGCATCGGCGTCTCCCGTGAGCGGCGCGCACGGATGACGGCGAATGGGGCGCCGGTTTGTCGGGCCGGAGGCGGGACTCAGCTCGCCTGCTTGACCGCGATACCCTTCTCGGCGAGCAGCGCCTGCAGCTCGCCGGCCTGGAACATCTCACGGGTGATGTCGCAGCCGCCGATGAACTCGCCCTTGACGTAGAGCTGCGGGATCGTCGGCCAGTTGGAATAGGCCTTGATGCCCTCGCGGATCTCCTGATCCTCGAGCACGTTCACCCCTTTGAACGGCACGCCGACATAGGACAGGATCTGCACGACCTGGCCGGAGAAGCCGCACATCGGGAATTGCGGCGTGCCCTTCATGAAGAGCACCACATCGGCGGACTTCACCTCGGAATCGATGCGGGCGTTGGTGTCGGACATGGGCGTATCTCCGGATTTCAGTTCTGGCTCGCCAGAGCGTCCTGCTCGTTGAGGCGATGCACGATGCGAAGAATTTCATTGGTCTGGGTCAGCATCCGGTTTTCGAGCAAGACGAGATCGCTCTTAACCTCGCCGATGTCGCGCTCGAGCCGTCCGAGGCGAACATCGTGCCGCCCGAGCGTCTCGATGACGTGATCGAGCTTCCGGTCCATGCCGCGCAGGAGAACGAGCGTATGATTGGCGACAGTCGGATCGGGCTCGGCCATGGCGGCTGCTCCAGGGTTCGCCTCAAATATCAGGCGTCACCGTCGTCAGCGCAAGGGCGTGCAGGACGCCGCCCATGTTCCCCTTCAGCGCGGCATAGACCATCTGGTGCTGCTGCACCCGCGTCTTGCCCTTGAAGGCGGCCGAGGTCACGGTTGCCGCATAATGGTCGCCGTCGCCGGCGAGATCCTTGATCTCGACGATCGCATCCGGCAGCGCCGCCTTGATCATCGCCTCGATGTCGTGGGCATCCATCGCCATGGCGGTTCTCCTCAGGCCTTTCCGGCCATATAGGCCGGCAGCCATGTCTCGTGGGCGCTCTTCAGCTCGAATACGGCCACAGCGGTCTCGCCGGCCAGCGCCAGCGTGGCGCCGCCCGTGCGGCCGAGCACCGTCACCGGCACGCCCGCCGCCGCGATCTCGGCCCGCACCGCCTCGGCCGAGCCGGCCGGCACGGTGACCAGATAGCGCGCCTGGTCCTCGCCGAAGAGCACGGCATGGGCAGGCCCCGCCGGCAGCGTCTCGATGGTCGCGCCGATTCCGCCGGCCATCGCCATCTCCGCCAGCGCGACGGCGAGCCCGCCATCCGAGAGATCGTGGCAGGCGCTGACGCGCCCGGCCGTGATCAGGCCGCGCACGACATCGCCGTTGCGGCGCTCGACGGCGAGATCGACTGGCGGCGGGGCGCCCTCTTCGCGGCCGCAGACCGTCGCGAGGTAGGCCGACTGGCCGAGCCAGCCCGTGGTCTGGCCGACCAGCAGGATCGCCTCGCCCTCCGCCTTGAAGGCGATGGTCGCATGCTTGGTCACGTCGGCGAGCACACCGACGCCGCCGATGGTCGGGGTCGGCAGGATCGAGACGCCATTGGTCTCGTTGTAGAGCGAGACATTGCCGGAGACGACCGGGAAGTCGAGCGCACGGCAGGCCTCGCCGATGCCCTTGATGCAGCCGACGAGCTGCCCCATCACCTCGGGCCGCTCGGGATTGCCGAAATTCAGATTGTCGGTGACGGCGAGCGGGGTCGCCCCGGTCGCGGTGAGATTGCGCCAGGCTTCCGCCACCGCCTGCTTGCCGCCCTCGAAGGGATCGGCCTCGCAATAGCGCGGCGTCACGTCGGCAGTCATGGCCAGGCCCTTCGGCCCGTCCTCGATGCGGATCAGCCCGGCGTCGCCGCCCGGCGTCACCACCGAATTGCCCAGGATCAGCGTGTCGTACTGCTCCCAGACCCAGCGCTTGGAGCACAGATCGGGCGAGCCGATCAGCTTCAGCAGGGCCTGGGCATTGGCCATCGGCGGCGCGACGCTCTCGGGCGCGAGGCGCGGCTTGGCCGGCGTCTCGATCCAGGGCCGGTCATATTCGGGCGCCTCGTCGCCGAGCTCCTTGATCGGGAGATCGGCCATGGTCTCGCCCTGGTGCTTCACGACGAAGCGCAGATTGTCGGTGGTGTGGCCGACGACGGCGAAGTCCAGCCCCCATTTCTTGAAGATCGCCTCGGCCGGCTCCTCATGGCCCGGCTTGATCACCATGAGCATGCGCTCCTGACTCTCCGAGAGCATCATCTCATAGGCGCTCATGCCGTCCTCGCGGCAGGGCACGGCATCGAGGTTGAGCTCCACGCCGAGATCGCCCTTGGCGCCCATCTCGACCGCCGAGCAGGTCAGGCCCGCCGCGCCCATGTCCTGGATCGCATCGACATGGCCGGCCGCCATGATCTCGAGGCAGGCCTCGAGCAGGAGCTTCTCGGCGAAGGGATCGCCGACCTGCACGGTCGGGCGCTTCTCCTCGGCGCCCTCGTCGAAGGCGGCCGACGCCATGGTCGCGCCATGGATGCCGTCGCGGCCGGTCTTGGATCCCAGATAGACGATCGCCTTCCCCACGCCCGAGGCCTTGGCGTAGAAGATCTCGTCGGCCCGCGCGATGCCCACCGCCATGGCGTTGACGAGGATGTTGCCGTCATAGCGGCTGTGGAAGCCGGTCAGGCCGCCGACATTGGGCACGCCGAAGGAATTGCCGTAGCCGCCGACGCCGGCCACCACGCCCGAGACGAGATGGCGCGTGCGCGGATGGTCCGGCGAGCCGAAGCGCAGCGCATCGAGCACCGCGATCGGCCGCGCGCCCATGGTGAAGACGTCGCGCAGGATGCCGCCGACACCCGTCGTCGCGCCCTGATAGGGCTCGATGAAGGACGGATGGTTGTGGCTCTCCATCTTGAAGACGATGGCGAGGCCGTCGCCGATGTCGATGACGCCGGCATTCTCGCCCGGGCCCTGGATGACCCAGGGCGCCTTGGTCGGCAGCGTCTTCAGATGGATCTTCGAGGATTTGTACGAGCAGTGCTCGTTCCACATCGCCGAGACGATGCCGAGCTCGGTGATCGAGGGCTCGCGCCCGATCAGATGCAGGAAGCGCTGGTACTCGTCGGGCTTCAGGCCGTGTTCGGCGACGAGCTGCGGCGTGATCTTGATGTCGTTGGGAATCACGGGGCGAGGGTTCCTGCCGTTCCGGCCGCGCGGCCAGTTTCGATGCGCGGGGCATAACCCGACTGACGGGCGTAGACAACGCATTCCCGCCGCATCCGCCTCTGCGCGGCCGGCTGGCACGCGCCCTGCGCTGGTCCCGCCAGCACGGAGCGGACCGTGCCGCGGAGGAACAGTCGATGTCGCTTTTGTCCCGTTTCAGGAAAGATGCGTCCGGCAATGTCGCGATCCTGTTCGGGATCGTCGCCCTGCCGATGATCGGCATCGCCGGCGCGAGCGTGGATTATGCCCGCGCGAGTTCGGCCCGGGCGAGCCTCAACGTCGCCGTCGATTCGGCCGCGCTGATGGTGGCCCGCGAGGCCAGCAAGCTCACCGACGCCGAGCTCCGGACCCGCGCCGAAGCCCTGATCCGCGCCAACCTCGCCGGCAATGCCGATGCGCGGCTGGGAACCTACACCGTCTCGGTCGATCGCGCGGCGCGCACCGTCAGCGTCACCGCCGACACGACGGTGGAGACCAGCATCACCCGCGTGATCGGCTTCGACCGCATCCCCGTCTCCTCCAGCGCCCAGGCCGCCTGGGGCACGAACACGGTCGAACTCGCGCTCGTGCTCGACAACACCGGCTCGATGTCCTCCTCCAGCAAGATGACCGAGCTGAAGAAGGCCTCGCTCGACCTGCTCAAGATCCTGAAGGACGCTGCGACCACGCCCGACCAGATCCGCGTTTCGATCGTGCCCTTCGCGACGCAGGTGCGACTGCCGACGACCTACAAGGACTCGCCCTGGCTGCGCTACGACTTGACCCGCACGACCGGCAGCGGCCGGAGCCGGACGACCGAGACCATCACCAAGGCGACCTGGCAGGGCTGCGTCAGCGACCGCGACAAGGCCTATGACGTCAGCGATGCCAGCGCCGTCTCCGGCGTCAACGCCACGCTCTATCCCGCGGATTTCTGCGCCTACGCCTCGCTGACGCCGATCCGGCCGCTGACCAGCGACTGGACCGCGCTGCAGAGTACCGTCAACGCGATGACGCCGGTGGGCAACACCAATGTCACGATCGGCGCCGCCTGGGGCATGGCGAGCCTCAGCCAGGGCGCGCCGCTGCCGGAGGCCGCCGCCTCCACCACGCCGCGGCTGACCAAGTACATGATCCTGCTGACCGACGGCGACAACACGCAGAACCGCTTCGGCGACAACCAGACCACCATGGACCAGCGCACCGCCACCGCCTGCACCAATGCAAAGGCAGCGGGCATCAAGATCTATTCGATCCGCGTGATCAACGGGAACAGCAGCCTGCTGCGCGGCTGCGCCAGCGAGCCCTCGATGTTCTTCGAGGTCTCCAATGCGTCCCAGCTCACCCCGATCTTCCAGCAGATCGCCCGCGAGATCAGCCAGATCCGCCTGACGATGTGAGGCCTTCGAGCGCCGCGCGCAGATCGGCCGGGATCGGCACCGGGCGCTGCGTCGCGCGGTCGACATAGACATGGGTGAAGCGGCCCTGCGCCGCCGCCCGCTCCCCGCCCTGGCGAAACACGCCGATCCGGTAGGTGACCGAGCTGGTGCCCAGCCGCTCGACGCCGAGGCCGAGCTCGACGGTCTCCGGAAAGGCGACACTCTCGAAATAGCTGCAGGTCGTCTCGACGACGAGGCCGACCGTTGCGCTGCCGGCGATGTCGAGGAAACCGCGCTCGATGAGCCAGGCGTTCACCGCCGTGTCGAACCAGGAATAATAGACGACATTGTTGACGTGACCGTAGACGTCATTGTCGTGCCAGCGCGTCGGGATCGCGCGGAAGACGCCGAAAGCGGCGCGCGCGAGCCGTTCCTGTCTGCCGCTCATGGCCATCCTCCCGCTCTCAGCCGCCCGCCCTGTCGCCCGTGCCGATCTCCGGCACGCCGAGCGCATCGGCCAGTCGCGCCTTGGCCGAGCCCGGCCGCAGCGGCTTCTGCTGGCTTTCATGCGGCGCCCAGCCCGAGAGCCAGACGATCTCGAAGGTCGCCCGCAGGCGTCCGTCGCCGTCGGCATGGCGCTCGGCATAGAGCGCAGCCGCCCGCATCAGCGTGTCGCGGCGCAGGCCCGTCCGGCGGCGGGCCTCGAGCGCATTGCCCCAGCCCAGCGCGCGCAGGTCGCGCAGCAGCCCGAAGACGTCGCGATAGCGCACGGTCACGACCTCGCTGTCGACGACCGGCAGCGCGAATCCGGCCCGCTGCAGCAGGCTGCCAAGATCGCGCAGATCGGCGAAGGGCGCGACCCGCGGGCTGGCGCCGCCCGCGGTCTCGGCTTCCGCCTCCAGCAGCACCTGCCGCAATTCGTGGAGCGTGCGGCCGCCGAGCAGGCAGCCGATGAACAGCCCGTCCGGCCGCAAGGCGCGGCGGATCTGGATCAGCGCGCCCGGCAGGTCGTTGACGCCCTGCAGCGCGAGCAGCGAGGCACAGAGATCGAGGCTCGCTGCGGCCAGAGGCAGGCGTTCGAGATCGCCGACCCAATCGCTCCGGCCGCCCGGGGCCTCCGCCATGTGCAGCACCGACTCCGCCTTGCCGGCGAGGACGGGCACCGCCAGCGGCAGGGGCGAGCCGAGATCGGCCGCCCGTTCGAAGCGGCGCAGCACCGCCGCCAGCCGCTCCTCGAGATCCTCCGCGGCGCGCTGCAGCAGGAAATCCGGATAGCCGGCCGCCAGCGCCCGCGTCAGCCGCCGCCGACCCAGCGCCCGGTCGAAGACGCGGGCTGCATCACTCACGCGTGGCGTCCCGGCAGGGGCCGTCTCACAGACGGTCCAGCAGCCGCTCGAGTTCCTGCCGCAGCTGCGGCCCGAGATCCTGGCGGTCGAGCGCATAGGCGACATTGGCCGCCAGGAAGCCCATCTTCGAGCCGGTGTCGTAGATGTCGCCGTCGAACCGCACGGCGTGGAAGGGCTCCAGACGCGACAGCGCGATCATCGAATCGGTCAGCTGGATCTCGCCGCCCGCGCCGGGCTCCTGGTTGGCGAGCAGGTTGAAGATCGTCGGCTGCAGGATGTAGCGGCCGGTGATGTGCAGGTTGGACGGCGCCGTTCCCCTGGCCGGCTTCTCGACCATCTTGGTCACCTTCGAGACCTTGGCCTCGCGCTTCTCGACACCGACGATGCCGTATTGATGCGTCTGGTCGTCGGGCACCGGCGCCACGGCGATGTGGTTGCCGCCATGCTTGTTGTAGGCGTCGATCAGCTCGGCGAGGCAGCCCTTGCCATGAGTGTGGTGCAGCATGTCCGGCAGCAGCAGCGCGAAGGGCTCGTCGTCGCCGATGATGTCGCGCGCGCACCAGACCGCGTGCCCCAGCCCCAGCGGCTGCTGCTGGCGGGTGAAGCTCGTCGCGCCGGCCAGCGGCAGATCGGCCGCCAGCGCCTCGAGCTCAGCCGTCTTGTTGCGCTTGCGCAGCGTGTCTTCCAGCTCATAGGCGAAGTCGAAATGATCCTCGATCACCGCCTTGTTGCGGCCGGTGATGAAGACGAAATGCTCGATGCCGGCGGCGCGGGCCTCATCCACCACATGCTGGAGGGCGGGCCGGTCGACGACCGTCAGCATCTCTTTCGGGATCGCCTTGGTCGCGGGGAGAAAGCGAGTGCCGAGACCGGCGACGGGAAAGACGGCCTTGCGGATGCGTTTCGACATGGAAGGTCCATTTGGCGCCCCGGCCTGGCGTGGCTGCGGCGGTGCGGGTTGAAAAGCGGCCTGCTCACGGCTTGTACGAAACCGGTCGCATCGTAGTAGAAGCAGAATGTGCTTGCGAGACCGTGAACGCCTGTTGCATGGGGCGGTTCCTGCCGGCGGAAGGTGACGACGGGCTATGGCGGTACTTGTTTCGGGCGGAGCCGGCTATATCGGCAGCCACATGGTTCTGGAACTGCTCGACCGTGGCGAAAACGTGGTCGTTCTGGACAATCTCTCGACCGGCTTCTGGTGGGCCGTGCCGAAGGAGGTGCCGCTGATCCAGGGCGACATCGGCGACCAGGACCTCCTTGCGCGCATCATCGCCGAGCACGGCATCACCGAGATCGCCCATTTCGCCGCCAAGATCGTCGTTCCCGAATCCGTCGCCGACCCGTTGGGCTACTATTTCAACAACACCGTGAAGACCCGCGCCCTCCTGGAGAGCGCGGTGCGCGGCGGCGTCCGCCGGATCATCTTTTCCTCCACCGCCGCGGTCTATGGCGAACCCGCGGTCAGCCCCGTGCCGGAGGAGATCGACCTTAACCCGATCAACCCCTATGGCCGCTCGAAGCTGATGAGCGAGTGGATGCTCGCCGACACGGCGAAGGCGCATGGGCTGGCCTATGTCGTGCTGCGCTATTTCAACGTCGCCGGCGCCGACCCGCGGGGCCGCTCCGGCCAGTCCTCGCCCAATGCGACGCATTTGATCAAGGTGGCGGGCCAGGCCGCCCTCGGGCAGCGTCCGGGCCTCGAGGTCTTCGGCACCGACTATCCCACGCCGGACGGCACCTGCATCCGCGACTACATCCACGTCACCGATCTTGCCCGCGCGCACATCGCCGCGCTCGAGCATCTGCGCGGCAGCGGCGAAAGCCTCACCCTGAATTGCGGCTATGGCCGCGGCTATTCGGTCAAGGAGGTGGTCGAGGTCGTCAAGAAGGTCTCGGGCGTCGATTTCCCGGTCAAGCTCTCGGGCCGTCGCGCCGGCGATCCGGCCTCGCTGGTGGCGAAGGCCGATCGCATCCGCAGCGAGCTCGGCTGGACGCCGGAACATGACGACCTCGAGGAGATCGTCCGCCAGGCCCTGACCTGGGAGGAGAAGCTGAAGACCCGCAACGCGATGTGAAGGCATCGACGCGGCCGGCTGCGACACCCCGCCCCCGTCATTGCCGCCGGGCTTAACCTTTGGTTAATCTTGTTCGGGCGCTCTGGAGCGGTCCCTCTCTCCAGCCGTCCGAGTGTTCCATGCGCCTGTCCGTCATCGCCGCAACGGCCCTGATCAGCCTGGCGCCCGCCTTCGCCCAGACCACGGGCTCGATCGGCGGCCCGGCCGCCGCGGCCCGCCCGGCCCAGGGCGACTTCGCCGCCTTCCTGCAGCGGCTCTGGCCGCTGGCCCAGGCCCGCGGCGTCTCGCGCACGACCTTCGACGCCGCCTTCCGCGGCGTGACCCCGGACCCCGCCATCGAGGCGCTGACCCGGAAGCAGTCCGAGTTCACCGCCCCGATCTGGGGCTACCTCAACAGCGCGGTGGGCGGCACGCGCATCCCGCGCGGCCGCGACGCGGCGGCCGACAATGCCGGGCTCCTGGCCCAGGTCGAGGCACGCTACGGCGTGCCGCGCGAGATCGTGCTGGGCGTCTGGGGCATGGAAACCAACTACGGCTCCTTCAAGGGCGACAAGGACACGATCCGCTCGCTCGCGACGCTCGCCCATCTGCGCTATCGCGGCGACTTCTTCCGCGACGAACTCCTCACCGCGCTCGAGCTGATCCAGGAAGGCCATGTCGAGCGCCGCGAACTGCGCGGCTCCTGGGCCGGCGCGATGGGGCACACCCAGTTCATGCCGTCGAGCTATCGCAAATACGCGGTCGACTTCACCGGCGACGGCCATGCCGACATCTGGACCTCGACCGCCGACGCGCTCGCCTCCACCGCCAACTATCTCAAGGGCTATGGCTGGGTGCCGGGCCTGCCCTGGGGTCTCGAGGTCACGCTGCCTGACGGCTTCGACCACAAGCTCAACCGGGCGAGCTTCTCGCAGTTCGCCTCGGCCGGCGTACGCAAGGCCGATGGCGGGCGGCTGCCCTCCTCCGGCGAGGGACGGCTGTTCTACCCCGCCGGCCATCGCGGCCCGGTGATGCTGCTCACCGCGAATTTCGACGTCATCAAGAAGTACAACTCGTCGGACGCCTATGCGCTCGCCGTCGGCCATCTCGGCGACCGCATCATGGGCCGCCCCGCCATCCAGGCGGACTGGCCGGTCCAGGCGCCGCGCCTCGACAAATCCGGCATCCAGGACCTGCAGCGCCGGCTCAAGGCGCTCGGCCTCTACGACCACGACGCCGACGGGCGCATCGGCACCGGCACCCGCGAGGCCGTGCGCCAGTACCAGCTCCGCCAGGGCGAGATCGCCGATGGCTGGCCGACGCCGGCCCTGCTGGCGCGGCTGCGCACGGCCCGCTGACGGGCGCACCGTCTTCCGCTATGATGGCGCCGCCCCGCACAGGGGCGCGGATCGAGAGCCCGATGCGTTTGCGCGCCCTCTTCACGATGCTGGCGGCCGCCGGCCTGCTGCTCCTGACCGGGGGGCCGCCGTCGCTCGCGCAGCAGGCGCGCCAGCCGCAACCGCCGCAGCAGCAGCGCAGCCTGTTCCAGCTCTTCTGGCAGCAGCCCCAGCAGCCCCAGGCGGTCCAGCCGCAGCGCCAGCGCGTCGCGCCGGTGGCCCGGCGCCGCCCGGCCGCCCCCGTCGTCGTCCGCGACGACCCCGTGATCCCCAAGGTCGACGTCGCCCACCACATCCTCGTCATCGGCGACTCGCTCGCCAACCTGCTGGCCGACGGGCTGGAGGAAGCACTGGATGACCGGCCCGATCTCGCCGTGATCGCGCGGGCGAAACCGGACTCGGGCCTCGTCCGCAGCGACTTCCACGACTGGCCCAAGGTCGCCGCCGAACTCGTCGCCGGCGATGCCAAGATCGGGCTCGGCGTCATGCTGGTCGGCCTCAACGACCGGCAGGCGATCCGCGAGGGCGACATCGTCCACGAGCCGCTCAGCCCGCGCTGGCTCGAACTCTATCGCGAGCGCATCAATGCCGTCGCGCAGGCCTTCGCGGCACGGCGCGTCCCGCTGATCTGGGTCGGGGCGCCGCCGGTGCAGAATGCGCGGCTCTCCGCCGATCTGGTGACCTTCAACGAGCAGTACCGCCAGCAGGTCGAGCGCGCCGGCGGGCAATATGTCGATCTCTGGGGCGCCTTCGTCGATGCGGAGAACCGCTACGCCGCGATGGGCCCCGACGTCTCCGGCCAGCCGGCGCGGCTGCGGCTCGGCGACGGCATCCACTTCACCGCGGTCGGGGCCCGCAAGGCCGCACATTTCGTCGATGTGCTGGTGCGCCGGATGTTCGAGCCGGGAACCCAGGGCAGCGTGATCGCCCTGCCCGTCTCGCCCGAGACCGGAGCCCCGACCAATCCCGAGCTGCAGCCCGGCGGCATCGAGCGCCTGATCGACCAGATGGTCGCGGGCCTGCCCGTGATCAGCCTGCCGGCCGCGCTCCAGGCCAAGCCCGCGGCCGGCCCGATCCTGCCGCTGACCGGCACGGCGGGGCCCGGCGATCAGGCGCTGCTGGTCTCGATCCCCGAGGCGCGCGGCCGCGGCGAGATCGCCGGCCAGCTCGACCGCATCTTCGGCGAGGGCATCCTGCCCGAACCGAAGCCGGGGCGGATGGACGATCACCGCTGGCCGCGGTGAGGCCCTGGGCCAGCCGTCATTCTCGGGCGCAGCGAAGCGCAGACCCGAGACTCTCGTGACGAAAAGCCACTGGTTTCCGAGATGGCCGGGTCAAGCCCGACCATGACGCTCTCCGCCTCACCTCGGCAAAATCGTCTCGCCCATCAGGTGCTTGTCAATGGCGTGGGCCATCTGGCGGCCTTCGCGGATCGCCCAGACCACGAGCGACTGGCCGCGGCGCATGTCGCCGGCGGCAAAGACCTTCTCGACCGTGGTCTTGTAGGCCAGCGTGTTGGCCTCGACATTGCCGCGCTTGTCGATGGAGACGCCAAGCTTCTGGATCAGCCCCTCATGCACGGGGGAAACGAAGCCCATCGCCAGCAGCACGAGATCGGCCTTGAGGTCGAACTCGGTGCCCTCGATCGGCTTGAACGAGGCGTCGACCCGGGCGCAGCGCAGCTTGCGGACATGGCCGTTCTCGCCGGTGAACCTCACCGTTCCGATGGCGAAGTCGCGCTCGGCACCCTCCTCATGGCTCGACGAGGTCCGCAGCTTCAGCGGCCAGTTGGGCCAGGTGAGCTGCTTGTTCTCCTTCTCGGGCGGCTGCGGCATGATCTCGATCTGCGTCACCGAGAGCGCCCCCTGGCGCACCGAGGTGCCGATGCAGTCCGAGCCCGTGTCGCCGCCGCCGATGACGACGACATGCTTGCCCGACGCCAGGATCGGCTGCGAGTTGGCCAGCGTGGCCGGCTCGCCGCCGTTGCGCCGGTTCTGCTGCGGCAGGAAGTCCATCGCGAAATGGATGCCGGCGAGGTCGCGGCCTTCGATCGGCAGGTCGCGCGGCTTCTCGGCGCCGCCGGTCAGGCCGACCGCGTCGTGCCGGGCGAGCAGCTCGGCCGGGTCGATGTCGACCCCGACATTGACGCCGTAATGGAAGACGACGCCTTCGGCCTCCATCTGCTTGACCCGGCGCTCGACATGCGACTTTTCCATCTTGAAGTCGGGAATGCCGTAGCGCAGCAGGCCGCCAGCGCGCGCCTGGCGCTCATAGACATGGACCTCGTGGCCGGCGCGCGCGAGTTGCTGCGCAGCCGCCAGCCCGGCCGGGCCCGAGCCGATGATGCCGATCGACTTGCCGGTCCTGGCCTTGGGCAATTCGGGCGTGATCCAGCCCTCGGCCCAGCCCTTGTCGACGATGGCGCATTCGATCGACTTGATCGTGACCGGCGTATCCTCGAGGTTCAGCGTGCAGGACGCCTCGCAGGGGGCGGGGCAGACGCGGCCGGTGAACTCGGGGAAGTTGTTGGTCGAGTGCAGGTTGGTCAGCGCCTCGCGCCACTTGTCGTTGTAGACGAGGTCGTTCCAGTCCGGGATCTGGTTGTTCACCGGACAGCCATTGTGACAATACGGGATGCCGCAGTTCATGCAGCGCGCCGCCTGGTCGCGCGTCGCTTCGGCGCCGAGCGGGATCACGAACTCCTTGTAGTTCCTGATCCGGTCCGATGCGGGGAGATACTTGCGGTCGCGCCGGTCGATCTCGAGGAAGCCTGTTACCTTGCCCATCAGCCCTTACTCCGCCGCGACCGACAGGCCGGCCTGCGCCTGCTCGATTTCCTGAAGCGCCCGCCGATACTCGACCGGCATGACCTTGACGAATTTGGGCAGGTACTCCGCCCAGTTGTCGAGGATGTCCTTGGCCCGCAGCGACCCGGTGTACCTGTGATGGTCGCTGATCAGCTGGTGCAGGCGCTCGGCGTCATAGCCCGACATGTTGGCCATGACGTCAATGCGTCCCTTGAACTCGAGATCGCCGCCATGGTGATGGATGCGCTGCATCAGCTCCTCCTCCTCGGTGACCGGCTCGAGATCGACCATGGAGAGGTTGCAGCGCTTGGCGAAGCTCTTGTCCTCGTCGAGCACATAGGCGACGCCGCCCGACATGCCGGCCGCGAAGTTTCGCCCGGTCTGGCCGAGCACGACGACGACGCCGCCGGTCATGTATTCGCAGCCATGGTCACCGGTGCCCTCGACCACCGCGATCGCGCCGGAATTGCGCACCGCGAAGCGCTCGCCCGCGACGCCGCGGAAATAGCATTCCCCGGAAATCGCGCCGTAGAGCACGGTGTTGCCAACGATGATCGACTGCTCGGCCAGCGGCCTGGCATCCGGCGAGGGCTTGATCACCAGCTTGCCGCCTGACAGGCCCTTGCCGACATAGTCGTTGGCCTGGCCGGTGAGCTCGAGCGTCACGCCATTGACCACCCAGGCGCCAAAACTCTGGCCGGCGGTTCCGGTCAGCTTCACCGTGATGGTGTCGTCGGGCAGGCCGGCATAGCCGTAGCGCTTGGCGACCTGGCCCGACAGCATCGCGCCAGTCGAACGGTCAACGTTGTTGATCGCGCTCTCGATCACGACGGGCTCGCCGCGCTCGATGGCGCCCTGCGCCTTTGCGATCAGCGTGCGGTCGAGCACGGTGTCGATCGGGTGCTGCTGCAGCTCGACATGACGGATCGCCACCTCGGGGCCCATGTCGGGCTTGTAGAAGATCCGCGAGAAGTCGAGCCCCTTGGCCTTCCAGTGATCGATCGCCTGCTTCTTGTCGAGCCAGTCCGAGCGGCCGACGAGATCGTCGAAGCGCGCCACGCCCAGCGAAGCCATGATCTCGCGCACGTCCTCGGCGAGGAAGAAGAAGAAGTTGATGACGTGCTCGGGCGCGCCCTTGAAGCGCTTGCGCAACACCGGATCCTGCGTCGCGACGCCGACCGGGCAGGTGTTGAGATGGCACTTGCGCATCATGATGCAGCCGGCCGCGATCAGCGGCGCCGTGGCGAAGCCGAACTCGTCAGCCCCCAGCAGCGCACCGATGACGATGTCGCGCCCCGTGCGCAGGCCACCGTCGACCTGCAGCGCGATGCGCCCGCGCAGCTTGTTCATCACCAGGATCTGGTGGGTCTCGGCGAGGCCGATCTCCCAGGGCGAACCGGCATGCTTGATCGAGGTCAGCGGCGAGGCGCCGGTGCCGCCCTCATAGCCCGAGATGGTGATGTGGTCGGCGCGCGCCTTGGCGACGCCGGCCGCAACCGTGCCGACCCCAAGCTCGGAGACCAGCTTCACCGAGACGTCGGCCGCCGGGTTGACGTTCTTCAGGTCGAAGATGAGCTGGGCGATGTCCTCGATCGAGTAGATGTCGTGATGCGGCGGCGGCGAGATCAGGCCGACGCCCGGGGTCGAATGGCGCACCTTGGCGATGCGCGCATCGACCTTGTGGCCGGGCAGCTGGCCGCCTTCGCCGGGCTTGGCGCCCTGCGAGATCTTGATCTGCATCATCGACGAGTTGACGAGATACTCGGTCGTGACGCCGAAGCGCCCCGAGGCGATCTGCTTGATCGCCGAGCGCATCGAGCGCCCGTCGGCCATCGGCACGAAGCGCTCGGGCTCCTCGCCGCCTTCGCCGGTGTTGGACTTGCCGCCGATCTGGTTCATCGCGATGGCGAGGGTCGAATGCGCCTCGTGGCTGATCGAGCCGAAGGACATGGCGCCCGTGGCGAAGCGCTTGACGATGTCGACGGCGGGCTCGACCTCCTCGATCGGGATCGGCTTGCGGCCGATGCCGTCGGCATCCTTGATCGCAAACAGGCCGCGAATCGTCGAGAAGCGCGAGCTCTGGTCGTTCACCAGTTCGGCATAGGCCTTGTACTTGTCGAGCGCATTGCCGCGCACCGCATGCTGCAGCAGCGCGATGTTCTCTGGCGTCCAGGCATGGTCCTCGCCGCGCAGGCGGAAGGCGTACTCGCCACCGATGTCGAGCGAATCGCGATAGATCGGCGAGTCGCCGAAAGCGTCGCGATGGCGGCGCACCGTCTCCTCGGCGATCTCGGCGAGGCCGACGCCCTCGATCGAGGAGATCGTGCCGGTGAAATAGGTCTCGATCAGGTCGCTGCGCAGTCCGACGGCGTCGAAGATCTGCGCGCCGCAATAGGACTGGTAGGTCGAGATGCCCATCTTGGACATGACCTTGAGCATGCCCTTGCCGACCGACTTGATGAAGCGCTTCACCACCTCGTAGCGGTCGACTTCCTTGGGGAATTCGCCGGCGTCGAGCAGTGCCTCGAGCGTCTCGAAGGCAAGATAGGGGTTGATCGCCTCGGCGCCGAAGCCCGCGAGGCAGGCGAAGTGATGGATTTCGCGCGGCTCGCCCGATTCCACGACCAGGCCGACCGAGGTGCGCAGGCCCTTGCGGATCAGGTGATGGTGCACGGCCGCCGTCGCCAGCAGCGCCGGGATCGGCACGCGCTCGGCCGAGACCTGCCGGTCGGACAGGATGATGATGTTGTAGCCGCCATGCACGGCAGCCTCGGCCCGCTCGCACAACCGCGCGATCGCACCCTCCATGCCGGCCGCGCCCTCGCGCGCCGGATAGGTGATGTCGATCGTCTTGGTGTCGAAGCGATCCTCGTAATGGCCGATGCAGCGGATCTTCTCGAGATCGTCATTGGTCAGGATCGGCTGGCGCACCTCGAGGCGCTTGCGCCGCGAGGTCCCCTCCAGGTCGAGGATGTTCGGCCGCGGCCCGATGAAGGAGAGCAGGCTCATCACCAGCTCCTCGCGGATCGGGTCGATCGGCGGGTTGGTGACCTGGGCGAAGTTCTGCTTGAAATAGGTGTAGAGCAGCTTCGACTTCGACGAGAGCGCCGAGATCGGCGTGTCCGTGCCCATCGAGCCGACGGCTTCCTGCCCCGTCACCGCCATCGGCGCCATCAGGATCTTGGTGTCTTCCTGGGTGTAGCCGAAGGCCTGCTGGCGATCGAGCAGCGGCACGTCGGTGCGCTGGGCGCGCGCCTCGACCGGCGGCAACTCCTCGAGCACGATCTGGGTGCGCTTGAGCCACTCCTGGTAGGGATTGGCCAGGCACAGGCTCTTCTTGATCTCGTCGTCGGAGATGATCCGGCCCTCTTCGAGATCGATCAGCAGCATCTTGCCGGGCTGCAGCCGCCACTTCTGGACGATCTTCTCCTCCGGGATCGGCAGCACGCCGAACTCGGAGGCGAGCACCACGAGCCCGTCATCGGTGACGAGATAGCGCGCCGGCCGCAGGCCGTTGCGATCCAGCGTCGCGCCGATCTGCCTGCCGTCGGTGAAGGCGATCGCCGCCGGCCCGTCCCAGGGCTCCATCAGCGCGGCATGATACTCGTAGAAGGCGCGCCGCTCCTCGTTCATCAGCGGATTGCCGGCCCAAGCCTCGGGCACGAGCATCATCATGGCATGGGCGAGCGAATAGCCGCCCTGGACCAGGAACTCCAGCGCGTTGTCGAAGCAGGCCGTGTCGGACTGGCCCTCATAGGAAATCGGCCAGAGCTTCGAGATGTCGGCCCCGAACAGCTCGGAATCGACCGAAGCCTGGCGCGCCGCCATCCAGTTGACGTTGCCGCGCAGCGTGTTGATCTCGCCGTTATGGGCGACCATCCGGTAGGGATGGGCCAGCCGCCAGGACGGGAAGGTGTTGGTGGCGAAGCGCTGGTGCACGAGCGCGATGGCGCTCTCGAAGCGCTCGTCGGTCAGGTCCTTGAAATAGGAGCCGAGCTGCGTGACCAGCACCATGCCCTTGTAGACGATGGTGCGGGCCGACATCGAGACCGGATAGTATGTCGCGGTCGAGCGATCCTGCTGCTTGTAGACCTTGTTGGAGACGGACTTGCGCAGCACGAAGACCTTGCGCTCGAAATCGTCGGCGTCGGTGACGCCGGGCCCGCGCCCGATGAAGAGCTGGCGATGGCGCGGCTCGGTCTCGCGCACCGCGTCGCCGAGATCGGAGGAGTCGACCGGAACGTCGCGCCAGCCGAGGAAGACCTGCCCCTCCTCCTCGATCGTCTGAGCCACGATCTCCTCGCAGACCGCGCGCGCGGCGTCGTCCTGCGGCATGAAGAACTGGCCGATGGCGTAGTCGCCGGGCGCCGGCAGGGCGATGCCGATCCGGGCGCATTCCTCGGCGAAGAAGCGATGCGGGATCTGGGTGAGGATGCCGCAGCCGTCGCCGAGCTTGGGATCGGCACCGACAGCGCCGCGGTGGTCGAGATTGTGAAGGATCTGCAGGCCCTGCGCGACAATGGCGTGGCTCTTGCGGTTCTTCATGTCGGCGATGAAGCCGACGCCGCAGGAATCCTTCTCGAAGGACGGATCATAGAGACCCTGGCGTTCCGGCATCGCCGGGTCACGCACAGCCGGGAAGTTCGCTGCAGCCGCCGCCACGCTCGCCTTGCTGATCTCGCCCATCGTCAAACCCCGCTTGCCACCGCCCGCCCAGCTTCCGCCAGGGGACCTCCTTGAGTCCATATCACCCTTCGCCCACCCTGGGCCGCCGATCCCGCGCCGGCTTTTTCAAGCCGCAGCAAGGACGGGGCCAGCATGGCCGGGGGCTCGTTCGTCGGAGGTGGCTTGCGCTGGTCTCGGGGCGCCCGCGTCCTCCGCAGGCGCTGAGGGCTTGTCGCCCTGCCGCGCCTGTCAGGCTGCCGCTTTGCGGGCGGCACGCGTACGAGTGGTTTTGGCGTGTTTGACCGTACCCTTCGTCATCGATCCGCTCCGTTGCGATGGCACGACCGCACCCTTTACAGGACCAGTCTGCGCGGCGAAAAATGGGACAGCAACACTGTCCTATTCCGTCAATTTGCCAGAATTCCAATCTCCGCACAAGCGGTGATTCGGCGCAGCCGCGAAATTTTATGTTCATTTCAGAGGCAGCCTCGACATTTCCGGGATGAAGGCGTCAACCCGACGCACACTTCCTGTCGGATCGCCGCAAATGGCGCACTGGCGGCCGAGACGGCGGCAGCCTAGAACGGAACCCCGCAATCCGCCGGCGGACCCCGTCATGCCCCTCGTCATCGTCCCCATCTATGCCGCGCTGCTGGCACTCCTCTTCGTGATGCTGTCGCTGGCCGTGGTCCGGCAGCGGCGCAGCGGCCGCGTCGCCATCGGCACCGCCGGCGACCGCGAGCTCGAGCGGCGGGTCCGGGTCCACGGCAATTTCGCCGAATACACGCCGCTCGCCCTGCTGCTGCTGGCGATGGCCGAGTTTCGTGGCGCACCTGGCCTGCTGCTGCACGGGCTCTGCCTGCTCCTCCTCGTCGGCCGGGCGAGCCATGCCTGGGGCGTCTCGCATCTCGACGAGGATCTGCGCTTCCGCGTCGCCGGCATGGTCGCGACCTTCGCGGCCCTGATCGCGGCGGCGCTGACGCTGCTCGTGCAGGCGCTGGTCAGGTAGGCGCCGCGAGCTCTTGGCGCCGGCGCCGCCGGGCTCTATCGCAGACGGCATGAACTTCATCAGCGACAACATCGCGGGCGCGAGCCCGAAGGTCATGGCCGCGATCGCCGCCGCCAATGACGGGGCGGCCTCGGCCTATGGCACGGATGGCTGGACGCAGGCCGCCGAGCGACGCATCGCCGAGATCTTCGAGCGGGAGGTCGCGGTCTTCCTCGTCACCAGCGGCACGGCGGCCAATGCCCTGGCGCTGGCGAGCCTGACCCGCCCCTGGGGCGCCGTGATCACCCATGACGAGAGCCATGTCGCCGACGACGAATGCGGCGCGCCGGAGTTCTTCAGCGACGGCGCCAAGCTGATCGGCCTGCCCGGCGCCGGCAACAAGCTCGCGCCCGCGGACGTGACGCAGACGCTGGCGCGCTTCCGCGAGGGCGCGCTGCACCAGGTCCAGCCGCAGGCGCTCTCGATCACCCAGGCGACCGAGTGCGGCACCATCTACACCCCCGACGAGATCCGGGCGCTGAAGGCGGCCGCCGCGCCGCGCGGCCTGGCCCTGCACATGGACGGCGCCCGCTTCGCCAATGCGCTGGTGACGCTGGGCTGCAGCCCCGCGGAGACGACCTGGAAGGCCGGCGTCGACGTGCTCACCTTCGGTGGCACCAAGAACGGCGCCTGGGCGGCGGAAGCCGTCGTGTTCTTCGACCCCGCCCGCGCGGCCGAGATGAAATGGCGCCGCAAGCGCGCCGGCCAGACGCTCTCCAAGGGCCGGCTGATCGGCGCCCAGTTCGAGGGGCTGCTCGCCGACGGGCACTGGCTCGATCTGGCCCGCCACGCCAATGCGCTGGCGCAACGCCTCGCCCAGGCCGTCGTGGCCAGCGGTCAGGCCCGCCTCGCCTGGCCCTGCCAGGCCAATGAAGTGTTTCCGATCTTGTCCCCCGCCCTGCAGGCACGGCTGAAGGCGGCCGGCGTCGGCTATCTCGACTGGTCGGCGCGCGCCCTTCCGGAGGGCGAGGCCCTGGCCGAAGGGGAGGTCGTCGGCCGCTTCGTCATGTCCTTCGCGACGCCGGAGGCCGAGGTGGAACGCCTCATTGCCCTGTTCACGGCGCGCGTTGGCTGACATCGCTCCCGGTTTCAGCCCCACCCCCGCCGCAATCCCTAAGGAAGACTGAAGACCTGTCAGTTCGTCCTTGGAAAGGGATGCTCCCCATGGCCATTCGATCGACCGCGGCGCGGCGCAGCACGTTGATGGGGGTGGCCGTCGCCGGTGCCCTCGCCGGCGCGACCGGCTCCGCATCGGCCCAGTACTATCTCTATGACGACGCGCCCTATCTCGAGCAGCGCTTCGGCTATGGCTATCGCTACCTCGCCCCGCGCCCCCCGGCACCGATTCCGCAGCGGGCTCTGGGCCGCATCGCGGCGCGTGACTATGGGCTCACGCGCGTCGACCGCACCATCGCGACCGGCTCGGCCTATGTCGTCGATGGCCGCACCCGCTCGGGCGCCCGCGTCAGGCTGATCCTCGACCCCTATAGCGGGCAGGTTCTCGACGAGATCGTCCTCCAGGCCCCGCCGCGCACGGCCCCTCGCGTCGCCCGGACCGACCCGCGCGACGAGCCCAGGCCGCGCGCGCCGCGCCTCACGCCACAACCGCCCGAGCGGCCCGCCCCGCTCAAGCCGCCCGGCCAGGCGACCGCGCCCGCCACGGTGATCCCGCCCTCGCCCGCCGCGCCGCCCAAGGCCGAGCCGGCACCCACGCAGGAGCGCAAGGCTCCGGCCTCGGCCAGCGCACCGGCGACACAGACCCCGCCCGCCCCCGCCGCCCCGCCACGGGCCGAGCCGGCCCCGCCCGCCCCCAAGCCCCCGGCCGAGGCTGCGGCTCCCGCCACGAGCATGCCACCTGCCCCCACCGCACCGGCGGCGCCGACGCCGGGCACCACCGACCCGGCCACGGGTGCGGAGAAGCCCCGCCTGGTCAACCCGAGCGATGTCCGCGGCAGCGAGACCGGCGAGCGTACGCCGCCGCTCGCCCGCTCCGACAATCCCGGCATCCCGGCGCAGCTTCCACCGGTCCAGCCGCAGGATTCGACCTCGGCCCAGCCCCGGCCCGAGACCCCCGCTGTTCCCGTCGTGCCGATGGATTGAGACGGCGGCCTCCACCGCACAAATAAGGCGCCCCCGGTTCCCCGGGGGCGCCCTGCCGACCATAAAGACCGAGGGCGGCCTGGTCAGGCGGCCTTGGCGGCCTCGACCTTGGCTTCGATCACCTTGGCGCTGCCGGTGCCGATCGCGATCTGGCGCGGCTTCTTCGCCTCGGGAATCTCGCGCACGAGATCGATGTGGAGCAGCCCGTTCTCGAGGCTCGCGCCCGTCACCTGGACGTAGTCGGCGAGCTGGAAACGGCGCTCGAAGGCACGCGCGGCGATGCCCTGATGCAGGATCTCGCGCTTCTCGCCATTGTCGTTGGCCTGCTTCTCGCCGCGCACCGTCAGCGCGTTCTCCTTGCTCTCGATCGAGAGGTCGGACTCGCCGAAGCCGGCGACCGCGATGGTGATGCGGTAGGCGTTCTCGGCCGTACGCTCGATGTTGTAGGGCGGGTAGCTCGGGGCCGTCTCGGCGCTGCCGACCTGGTCGAGCAGCGAGAACAGACGATCGAAGCCGACGGTCGAGCGATAGAGCGGGGAAAGATCGAATTGACGCATGATGTCCTCCAAAGAAGCGACGTTCGTGTCCGGCCCGCCTCGTGATGAGCGCGGGCCCGGTCTGGGGTCGCGCAGCCGTTCCGGCCTGCGCAGAGCTGATCTGGGATAGCGTTTTCGGCTTTTCAAGAGCCCTCCCGGACGGGCATAAGCGGTAGGGCGGATCAGGGCTGCGTCACCGCCGGGATCGCGCCAGCCGCCGGGAAGCCGCCATGGCCGACGCCGAACTCTTCGCTCATCCCGACTATCCGCCGCCGGGCCATGGCCGCGCCTGGACCGCCCGGACGCGCGACGGGGCGCAGCTGCGCTTCGCCAGCTGGCGCCCCACGGTGAAACCGGTCCACGGCACCATCCTGCTCGTGCAGGGCCGGGCCGAGTTCATCGAGCGCTATGGCGAGACGGTGGGGGAACTGCGCCGCCGCGGCTTCCATGTGCTGACCTTCGACTGGCGCGGCCAGGGCGGCTCGCAGCGCTTCGTCAGCCGTGCGCGCAAGGGCCATGTCGGCCGGCTGCGCCATTACGAAGCCGATCTCGCTTTGGCCATGGCGCAGATGCAGGAGCGCTTGCCCGGACCCTATTTCGCGCTTGCCCATTCGATGGGCGCCGCGCTGTGTCTCGACGCCGCGCGCAACGACCGGCTGCCCGTCGCCCGGCTCGTCGCGCTCGCGCCGATGCTGGAACTGACCGTCATCGAGAAGCCGCGCCGGGCCCGCCGGCTGGCCGGCGCGCTGTTCTGGCTCGGCTTCGGCAAGAATTTCGTGCCCGGCGGCGGCGACACGGCCATCGCCACCAAGCCCTTCGAGGGCAACCGCCTCACCGGCGACCCAGTCCGCTATGCACGCAACAGCGCGCTCTCGGCGGCGGCGCGCCATCTCAGCATCGGCGACCCCACCATCGCCTGGGTCAGGACCGCCTTTCGCCTGATGGCCCGGCTCGCGGCCCCCCATGCCGCCCGCGAGGTCCGGGTGCCGACCCTCGTCATCGCCGCCGGGCGCGACCGGATCGTCTCGACACCCGCGATCGAGCGCTTCGCCGCGCGGCTCAAGACCGGCCAGGCGCTGATCCTGCGCGAGGCGCGCCACGAGATCCTGATGGAGAGCGACGCGATACGGGCGCAGTTCTGGGCCGCCTTCGACGCCTTCATCCCGGGCGAGGACGCGGACCTCGCAGCCGGCGCCGGTTCAGCCGGCGAGCCGCGCCAGCGCAGCCTCATGCAGCGCCTTGTTGGCGGCGGCGAGGATGCGCCCGCCCCCGGCGGCGCTGCACCCGTCCCATGAGGTGACGATGCCGCCCGCCCCCTCGATGATCGGGATCAGGGCGACGATGTCGTAGGGCTTCAGCCCGCTCTCGATGACGAGATCGACATGGCCGGCGGCCAGCATGCAGTAGGCGTAGCAGTCGCAGCCATAGCGGGCGAGGCGCACCGCGCTCTCGACGCGGCCATAGGCCTGCGCCTCGTCGCCCTTGAACAGGGCGGGCGAGGTCGTCATCAGCGTCGCGGCGGCCAGGCTGGACACCGGCCGCGTGCGCAGGATGCGCGGGCCGCCCGGCCCGTCATAGCGCGCCTCGCCGCCATCGCCGGAGTAGCGCTCGCCGGTGAAGGGCTGATGCATCATGCCGTAGACCGGCACCCCGCCGCGCGTCAGGCCGATCAGCGTGCCCCAGACGGGAATCCCGGAGATGAAGGCCCGGGTGCCGTCGATCGGATCGAGGACCCAGACATACTCGGCCTCGGTGTTCTCGCTGCCGAACTCCTCGCCGAGCACGCCATGGGCCGGGAACTGGCGCCGGATCATCTGGCGCATCACCATCTCGCCCGCCCGATCGGCCTCGGTCACGGGGTCGAAGACGCCGCCGCCCGACTTGTCCTCGAGCCCGTGATGGGCCCGGAAGAAGGGCAGGATCGCCCGGCCCGACTGGGTGGCGAGATCCGCCACGAAGGCCCCGAAATCGACAGCACTCATCATATCCCCCCTGCGCGGCCGATGCAGGCGCCGCGCCGCAGCGCCCCGGTGATGGGCGGCCGGCCGCCGGAAGGCAAGCGCCGGAGGCCGGGCGCTTGACCGTGACCTCGCCTGCCCTGCGTCTGGCGCATGCCCCATCCGCCCTTCGCACTCGCAAAAATTTGGTCAGGCCACTTGCTTTTTTGCGCTGCACCGTCATATTGTGCACTGCGAAGGGGCGATGACCTCAAGCCTTCGTTGCCCTCCTTGGGCGTTTCCTCCCTAGACTTGGGCCGCCACGAAAGTGTGCGGCCCTTTTTTCTGTTGCGACGGCAACGACCCTCGCGCGCCGCTACTCGGCCGCCTGGCGGTAGTCGTCGAGCCAGCCGCTCCAGCGCGCGAAGCACTCCGCCATCGCCCCGGTGATCGCCTGTTCCAGCTCTGCGAAGCCGGCATGGGGCAAGAGCGTCGCCTCGTCCATGTAGAGGGCGCGGTTGATCTCGATCTGCAGCGTGTGCACGCCGGTGCTCGGCGCGCCGTAATGCTCGGTGATGAAGCCCCCGGCATAGGGACGGTTGCGGGTCACGCGCAGCCCGAGACGGGCGAAGGCGGCTTCCGCGATGTCGGTGACATAGCCCGCCGCGCTGGTGCCGAAGCGGTCTCCCAGGATGATGTCGGGCTTGGCCGGCCCGTCGCGGTCGAGCCCGGTCGAGGGCATCGAATGCGCGTCGACCAGGATGCAGGTGCCGAAGGCGCGCTGCGTGCGCTGCACGAGGTCGCGCAGCCCGGCATGATAGGGGCGGTAGAGCCCGTCGATGCGCGACAGCGCCTCCTCGACCGGAATCCGCCCGAAATAGATCTCGTGCGCGTCGCCGACGATGCGGGGAATCGTGCCGAGCCCGCCCGCGACCCGCAGCGAGCGGGTGTTGGCGAAGGGCGGCAGCCGCCCGTCGAACATCCGCGGATCGAGCTCATAGGGCTCGCGGTTGACGTCGAGATAGGCGCGCGGAAACTCGGCGACGAGGAGCGGCGCGCCCAGCGCCACGCTGCGGCCGAACAGCCGGTCGACATAGGCGTCTTCCGAGCGGCGCAGCGAGCGCAGCGGCAGCCGCGCCCGCTCGACGAAAGCCCGCGGGTAGCGCCGGCCCGCATGGGGCACGTCCACCACCACGGGAACGATGTGCAGCGCCGGCTGGTACAGCGTGTAGGGCCGCTCGATCTCGCGGACGACGTCGTCGGGACCGGGCGGAAACGGGGCGGAGGGATCGCTCATCGACCCGAACACAAGCACACAACGCCGCGGGGTTGAAGGGCTGCGCCCGCAGGGCCGGTATCGGTCACGGATTCACCCGTTGTTTACCATGCTGATGCCTTATAGAAACCGTGGGTTCCCACTGCGGGGGCGGGCCGATAACCCTGCCGCCGCAGGCGCGCAGGGTTGGGGCGCGAAAACCAGACGAGAACGGGACCGGGGTGCCTCGCCGGCTTCCGCTGCACCAGAACACAGGCCTTACGGGACGGACAGATCAGGCCCATGACCAAGATACTCCTCGCCGAAGACGACAACGACATGCGCCGGTTCCTGGTCAAGGCCCTGCAGAATGCGGGCTACGACGTGGCCTCCTTCGACAACGGGCTGTCAGCCTACAACCGGCTGCGCGAAGAGCCCTTCGAGCTGCTCCTGACCGACATCGTCATGCCCGAGATGGACGGCATCGAGCTGGCGCGCCGCGCCACCGAGCTCGACCCCGACATCAAGGTGATGTTCATCACCGGCTTCGCGGCGGTGGCGCTCAACCCCGATTCGCAGACGCCCAAGGATGCCAAGGTGCTCTCCAAGCCCTTCCACCTGCGCGAGCTGGTGAACGAGGTCGAGAAGCTGCTGGCGGCCTGACGGCACGGGCGCCGGGAGCCTGCGAGGCTTTCTACACAAAGCGCCTTGCCAGCCTCGAGACGAGCGGCTATAGCCGCACACCTCGCAACATGGTCGCCCGGAAACGGCGGGGCCTGTTCCGACCGCCGCGACGATTTCCCGACGCGGCAGACGGGCGCGTAGCTCAGCGGGAGAGCACTACGTTGACATCGTAGGGGTCACAGGTTCGATCCCTGTCGCGCCCACCATTTTCGAAAACCCTGCAAGCCTCCGGCTTGCAGGGTTTTTGTTTGGCCGGGGTCCATGGCCGCGTCAGCCGGGCGGCTGCGGGCCGGGCCCGGGATCGGCCGAAGGATGAGCCTGGCCATTGGCGCATTGACACCGGCGCCCGGCGTGATGGTCTCTCGCAAGGGCCCGCATTCGCAGAACCCGTATGGTAGACGTGGTCCGGGCGCTCCTGCCCTTCGGCTGAGGCGCCGGTGACGGCGCCGAGCCCCTGCAAGACCCTCGCTGACGCTGGCGCCGCTGTGCTGGCGCGGCCCCTGAACCGCGGAGTTGAGAGCATGAGCAGGCTGCGCATTGGGATCGTCGGGCTCGGCATGGCCGTGACGCCCCATGCCCGGGGCCTCGTCGACCTCGAGGACCGGGTCGAGGTCGTCGGCGCCTACAGCCCCAGCGCCGAACGGCGGGCGGCCTTCGGCGCGCGCTTCCCCTTCCCGCTCTGCGACAATCTGGAAGCCCTGCTGGCGGACGAGACCGTCGAGGCGATTCTGGTGCTGACGCCGGCCAACACGCATCTCGACATCGCCCGGCGCTGCGCCCAGGCGGGCAAGCACATCCTGCTGGAAAAGCCGCTCGACATCACCACCGCGCGTTCGCAGGAACTGGTCGCGACCTGTCGCGCCGCCGGGGTGACGCTCGGCATCGTGCTGCAGCATCGCTTCAAGCCGGCGGCGATCACGCTGGCGGAGCATCTCACTTCCGGCCGCCTGGGCGAGATCGTCGGCTGCTCGACCGTGATCCGGCTCTGGCGGCCGCAATCCTATTACGACGAGCCCGGCCGCGGCAGCTTCGCGCGCGATGGCGGTGGCGTGCTGCTCTCGCAGGGCATCCACACGCTCGACCTGATGCTGAGTCTCGCCGGCCCGGTCACGGAGGTCGGCGGCTATGCCCTGACCAGCCCGATCCACCGCATGGAAACCGAGGACATGGTCTGCGCCGCGGTGCGCTTCGCCAACGGGGCGGTCGGCACCATCGATGCGACGACGGCCGCCTATCCCGGCTTCCCCGAGCGGATCGAGCTGATCTGCCGCCATGCGACGGCCTCGCTCGTCGGCACCGCGCTCGACATCGCCTGGCAGGACGGCACCCGCACCACGATCGAGGCCGACAAAAGTGCGGGCGGCACCGGCGCCGACCCGATGGCGTTCCCGCATGATCACCACCGGGCGGTGATGGCCGATTTCGTCGAGGCCATCCGGCAGAAGCGCCCCCCGAAGATCACGGGCGAGGATGCGCTGGTGGTCCACCGCCTGATCGATGCGCTGATCGCCGCAGGCCAGAGCCCGGGCCGGGTTGCGGTCGAGACGGGCTGAGCCGGCCGCCCGGGTTTCAGACCTGCTCGACCAGCGCATAGCCCAGGAAGCGGGCGATCGCCGCCGTCTGTGCCGCGACCATGGCGCCGCCGCCGGCCACGCGGCAGCCGGCCTCGGTCGCCGCCCGCAGCAGCGGCGTCGAGGGCTTGGTGACGATGTCGACGACGGCGGTGCGGGCGGACAGGCCGGCGATGTCGATGGCGATGCCGTCCTCCGGCATCATCCCGACCGGCGTCGCATGCACGAGCAGATCGAGATCGCCCACGGCGAAGCGGCCCGCCTTGGGCGCAAGCCGGCCCTTGGCCGCGATGCGGGCGCAGAGCTGGCTGGCCCTGGCCTCGTTCTGATCGACGATCGAGAGCGCCGAGACGCCCGCTTCCGCCAGCGCGAAGGCGATCGCCGCTCCGGCTCCGCCGGCCCCGACGAGGCCCGCGCGCATCCCCGCGGGCGAGAGCCCGAGGCTCCCGACCGCGCCGACGAGCCCGATGCCGTCGAAGATGTCGCCGACCCATCGGCCGTCCGGCAGGCGCCGCGCCGCATTCACCGCCCCCACGTCGCGCGCCCGCTCGCTGATGCTGTCGAGCCAGGGGATCAGGCGCTCCTTGTAGGGCATGGTGACGACGAGGCCGTCGAGATTGGCGAGCGCGAGCAGGCCGGGGATCGCGGCCTCGAAGCGATCGGCCGGAACATGCAGTGGCACCAGCACCGCATCATGCCCCGATGCGGCGAGCCGCGGATTGAAGTTCTGCGGCGAGCGCGCATGGATGACCGGGTCGCCCAGGAAACCGAGGAGCCGTGTGGTGCCGCTGATCGCGGGCTGGGGAGCATCTGCGGGCATCGGGCAACCTTTTCGGACGAGCGGATCAGAGGGCTCAGATCTGCGGCGGGGGCCCGGAGGAGGCCCGGATCACCAGTTCGGCCTCCGCCTCGAAGGAGGCCGAGCAGTCCAGCCCCTCCAGCCGCGCGATCAGCACCTGCGCCGCGACCTGGCCGATCTCGGCGCCCGGCACGCGCACCGTGGTGACCGGCACGGGCAGATGGCTCATGATCTCGATGTCGTCGTAACCCACGATCGAGAGATCGTCGGGCAGCCGGATGCCCAGGGCGAGCGCCTCGAGCACGGCACCGACCGCGAGATGGGCATTGCCGCAGATGATGGCGGTCGGGATCGGCTGCGTCTCCAGCAATTGCCGCAGCAGCTTGCGACCGTCGGCGATGGACCATTCGCCCATCGCGAAATGCTGCGGCCGCACGGCCAGGCCGCGCTGGGCGAGCGCATCGCGAATGCCGTCGAGACGGGCGCTGGCGCGGTCGTTGTTGCGGGTCGACTGGGCGATCACGCCGAAGCGGACATGGCCCAGATCGGCCAGATGGTCCGTCATCATCATCAGCGCCTTGCGGTTGTCGGGGCCGACGCAGGTGCCGTGGGTCTGCGGATCGTAGACGAAGGTGTTGACGAAGGGCATGCCGCGACGGGTGAGGAAGGGCAGCAGTTCGGGATGGTGCGCCTGCCCCACCAGGATGAGGCCATCGACGCCCCGCTCGACGAATTTGCGCACCTGGCGAATTTCGAGTTCGGGATCATAATCGGAGCAGGCGAGCAGGAGCGTGTAGCCGGCCCGCGACAGCTCCGACTGGATGGCCTGCGTCGCATGGGCGAAATCGCCGACCGACAGCGCCGGGAAGACCGCCCCGATGGTCTGCGACCGGCGCGTGCTCAGCGCCCGCGCCGCCCCGTCCGGCACCCAGCCGAGCTGCTCGACCGCGATCGCAATGCGCTCGCGCAGATCGGCGGAGACGACGTCGGGATTGTTGATTGCGCGCGAGACCGTCGCCGTCGAGACCCCGGCCGCGCGCGCCACCTCGCGCAGCCCGACGCTGCGGGGCGCCTCCGCCGTCGCCTCGGGGGTGGCGACGGCCTCGGCCGTCGCGGCTGTCTTGACCCTCGCCATGGGGTTCATCGCTCCCGACAGAAGATGAGCTGGATGTCAGGCGATCTGCCCTCTCGCCAGCCCGTATTGCAGCCGGTAGATGCCACAATCGCGCGCCGCATCGTAGCCGGATGCGAAGGCCGACAGCGTCGCCGGCGCCGCATGGGCGGAGAGCGCTGCCTCCAGCGGCGCGGCCTCGACGGCTTCGACCAGCAGGATCCAGTCCGCCGTCTGGTCGGGCTCGCCGCGCAGCGCCTTCTCGGCCGTCGCGCCGCCGCCACCACCCTGCCCTTCGAGCAGATGCACCGCGACGATCGACGGCGCCGCCTGCAGGTGGCCCATCACCGCACCGAGACTGGCGAAGAATGCGTCACGCTCCCCGCGCGCGGCCAGCCGGAGCGTCGCGACGAAGGCCCCGTCGCCGAGGCCGCTGCTCTGCGCGACACGGCAGATCGTCCGCGAGGTCTCGCGGAAATGCCGGACCACCCGCTGCGTCCAGGGCGAAGGCGCGTTCAGCCGGGCCAGATAGTCCGGCGAGACCAGCACCTCGGGAGTCTCCGTCTCGTAGAAGTTGAAGTATTTCGGCGCGCCCCGCTGCGCCACATAGCGGCGCCCGCGCAGGAAACCCGGCACGGCGACGCGCTCGGGGATGTGCTCGCCGATATGCCAGGCGACGAAATCGGCCTCCGCCTCGTCGGCGATGCCGTTCCAGATCGCCAGCACGCCCTTGCCCGCCAATGCCACGTCGCTCTCTCCTTCAGACCCTGTGCAACTGCAGCCCGCCGCCGACATCGATGTGGATGCCGGTCGCATAGGGGATCGCCCCCGTGACGAGCGCGGCGACGGTGCGACCGACATCGGAAGGCTCCCCCCAACGCTGCATCGGAATGCCGCCGGCCGCGAGCAGCGCATCGTATTTCTCGGTGGCCGGCGCCGTCATCGCCGTGCGGATCACGCCCGGCCGGACCTCGAACACGGCAATGCCGTCGGCGGCCAGGCGCGCCGCGAACAGCTTCGCCATCATGCCGACGCCGGCCTTGCTGATGCAGTAATCGGCGCGGTTCTCGCCGACGATCTCGGCATTGGCCGAGCCGATGAAGACGATCGAGCCCGGCTGGCCCGGCGCCTTCGCCAGCCGCCGGCGCGCGAACGCCTGCGTCAGGAAGAAGCCCGCCCGGAGATTGACCGAAAGCGTGTCGTCGTAGCTCTCCGGCGAGAGATCGAGCAGGTCGCCGCGTTGGCGCGAGGTGATCCCGGCATTGTTGACCAGGCAGTCGGGCTCGCCGAGATCGGCGGCGATCCGCTCGATCAGCGCGGCATGGCCCGCCAGATCGGCGACGTCGCAGCTGTAGTAGGCGCCCGGCCCGGCCGGGACGGCCTGCACTTCGGCGGACGGCTCCCGGCTGACGCGCGCCACGACGAAGCCGGCGGCTGCGAGCGCCTGCGCGATCGCCGCACCGATGCCGCGGCCCGCGCCGGTGACGATCGCGACGCGTTTCACGGCATCGTCCCCGCGGCCATGCCGGCAGGGCCACTCAGGGTCGGGGCAGGACCGCTCGGACTTGACACTGGTCGACTCCCAATTCTATGCAAGCGGTTACAAAACCGGCTGCGAAAGTCAATCGCTCCGATGCCGGACGCAGCGAGGAAGCGACCGATGAAGGTGATCAGCGCGAGCGAGGCCGCCTCGCTCATCCAGCCCGGCGACAGCATCCTGGTCAGCGGCTCGGGCGGCGGCCACTGCGTGCCGGAAGCCGTACTGGAAGCGATCGAGGCCCGCTTTCTCGAGACCGGCGCCCCGCGCGACCTCTGCCTGATCCACGCGGTGGGCATTGGCGACCGCAAGCTGAAGGGTGCGGCGCGCTTCCGCCACCCGGGCATGCTCAAGCGCAGCATCACCGGCGCGCTGGTCGATTCCCCGCCGCTGATCGAGCTGGCGCAGAAGGATTTGATCGAGTCCTATACCCTGCCGCAGGGCGTGATCGCGCAGATGACGCGCGAGATCGCGGCCGGCCGCCCCGGCGTCATCACCAAGACCGGGCTACACACCTTCGTCGATCCGCGCCAGCGCGGCGCGCGGCAGAGCGCCTCGGCGCGCGAGGACCTGGTCGAACTGCTGGAGATCGGCGGCGAGGAATGGCTGCGCTTCAAGCCCTTCCCGCTCGATGTCGTGCTGCTGCGCGGCACCACCGCCGACGAGGACGGCAACATCACCATGGAGCAGGAGGCGGTGCCCGGCGAGATGCTCTCCTCCGCCCAGGCGGGCCGGCGCCTCGGCGCGGTCGTCGTCGTACAGGTCAAGCGGCTGGCGCGGCGCGGGACGCTGCCGCAGCGGGCGGTGAAGATCCCCGGCATCCTCGTCGACCATGTCGTCGTCGACGAGAACCAGCGCCAGACCTACTGGAGCGACTACAATCCCAGCTATTCCGGCGAGATGCGCATTCCGCTGGAAGGCCTGCGCCGGCTGCCCTTCACCGAGCGCAAGATCGTCGCCCGCCGCGCGGCCATGGAGATCCGCCCCGGCGCGGTGTGCAATCTCGGCGCCGGCATTTCGACGGGCGTCTCGGCGGTCGCGGCGGAGGAAGGCTTCCTCGACGAGGTCGTGCTGACCAACGAGCAGGGCTTCGTCGGCGGCGCGCCGCTGACCGGGCCGGATTCGGGCGCCGCGCAGAATTACGACGCGATGGTCGACCAGCCCTACCAGTTCGACTTCTACGATGGCGGTGGGCTCGACATCGCCTTCCTCTCCTTCGCTGAGGTCGATGGCGAGGGCCATGTCAATGTCAGCCGCTTCGGCGACACCATCGTCGGCATCGGCGGCTTCGTGAACATCAGCCAGAACGCCCGCAAGGTCGTGTTCAGCGGCACCTTCACCGCCGGCGGGCTGCAGATCGCCACCACGGACGGGCAGTTGCGCATCCTGCAGGAAGGCCGCAGCCGCAAGTTCGTCCGCTCCGTCGAGCAGATCTGCTACAATGGGCGCTTCGCCCGCGAGCAGGGGCGCGAGGCGGTCTTCGTCACCGAGCGCGCGGTCTTCCGGGTCGGCGCCAGCGGGCTCGAACTCTGCGAGGTCGCGCCCGGCATCGACATCGAGCGCGACATCGTCGCGCATATGGATTTCCGCCCCGCCATCGCGGCCGATCTCAGGACGATGGATGCGCGCCTCTTCGCCGCCGAGCCGATGGGCCTGAAGCGCGACATCGCGGCGCTCGGCTCGCAGGCGCGCCAGCCGCGACGCCGGCTGGGCCTGAAGGACAGCCCCCGGCGCGTCGCGGGCGTGGCCGAGCCGGCCTGAGGCTCAGACCTCGTCGCGCGCCCGTTCCAGCCCGAGCATCAGGGCCGCGAAGGCCTCGAGCGTCGGCGTCGGGACGCCCTTGGCGTGGCCACGCGCGATGACGCTGCCATAGATCGCCTCGACCTCGCTCGGACGCCCGGCCTCGATGTCGCGGCGCATGCTGGTCTTGTTGCGCGCCGCGCCGCTCGCCACGATGCCGTCGAAGACCCGGTAGCGCGTCTCGGGAGGCAGATCGACCCCGCAGGCCTGCGCCACGGCGGCGGCCTCGTCCATGGCGCGCCGCGCGACCACGGCCAGAGCCGGCAGGCCGGCGACACCACCGATCGTCAGCCCCGTCAGCCCGCTCGTCGCCGACATCGCCACGTTGAGCATCAGCTTCCGCCATTTCTCGGTGACGATGGCGTCGCTGGCCTGCGTCGGGATGCCATGGGCGCTCATCAGCGCCGCCAGCGCCTCGGCCCGCGGCGACACGCCGCCGGCCATCTCTCCGACCAGCGTCGGCAGCACGGCATAGCTGCGCACGACACCGGGCTCTTCCAGCGTCGCACCCAGCGAGGTCAGGCCGCCGAGCACGGCGCCCGCCCCCAGCGATTCCGCCATGATCTCCTCATTGCCGAGACCGTTCTGGAAGCTGACCGCGATGGCACCGGGCCGCATCAGCGGCGCCACGGCGCGACTGACCGCCCGCGTCGCATGCGCCTTGCACTGGACGAAGACGATGTCCGCAGCAGGCACGTCGGCCACCGAATGGGCGGCGCCGATCGGCACGGTTCGCTCGCCACCCTCGCCCAGGATGCGCAGCCCGCGCTCGCGAAGACCGGCGGCATCCGCCTCGCGCCGCACCAGCAGGGTCACGCGCAGCCCGTTCTCGGCGAGAAGGCCGCCGAACAGGCTGCCCATCGCCCCGGCCCCGGCGACCACGACATGCGGATCCCTCATCGCCCCCTCCCGCGCGGAGGGCGGATGCCTCCGAACCGCGAATGTAAGCGGATACATTTTGCTTGTCACGCCGCCGAAGCTGCACTAGCGTTCGGGCATCGACAGGAGGACGGCGCGCGGTGGCGTCGCCACGCCTCGTGAAGAGCGCGGCCTTTCGGGGACCGGCGCCGTTCGTCAGGGAAGGAGAGCCGGGGATGGCTTCGCAGATGGCGTCGCGAGCGGCGTCCGATTTCGGTGGCCCCGCCGCGACGGAGCAGGCGCCGCAGCGGCGCTCGCCCATGATGCGGCGGCTGCGGATGATCGGCTGGAATCTGATCCCGCCGCTGACCTTCGTCGCGATCGTCGGCTTCTGGTCGCTCTCGATTCAGATCTTCAAGATTCCGGCCTATCTGCTGCCGGCCCCGGGCGCCGTCTTCCAGCGCGTGATCACCGATGCCGCGATGCTCTGGCTCAACGCCAAGGTCACGCTGACCGAGATCGTGCTCGGCTTCGGGCTGACGGTCGTGCTGGCGATTCCGCTCGGCCTGCTGATCGCGCTCTCGCCGCTCGCCAAGCAGACGCTCTATCCGCCGATCATGCTGCTCCAGCTCGTTCCGAAGATCGCGGTCGCGCCGCTCTTCCTGGTCTGGCTCGGCTTCGGCATGGAATCGAAGGTCCTGCTGACGCTGCTGATGACCTTCTTCCCGCTGCTGCTGGCCAGCATCAGCGGCTTCCAGATCCTCGATCAGCGGCTGCTCTATCTGACGCAGTCGATGGGGGCGAGCACCTGGCAGACCTTCTGGTATCTGCGCTTCCCGGCGGCGCTGCCGGTGATCTTCGCGGGCATCAAGACCTCGGCGACGATCGCCGCGACGGCGGCCATCGTGGCGGAGTTCGTCGGCGCCAATCAGGGCCTCGGCTATGTGCTGCTGCGCGGCACCAGCACGCTCGACATCGAGCTGACCTTCGCCGTGCTCGTGGTGCTCACCATCATCGGCATCGTCATCAACTACGCGGTCGAATTCAGCGAGTGGCTGATGACGCCGTGGCAGCGCGGCGGGCGCCGCTGAGCCGCGGACCGCGAACGGCTTTCACGACAAGCATTCACGACAAAAAACAGAGGGAGGACGTCACATGAAGCACTGGATCAACCGTTCGATCGTGGCCACGGCCTTTGCCGCCGGCCTTGGCCTGTCCGCCGCGCTGGCACAGACGCCGGTCACCTTCCAGCTCAACTGGACCGCGGGCGGGCCCAATGCCGGCTTCGCCGCCGCCGTCGGCGAAGGCTTCTACAAGGCCGCCGGCCTCGATGTGACGGTCGTGCAGGGCAACGGCTCGGGCAACACCGCCCAGCTCGTCGCCAGCGGGCGCTCGCAGCTCGCCTATGCCGATGCCGTGGCGGTCAGCCAGCTGATCTCCAAGGGCGCGCCGATGAAGATCGTCTCGACCGTCTACCAGTCGAACCCGAACTCGGTGAACGCGCTCAAGAAGACCGGCATCAAGTCCATCGCCGATCTCAAGGGCAAGAAGGTCGGCGTTCCCGCCGGTTCCTCCCAGGGCCCCATGCTGCCGCTCCTGCTGAAGGCCAACGGCCTGAAGGAATCGGACATGACGCTGATCAACATGCCGGTGGCCGCGATGGTTCCCTCGCTGCTGCAGGGCCAGGTCGATGCCATTCTCGGCTCGCTCGACGCCTACCAGATCCAGCTCGAGATGCAGGGCGCCGAGCTGACCAACTTCCCCTTCGCCGACCATGGCGTGCCCACCGTCGCGACCTCGATCTTCGCCTCGAACGACTTCATCAAGCAGAATCCCGAGGTGCTGAAGAAGTTCATCGCCGCGAGCCTGAAGGGCTGGTCCTTCGCGCTCGACAACCCGACCAAGGCGATCGAGCACGTCAAGACGCTGTTCCCGGACGTCAACGTCAAGCTCGCCACCGCCGAGCTCGCCGCCATCACCCCGCTCTTCTGCAGCGGCGGCGCCAAGTTCATCGGCAAGGCCGAGGACGCCCACTGGACCCGCACCCAGGCCCTGCTCTCCGAGGTCAAGCTCCTGCCCGAGGGCCAGGACCCCAAGAGCTACTACACCAATGACTACCTGCCGGCGGCCAGCGAGATGCGCGCCTGCAAGTGAGCGCAGGCGCTCCCGCTTCCCTCATCACCAGGACGACGGCGCACGCCATGCAGGACAGACCGAGACTGGGCTACCGCTATGACGATCTCTCGGTCGGGATGCGCTTCCGCAGCCCCGGCCGGACGATCACCGATGCCGACCTCGTCGGCTTCTCGGGGCTGACCGGCGACTATTCGGAGCTGCACACCAGCGACGTCTACGCGCAGAGCAGCCAGTTCGGGCGCCGGGTCGCGCATGGCATGCTCGGTCTCGCCTATGCCCATGGCCTGATGTGGGCGCGCACCGGCGAGCTGCGCGAGACGGCGGTCGCCTTCCTCGGCATCGACGGCTGGCGCTTCGTCGGGCCCGTCTTCGTCGGCGACACCATCTTCGTCGACTACGAACTCGCCGAACTGCGCGACAGCCGCTCGCGGCCGACGCAGGCGATCGCGACCTTCGAGGTCAAGGTCGTCAAGCAGGACGGCACCCTCGTGCAGCAGGGCCGCAAGGTCCTGCTGGTCTCCAAGGTCCCGCTCGATGCCGTCGCGGCCTCGACCACCGCCCCTGCGGCCAACTGACGGACAGGCCATGCCCGCTCACGACCAGAAGTCCGGTGTGACGATCCAGATCCGCAACGTCTCGAAGATCTTCGGGGCAGAGGACGAGAAGCCCTTCCGCGCCCTGAAGCCGCTCGACATCACGATTCCCGCCGGCCAGTTCATCTCGGTCGTCGGAGCCTCGGGCTGCGGCAAGAGCACGCTGATGCTGATGGTCGCCGGGCTGCTCGCCCGCTCGACGGGCGAGATCACGGTCGATGGCCGCCTTGTGACCCGGCCCCTCACCGATCTCGGCATCGCCTTCCAGGACCATCTCCTGCTCGATTTCCGCACCGCCTTCGAAAACGTCATGCTGCATGCCGACATTCGCGGGCTCGACCGGGAGACCCTGGCGCGCCGCGCCAAGGACCTCTTCGCGCAGCTGCGGCTCGAGCATGCGATGGACAAGTACCCAAACCAGCTCTCGGGCGGCATGCGCCAGCGCGTCTCGCTGATCCGCACCCTCGTCCACGAACCGCCGCTGATCCTGATGGACGAGCCCTTCGGCGCGCTCGACGCCCTCACCCGCCTGCAGGTCCGCACCGATCTGGAAAGCCTGTGGCTGCGCCGGCGCCCGACCGTGCTCTTCATCACCCACAGCGTCGAGGAGGCGGTCGGCCTCTCCGATCGCATCCTGGTGATGAGCCCGAGCCCGGGCGAGGTGATCGACGACATCGAGGTCGACCTGCCGCGCCCGCGCCCGATCGTGCTCGGCGATGCCGCAGCCTTCGCGGCCTATGTCGACCGCATCCACCACCAGTTCGAGCGCATGGGCGTGCTCCACGGCATCACCCTGCCCCAGCAGAGCGCGGCCTGAGCATGGCCGAAGATAGCGCCGACGCTCCGGCGACAGCCGGCGCTGTGCTGACCGAGCACGGGCCGGTGGCGGAGATCGTCCTCGCCAACGGGCCGCTCAATCTGGTGACGCGCCCGCTCCTGCGGCAGCTCAACACCATCCTCGGTGAACTCGCAGGCCGCTCCGATCTGCGCTGCGTCATCCTGCATGGCGCAGACGCACGCGCCTTCTGCGCCGGCAGCGACATCAAGGAATTCGGTCCGCTCGGCGCCGACGCCAGCGAGCGCAAGATCCTGTTCGAGGACATGGTCCTGCGCAATCTGGCGAGGCTGCCGATGCCCACCATCGCCGCGATCGACGGGCCGGCCCTGGGGGGCGGTTTCGAGATCGCGCTGTCCTGCGATCTGCGCATCCTGCGCGCGGGCGTCCCGGTCGGCCTGCCCGAATGCCGGCTCGGCGGGCTCGCCGGCAGCGGCGCCATCCGGCTGACGCAGCTGGTCGGGCCGGCGCGTGCCAAGCAGATGCTGTTTTCCGGCCTGACGGTCGCCAGCGAGACGGCCCTCGCCTGGGGGCTCGTCAACGAGGTGGCCGAGGGCGAGACCGCGCTCGCCGCGGCGCGGACGCTGGCCAGGACGATCTGCGAACGCGGACCGCTCTCGAACCGCCTCGCCAAGGAACTCGTCGATCTGGCTGTGGATCTGCCGGTGGACGCAGGACTGTCGCGCGCCAACGTCGCCCAGCAGCGGATATTCGACAGCGCCGATCTGCAGGAGGGCGCCAGCGCCTTCTTCGAGAAGCGGGCGCCCCGCTTCAGCGGCCGCTGACGGCGGCGCAGGCCGTGATGGCGCCTCGCCCCGGGGGGCGAAGCGCCACGGCTTTCGTCAGATCTTCAGCTTCAGGAAGGCGCCGATCGTGCCGTTCCAGGTCGTGACGCATTCCGCCCCGCAGCGACCGGCGAAGGCCGGCAGGATGACCTTGGTCAGTGCATCCTTGCGCAGCGCCTCGTCCTCCGGCGTCACCGGCACGAGCTTCATCGCGGCCGGCGGCCCCTCGCTGCAGGCCTTGCCGGTGTTGCAGTCGAGGCCGGTCTGGGTCTCCGTCTTGGCCTGCTCGAAGATCGAATCCTCGAGCTTGCGCAGGTTGGTGGTCAGGAAGGCCTGAACCTTCGGATCGAGCGTGTTCCACCACTTCAGATTGGCGAGTTGGGCGGAGAGCCCGAAATTGATCGGCATCGGCGAGATGAACTTCGCGTTCTCATGCCATTTCGAGCGATAGCCGGAGAGAGCGCCGGTGATGGCGCAGTCGATCACGCCGCTGGCGAGCGCCGGCTGGACCTCGGCGAAGGCGAGGTTGATCGGCGATCCGCCGATATGGCTGACGAAGGCCTGCTGCGAGGCGCCCGACGCGCGGACCTTGCGGCCCTTGAGGTCGGACACCTTGGTGAAGGCGTCGCGGCAATAGATCACCTGGGCCTGATAGGTGCCGAACCCAAGCAGCTTGAGGCCGTGCTTCTCCTCGAGGAACTTCGCAAAGGTCGGGCGGAACGCGTCGACGACCTTCTGCAACTCCTCGACCGAGCCGACGAGGCCGACGAGGTCGGCCGCCTCGTTCATCGGGACCTCGCCCGAATTGTAGTTCAGCACGGTGGTGGCGAACTGCAGCGTGCCGGCCGAGACGAGGCGGAAGATCTCGGGCCCCTTGAAGCCCAGCTCGGTGAAGGGCTTGACCTGCACCTTGATGGCGCCGCCGGATTCCTTCGGCACCGTCTCGTTCCAGAACGGCACCTCGCGGTTGGTGTACATTGACAGATTGCCGATGCTGCCGACGGCATTGAAGCTCGTGGCGGGCAGGCCCTGGGCGTGCGCGGCTCCACTGAGGAGGGCGGCGGCAAGGGTGACGATCGGGACCAGGCGTTTCATCGCAAGCTTCTCCTCTTGGGGCGGGTTTCAGCGGCTTCAGCCGCCGGCTTTGGGATTGAGGACGGTCGGGAGCCAGAGCGCGAGTTGCGGGAAGGCGATCAGCAGCGCGATCATCACCAGCATCGCCAGCACGAAGGGCAGCGCGCCGATGCACAGATCCATGAAGTTGCCTTTTCCGCGCACGGCCTGGACGACATAGAGGTTGAGGCCGACCGGGGGCGTGATCAGTGCCGCCTCCATCAGGATGACGAAGATGATGCCCCACCAGACCGGGCTGTAGCCCAACGCCGTGATGACGGGCAGGACGACCGGCGTCGTCGCGATCATCATCGACAGCGTCTCCATGAAGCAGCCGAGGATCAGGTAGAACACCACGATCGCCAGCAGCATGCCGAGCGGCGGCCAGCCCAGCGACAGGACGAGGTCGGTGATCGCCTTCACCAGCCCGATCGAGACCATCACGAAGTTGAGGAAGAAGGCGGCGATGACGATCAGCATCACCATGCAGGTCGTGCGCACCGTGCCCTCGAAGGCGCGCAGCAGCACCGGCAGCGTGAGTTGCCGGTTGGCCGCGACGAGGCCCAGGGTCGCCATCAGGCCGAGTGCCGCGGCCTCCGTCGGCGTCGCGATGCCGGCATAGATCGAGCCGACGACGACGAGGAAGAGCCCCAGCGGCGGGATGAGATGGCGCAGGCCCGCGACGCGCTGGCGCCAGAGATCGCCGGTATCGACCTTCGGGCCGGCCCAGTCCGGCCGGTAGAGCGCCAGGCCCAGCACCATCAGCGAGAACAGCCCGGCCAGCAGGAAGCCGGGGATGAAGCCCGCCGCATAGAGATCCGCCACCGAGGTATCGGTCAGCACGGCGTAGATGATCATGTTGATCGAGGGCGGGATCAGGATGCCGAGCGTGCCACCGGCCGCGATCGAGCCCAGGAAGAGCGGCCGGTTGTAACCGCCCTTGTCCATGTTGGGGATCGCCACCGTGCCGATCGTGGCGGCGGTGGCCACCGACGAGCCCGAGGTCGCCGCGAAGATCGCGCTCGCCGCGATGTTGGTGTGGATCAGCCGGCCGGGAACGCGGGCGAACCAGGGCGAGAGCGCTGTGAACAGGCGCTCGCTCATGCCCGAGCGGTGCATCAGCTCGCCCATCATGATGAACATCGGGGCGGCGATCAGGATGAAGTCGTTCGACGAATTCCAGGCCAGTTCGCCGACGGCGCCGGTCATCGGGAAGAAGGCGTAGTTGGCCTGCAGCACATAGGCCATCAGCGCGAGCGCGGCCGCGACCGGGATGCTCAGACCGACCAGCGCGACGAGCAGGGAGAGCGCGGTCCCGATCACGGGCGGGCCTCCGCGCCGCCGGCCGGGTTCTCGACACCCGACTGCTCGATTTCCTCGGTCACCCGCAGCGAACCGATCAGGGCATCGAAGCCGGGCCGGTCATGCGCGATCAGCCGGGCGATCGCCTGGATCGGGATCAGCACCGCCATGCAGGCGAACCAGACCAGGCCGACGCACCAGATCCCCTGCGGCAGCACCATCGGCGTCTGCAGCTGCGACACCGACTTGGCGTTCAGGGCCCAGGATTGCGCCAGCGTGCCCCAGGCGAACCAGGCCAGCGCCACGGCGATCAGCGCCAGCGCCAGCGAGGCGATGATGTCGCAGACGATCCGGACCTTGCCGGGCAGTACGTCGAGCAGGATGTCGACGCGGATATTGGCCTTGGAGGTCACGGTGAAGGCCAGCCCCAGCCCGATGCAGGCCGCCAGCGCATAGCCCGAGATCTCGAAGCTCTCGACCATGCCGCGCTTGAACAGAAAGCGCGTGATCACGTCGATGGTTATGAGGAAGCTGCAGCCGACCAGGACGATCGCGCCCGCGGCCCAGGCCAGGATGCGCGAGATGCGCTGTGGCAGCGGCTCGTCGGGCAGCAGGCGGGAGAGGTCGCTCATCGACGCGCCTGAATGCGCGAGCGGGTCGTCGTCGTCATCAAGGCCGGTCTCCGGGCGCCCGCTGCGCGTCACGTCGCATGTGACCACGCGTCAGGCCTGCCATGCAATAGTCCCGCCACCCCGGCGCGCCGGTCACGACACGTACCCGTCGGCCCTGTCGGCGGCGATGGCCGCGGGATCGCGCTCGCGGGGGTCGCCATTGCCGCCGCCGCCCGGCGTCTCCATGCGCACGATGTCGCCGGCCTTCAGCACGCAGCCGATCGTCTTGGCCGCCAGTTCCGTGACCTGTCCGTCGCGGATCAGGCTGAGGCGCCCGCCGCGCCCGGGCTCGCCGCCGGCCAGGCCGTAAGGCTGCGAGGCGAAGGCGTCGAAGGAGGCGTTGAGCAGGCCGTGCTCGGCGATGAAGCGCCATTCGCGCACGAGCCCGAGGCCGCCGCGCATCTTCCCCGCACCGGCCGAACCCGGCAGAAAGCCGTAATGCGTGAAGCGCAGCGGGAAGATCGCCTCGATCATCTCGATCGGTGTGTTCTGGCCGTTGTGGAAGCCGGCCGAGAGGCCCGAGGGGCCGTCAGCCTCGGGATGGCCGCCCCAGCCGCCGATCTCGGCGTCGAAATAGACCTGCCGGCGGCCATCGGCATGGCGGATATTGACCGCGTGGTTGAAGGTCACACCGTAATAGGAGGCGGGAATGCGCTCGGGGATCGCCTCCGCGAAGGCCTTCAGCACCGCGGTCGCGATCCGGTGGCCGGTCAGCATGCGCATCGAAACCGGCGCGGGGAACTGGGCGCTGACGAGGAGCCCGTCGGGCGCGCTGACGGTGATCGGCCGATAGCAGCCGGAATTGGCGGTCGCCTCGATGCCCGACGCCGCGATCACCGCGTAATAGACCGCCGAGCGGGTCGTCGCCATCGTTGCATTGATCGGCCCGCGTGCCTGAGGCGAGGAGCCCTTGAAGTCGACCGTCAAGCTGTCGCCCGCGATCGTCAGCGTCACCGCGATGCGCTTCTGTCCGGCCTCCATGCCGTCGCCGTCGACGAAATCCTCCGCCTGGTAGACGCCGTCGGGCAGCGCGGTCAGAGCGGCACGCATCGCCGTCTCGGAGTGGTCGAGCAGGGCCTGCCCGACCTCGCGCAGCGTCTCGACGCCATAGCGCGCCGCGAGCTGTCGCATCGCCCGGGCGCCGACCTCGAGCGCGGCGATCTGGCTGAGGAAATCGCCGCGGAAGGTCTCGGGCTCGCGGACATTCTGCAGGATGGTGGCGAAGAGATCGTCCTGCATCTCGCCTTCGCGGACGATCTTCACCGGCGGCAGCCGCAGGCCCTCCTGGAAGATCTCGACGGCATGGGCGTTGTAGCCGCCGGCCGCGCCGCCGCCGACATCGACATGGTGGATCAGGACGCAGGTGATGGCGATGCGCCGGCCTTCGACGAAAACCGGCTTGAAGGCGAGGAAATCCGGCAGATGCTGGCCGCCGCAATAGGGATCGTTGGTGACGACGACATCGCCCTCGCGCCAGCGCTCCAGCGGCAGATGGCGGGCGATGATCTCCTGCAGGCAGAGCTCCATCGAATTGAGATGGACCGGCATGCGCGCCGCTTGGGCGATGTTGCGGCCCTCCCCGTCGAACACCGCCGTCGAATAGTCGAGCAGCTCGCGCACCGTCGTCGAGCGGCTGGTGCGCCAGACCGTGATCGACATCTCCTCGGCCGCCGAAACCAGCGCATGCGAGACGATTTCGAGGAGGACTGGATCGACCTTGCTTGCCACCTTGCTATCGACCTGGCTCATGACAGCGCCTCCCGGGTCGCAACGAGATCGCCGGAGGGCCTGACGGCGAGCCGCCAGCCCGCGGGGATGATCAGCGTGGTGTAGGCCTGCTCGACGATCGCGGGCCCCTCGACGCTCGCGCCCGCTCCGAGCGCCGCCTGCTCGTAGACCGGGGCGCTGGTCCAGCCGCCACCGAGATGGACCGCGCGCTCGCGCTGAGCCGCCGGCGCACCGGCCGCCGGCGCCTGGGCGCTCGCCGTGCCGCCGAGAAGGCCGACCGCCGCCAGGCGCAGCGTCACGAGCTCCACGGTCTCATCGGGATCGTCGAAGGAGAAGCGCTGGCGATGCGCCGCGTGGAAGCGCTCGCAGAGCCGCGCGAGCGCGGCGTCGTCCTGCGGGACCTCGTCCAGCGGCACCAGCAGCTCGAAGGCCTGGCCGCGATAGCGCAGATCCGCCGCGAGTTCGAGACGGCGCTGCTCCGTGGGCAGCCCGTCGGCCGCCAGCAGCGCCTCGCCCTCGGCCAGCAGCTCGCCGGCGAGCGCGGCGAAAGCCGGCGCAGCGCCGGCCTTCAGCGGCAGCACGCGGGTGCGGGCGAGATCATGGACGATGTCGGACTGCAGGATGCCATGGGCCGAGAAGGTCGAGGGATCCTTGGGGAAGATCACCGTGGTCATGCCGAGTTCCTCGGCGACCTCGACGGCATGGAGGCCGCCGGCCCCGCCGAAGGACATCAGCGCGAAGTCGCGCGGATCGAGCCCGCGCTCGAACAGCGAGAGCTTGATCGCCCCGGCGAGCTTGGCGACGACGACGGCGAGGATGCCGGCCGCGGCACGATCGCGGTCGAGCCCGAGCGGGCCGGCGATGCGGGTGTCCAGCGCCGCGCGGGCACCGTCGAGATCGAGCGCGAACTCGCCGCCGAGGAAGGTCACGGGGTCGAGCCGCCCGAGGATCAGGTTGACGTCGGTGACGGTCGGCTCTGTGCCGCCGCGGCCATAGCAGACCGGGCCCGGCCTCGCACCGGCGCTGCGCGGGCCGACCTGGAGGCGCCCCGACGCGTCGAGCGAGGCGATCGAGCCGCCTCCCGCACCGATCGTGCGCATGTCGACCATCGGCACGCGCACCGGCAGGCCGTCGATGTCGCCCTGCGCGACGACGGCGCGACGGCCCTCGCGGATGACGGCGACGTCATAGCTCGTGCCGCCCATGTCGACGCCGACGACATTCGGGAAGCCGAGCTGGCGCGCGACGCCCTCGGCGGCGAGCACGCCGCCGGACGGTCCCGAGAGCAGGAGCTTGACCGGCGCCTCGCCGGCCGCGCGCGGCGTGGTCGCCCCGCCATTGGACTGCACGAGATAGAGCGGCGCGGTCAGCCCCTCGGCTGCGATCCGCGCCAGCAGCGCGTCGATATAGCGCCGCACCACCGGGATCAGCAGGGCGTTGAGCACCGTCGTCGAGGTCCGCTCGAATTCGCGGATCTCGGGCGAGACCTCGTGCGAGCAGGACACCGCCAGATCCGGCAGCCGCGCCAGCAGGCGGTCGCGGATCGCGATCTCATGGGCGGGGTTGGTGAAGCCGTTGAGCAGCGCGATGGCGCAGACGCTCGCGCCCGACGCGGCAACGCGGTCGATCGCCGCCTCGACGCTGGCCGCGTCGAGAGCGGTCAGCACCTCGCCGGCGGGCCCGATGCGCTCGACCACGCCGAAGCGCCGCCGCCGCAGCACCAGCACGGCCGGCGGCTCGGGCTTGAGGCGATAGATTTCCTTGCGGGCGTGTCGGCCGATCTCCAGCACGTCCTCGAAGCCGGCCGTGGTGATCAGCGCGCCCTCGGGCAGGTTCCGCGTCAGCACGGCATTGGTCGCGATCGTCGTGCCGTGCATCAGCAGGCCGACATCCGACAGTGCGAAGCCGAAGCGCGCGGCCGCGCCCTTGATCGCGTTCATCAGCCCGAGCGAGGGATCGTCCGGCGTCGTCGGGGACTTGAAGCTCTGCGTCGTGCCGTCGGCCTCGTCGACGCATTCGAGGTCCGTGAAGGTTCCACCGATGTCGACGGCGATGCGGATCCGTTTGGCCTGCATGAAAATCCGGGATCCGAAGTTGGGCGTGGCAGAGGCGTGCCCGTCACGATGCGTCGACGAGCGGTCGGAAGTCTACAGGGGGGCGATGCAATCCTCATGCTGACGCGGCAGGCCCTGCCTGCGCGCGGGGCTCCGGCCACGGCAGCACGGGATTTGCTTCGTCGATGGCGGGCGCGATTCGAGCGCCCTTCTGATCCCAGGCCGTTGCCCCGAGGGCTGGCGCCCGCCGATACTCGGCCAAGCCAAGGCGCCGGCGCCGCGGCCTCAACCCAACGAAGACGACAGCCATGGACATGACCGCCCCCGCCCGCATCGACATGGACCGCTTCTGGGCGACGATCGAGCGATCGGCCGAGATCGGGCCCGGCCGCCCCGGCGGCCTCTCGCGTCTCGCGGCGTCCGATTCGGACAGGGAGGTTCGGGACCAGTTCGTCGCCTGGTGTCGCGAGGCCGGGCTTTCCGTGCGCGTCGACGGCATCGGCAACATCTTCGCGCGCCGCGCCGGCACCGATGACAGCCTGCCGCCGGTGGTGATGGGCAGCCATCTCGACACCCAGTTCAATGGCGGCCGCTTCGACGGCATCCTCGGCGTTCTCGGCGGGCTCGAGGTCTGCCGCGCGCTCGACACGATCGGCCATCGCACGCGCCGCTCGATCGAACTGGTCAACTGGACCAATGAGGAGGGCGCGCGCTTCTCTCCGCCCATGGTGGGCTCGGGCACCTTCACGGGCGCCTATACGCTCGACTGGGCCCGCGGCCGCGTCGACGAGGAGGGCCGCACGCTCGGCGACGAACTCGCCCGCATCGGCTATCGCGGCGAGATGGAGGCACGGCCCCATGCTTTTGATGCCTATTATGAACTGCACATCGAGCAGGGGCCGATCCTCGACCGCGAAGGCATGCAGGTCGGGATCGTCACCGGCGGCTTTCCCTCCACCGGCATGCTGATCGAGTTCAAGGGCGAGACCGCCCATACCGGCCCCTGGCCAATGGAGCGGCGCAAGAACGCGCTCATCGCCGGCGCGCGCTTCCTCGTCGCGGTCGACGATCTCGGCTGGGTCCATGCCGGCACCGGTGGCAAGGCCACCGCCGCGCGCCTCGTCGCCTGGCCGAACAAGCCCGGCATCCTCTCCGACTGGGCCCAGGCCGTCGGCGACGTCCGCCACCCCGACCCGACGACCTCGGCCGTCATGGCCGAGGCGATGCGTCGCGCGGCTTACGAATCGGCGGCGAAGGCCGATTGCAGCGTCGAGATCCTCGATGTCTGGCGCTGGGGTGGAAACATCTTCGCGCCCGAGCTCGTCGAGCAGGTCCGCGGCATCGCCAGCGCCCGGGGCTACCGCCACCGCGACATCCTGAGCCAGGCCGGACACGATGCCTACTTCGTCGCCCGTCACGCGCCGACGACGATGATCTTCACGCCCTGCCAGGGCGGCATCACCCACAACAACGGCGAGCTTTGCACGCGCGAGGATCTCGAGCCGGGTCTGGATGTGCTGTTGCGGGCCGTGCTGGCAAGGGCGGATCGTGACGACTGAAGGCTAGCGCCGGCAAAGCACCGCCGCGGCCCATGGGTCAGAGGGGCCCCGAACGCGACCGAACCGCAATAAATTACGCCACCCCCCCGATGACGGCGCGCGTTGCTTGCGCTAGATTGCGATTTCCCGCTCACTCATCCTCGAAGCTCCATGTTCGATCGTCGTAAGCCTCCGTCTGCCCAGCCTTTCGTCACCCACGAAAACATCGAAGCCAAGATCAAATGGTTCGACCCCGAGAAGGGGTTCGGTTTCGCGTCGCCCTCCGATGGTTCGGGCGACGTTTTCCTTCACATTTCTGCGATCGGCCCGCTCGATCAGCAGGACCTGCAGCCGGGCGCCACGATCATTGCCGATCTCGGCGAGGGCCGGCGCGGCCTGCAGGTCGTCGCGGTTCATGAGATCGACGCCTCGACCGCGACGCCGGCTGCGCCACGGGCGCCGCGCGCGCCGCGCGACGATTTCGGTGGCGGCGGCTATGGCGGCGGCGGCGGTTATGCCGACCGTGGCGGCTATGGTGGTGGCGATCGCGGCGGCTATGGCGGCGGCGGGGATCGCGGCGGCTACGGCGGCGGCGGCGGTTATGCTGATCGCGGCGATCGTGGCGGCTTCGGCAACCGCGACAGCGGCCCGATGGAAGGCCCCTTCGATGGCGCCGTGAAGTTCTTCAATGCGGAGCGCGGCTTCGGCTTCATCGCGCCCGACCAGGGCGGCGCCGACGTGTTCCTGCATGTCTCCTCACTCAGCCGCAGCGGCCTGCAGCCGCCGATGGACGGGCAGCGCGTGCGCTTCTCGATCCGCGCCGGCAAGAAGGGCCCGGAAGCAGCGAACGTCAGCTACATCTGACGCCGCAGCCCCGAATGACGATCAGGCCCGCCGGCTCGCGCCGGCGGGTTTTTTCGTGGCCGGCAGGATGGCCGATCCGACCGTGATCTCTCGCCCTGTTCCCGCCGGAACAGCGCACCGATGCGCCCGCCTCTAGGTTCAATTCATCGGCGAACGGATCGCCGCCCCGCCAGAGGATGAGCGTCATGACCCAGAGCTTCACCAAGGTTTGCAGCAAGACCGTCGCCGCCGCCCTGACCGTCGCCCTGATCAGCGGCTCCTTCGTCTCCAGCGCCTCCGCCACCGACCGCGGCTTCGAGGTCAAGCCGGTCAAGCAGCACAGCCGCAAGACGGCCGTCGCCGGGGCCCTGCTCGGCCTCACCGGCGCCCTCATCGGCGCGGCGATCGTCAGCAACCAGGCCCGCGCCGCCGAGCCGCGCCACCGCAGCTTCCATGACCGCGACCAGCGTCACGCGGACTACGGCCACCAGCGCCCGGTGCGCTTCGTCGAGGCCGAGGAAGACTGCTTCGAGAAGCCGATCAAGCGCTTCGACCGCTACTCCGGAGAGACCATCATCGTCGGCTACAAGACCATCTGCCGCTGAGCGCGTGACGCAGCACCAGGCCCCTGGCGAGCACGCCAGGGGCTGACGATGGGCCTTGGCGGGTCGAGGCGCCGTGGTCGACGGGAACGCGGTGGCGAGCCGATTCCCGTCACGAAACCCGGCCTCGGCGGGCAACGCTCGATGCCGCTGAGCTCGAGGCGCAATCCGTAGGGCTGGATGGCCGGTCGCGCGGCGCGGGGCGACGAGGCACTTGCGACGGAGCGGCGGCCGTCAGCCAAGAGTCACACATTCGACTCGTGTCTGGCGCGCCGCAGAGACGGTGGAGGAATATCGCGCACTCGTCGATCCCTCTCAATCGTCCTGAGACATCACCCAAGCATGGTGGCTGCAGAGATTGCCGCACCGTATCGATACAGGAAGCCTCCCGCAGGAAGGCTGTGCTTCAGAGGAGCGCGAGGCAGACGCCGATCAGTGTGCCCAGGTGGACGATGGACCGTTCGGCATTGCTCTCGGTGAGGTAATCCCAGACGCCGGGGGTCCGCCAGACGGTCTCGTAGTCGGCCAGCCATTGTTGGCCCGGGGAGCGAGGGCGCATCTCGATGTGGTAGCCGAGTTGCAGTGTCATGCGGCCGGGGGGTGAGAATTTCGCATGGAGCCGGAGCTGCCCGGCGGGAACCAACGCATCATAGACCATGCTCTGCTTGTCGATCGCCTGAGCCGTCGCTCCGAAGCGATCGGACATCATGCGACCAATGAGCTTGCGCAGACGAGCGGGCGCAACCGGCACCGCCTCGTCCAGCGATGCGGCATGAGCGGAAGAAGGCCTGCGAGACTCAGGCTCGTCCGACAGCGTCAGGGTCTTTCCGATCGCCTCAAGGCCACCGGCACCGGCTTCCGCCAGAAGTTTTGCCATCAGCTTCACCGGAACCTGGCGAATGTCGAGTGCCGTGGCCTGAGGCGGATGAAGGCCGCTGCTTCCTCCAAAAAACCGAACGAGGAGGGGAAAGGCGCGCACCATCTCCTGAAAGTCCGTGTGCGGCGACCACGGCCTCGATGCCTGTTCGTCCTCCAGGCAGGAGAGCTGGTTGGCAAAGTCCTCGCGTTCGGCAGGCGCGAGTGTGTCGAGAAAGGTGATGCGCGCAATGGCGGCTGTGTTGGGGCAGGCGCGCAGCAGCGGAAAGCCATGGGCGGCTTGTTCCTGTCGGTGCTGCCGGAGTTTCGCCGGGTCGAAGAAAGGGGTCATGCCGCCATTCCTGCGATGTTTGCCTCAACAGGCAAACGGGGAAAAGACTGATACTTCGTCCCACATATCCCAGATAGGTTGCCCCCTGATTGACGGCACAATTGCTCGGCCTTGGTCCCGTCGGAAGGTGGGATCGTGTCGCGACAACGGTCGAAGCGACAGGCTCGTCGGCTTTCGGGGGTAATGGGTTGCGGGGTGACGGCCAGGGAGAGACGTCACGGGGGAACGTCGCGGGTCGGGATCAGGGGAGCCGGGCATTCGATGGATCGACGCCATGGCCTGAGGTCAAGGCGCGGAGCACGGGTGTCAGCCGCCAGGTGGCGCCGCCCTGTTCCCGCCGGAACAGCGCACCGATGTGCCCGCCTCTAGGGTGAATTCATCGGCGAACGGATCGCCGCCCCGCCAGAGGATGAGCGTCATGACCCAGAGCTTCACCAAGGTTTGCACCAAGACCGTCGCCGCCGCCCTGACCGTCGCCCTGATCAGCGGCTCCTTCGTCTCCAGCGCCTCCGCCACCGACCGTGGGTTCAACGTCAAGCCGGTCAAGCAGCACAGCCGCAAGACGGCCGTCGCCGGGGCTCTGCTCGGCCTCACCGGCGCCCTCATCGGCGCGGCGATCGTCAGCAACCAGGCCCGCGCCGCCGAACCCCGCTACCGCAGCTACGAGGATCGCGACCTGCGTGAAGCCGGCTACGGCCGCCAGCGCCCGGTGCGCTTCGTCGAGGCCGAGGAAGACTGCTTCGAGAAGCCGATCAAGCGCGTCGACCGCTACTCCGGCGAGACCATCACCGTCGGCTACAAGACCATCTGCCGCTGAGCGGCAGCCTGTGACGCTCGCCAGCTCTCTTCAGCTCCCCAAGCCTCCCCGGAGCTCCGGCTCCGGGGAGGCTTGGTCCTTTGCGGTCAGCCGCCTGCGGCAGACTGGACCATCGGACCCCGGCCCGGTGATCCCGCCTCACACCCGCTCCAGAGCCCGGTGCGGCAAGGCCGGCAGGGTGACCTCGATCGCATTCCCCGGAGCCACCACCCCACCCTCCAGCACGATGCCCATGATCCCGGCCTTGCGCACGATCTTGCCCTCCGCGTCGCGCCCGAGCACCGCGGCGAGCAGCCCCGGCCGGAACGCCTCGATCTGGGCGCAGGGGTTGCGCAGGCCGGTGATCTCGACAAGCGCCTCCGGCCCCAGCCGCAGCCTGGTGCCGACCGGCAGGCCCAGCAGGTCGAGCCCGCGCGTCAGCACGTTCTCGCCCATCTGGCCGGGCGCAACATCGAAGCCGGCGGCGTTCAGCTCGTCGAACAGCTCGGCATGGATGAGATGGACCTGCCGCAGATTGGGCTGCGTCGGATCGACCGCGACGCGCGAGCGGTGCTTCACCGTCTCGCCGCAATGGGCGTCGCCCTCGATGCCGAGCCCGGCCAGCAGGCGGATCGAGCCCTGTACCGGCTTGCTGAAGCGATGCCCCATCGCCGCGCTCACCGAGATCACTGTCGCGGTCATCCGCCCTCCTCTCCAGCTTCACCGAACCGTCATTACGAGCGCAGCGAAGCAATCCAGATCGTCGAGCGCGACGTCCCTCTGGATGGCTTCGCTGCGCGCGCAATGACGGCGTGGCGGCGTGGTCTAAGACAAAGCCGGCCCCGCATCGCGGAGCCGGCTTCGCTGATCCTGCCTTGAACGGCGCCGGACTCAGTGGCCTTCGTCGAGACCGCCCATATGCTTCTGGGTGTAGAGCTCGATGCCGATGCGGCCGATGAGGTCGAGTTGCGTCTCGAGGAAGTCGATATGGCCTTCCTCGTCCTTCATCAGGGCCTTGAACAGCTCCTCGGAAGGGTAGTCGTGAACCTCGCGGCAATAGGTCGCCGCCTCCTGGTAGAGCGCGCGCGCCTCGATCTCGGCCTTCAGATCGGCCTCGATCACTTCCTTGACGTTCTCGCCGATCCGCAGCGGATCGAGCGTCTGCATGTTCGGGAAGCCCTCGAGGAAGAGGATCCGGTCGACGAAGCGGTCGGCATGGACCATCTCCTCGATCGATTCCTTCTTCCAGGTCTTGGCCATCTCCTTCAGACCCCAGTTGTCCAGGATCCGGTAGTGCAGCCAGTACTGGTTGATCGCCGTCAGCTCGGAGCGAAGCCCCTTGTTGAGATAGTCGATGACCTTCTTGTCACCCTTCATGGCGCCAGCGCTCCGCAGTTACATTAGAATGATCCTAATGTAGGGCAGGCATCCGCGAAAGAAAAGGGGAAAAGCGCAGCCAAGGCCGGCGCGCCGGCTCAGGCGGCGAGGTCGTTCTCGGCCGCGAGGCCGTCCATCATCTGCCCGACGGCGATATGGACCGAGCATTCGATCTCGCGTGCGGCGCAGGAGCCGCACTGCGTCATGCAGGCGGCGCGCGCCTCGGCGAGGATGGCGCGCACCTCGCGGGCGCAGCGGCCGCAGTCAGGGCTGCAGCCCAGGCAGTCATAGGCCTCTCCCGCCGTCCGCGGGCCCGTGCCGTCAGGGGCGATCGTGCCCTTGATCTGCCGGCAGGACAGGACGTTGCAGGAGCAGACGATCATCAGTGGCCGCCCGCCGCCAGGCGGCTCTCGAGGCTGCGATGCTCGGTCGTCCGGGTCTCGATCTCCTGCCCGTCGGCGCGGCGCAGGCGCACGATCACCTCGACCGAGGAGATCATCATGCCCTCGGGCGCCTCCGGCAGGCCGGCGACCTGGATCGTCGAGCCGGGGATGTCGACGACCGTCTCGTCGTCCTCATTATAGAAGTGGTGATGCTCGGAGACGTTGGTGTCGAAGAAGGTCTTCGGGCCGGAGACCGAGACCTGGCGCAGCAGCCCGGCCTCGGAGAACTGGCGCAGCGTGTTGTAGACGGTGGCGAGCGAGAGCGGCTCGCGGGCGCGCAGCGCCTCCTCATAGAGCATCTCGGCGCTGACATGGCGGTCGCCCTTGGCGAACAGCAGCCAGCCCAGCGCCATGCGCTGGCGCGTCGGCCGCAGGCCGGCGGTCCGCAGCCGCGCCTTCACGGCGCTGATCGGGCAGGAGGCCGGGCTTTTCTGCGGCCAGGGAATCTGGTCGGCCGCGGCCCGCTGCGGGGTCTGTTCCTTCGGGGACGAAAAACTCATCGGAGACGCCTTCCACATCGCCGGCTTTGCGGCGCGTAGTTTAGAAAACATCTAAACTACTGATATTGCTATTATATTTGTCGAAGTCGCGCCCGCTTGTCAATCGCGCGGGCTGCGGCATCCCGTCATCGCGGGGCCGCCGGGGCCCATCCCGACCGCCGCCTGAGCCTCAATGGCCGCCGCCCGCGCCCGGTGCCGCGGCCGGAGGTTTGCGCATGAACAGCGCCAGCGCGACGAGCGCCACGAAGATGCAGGTCAGCCCGAGAAAGACGTCGCCGAAGGCCATGATCAGCGCCTGCTTGTGGGCGCGCTGGTTGATCAGCGCGAGCGCCATCTGCTCGGCCGCGTCGCCATAATCGAGGAAGCGCTGCATCGTCTGGGCGATCGCTTCCTCCGCCACCTGCCGGCCCGCCGCGACGCGCTCGTGTAGCCGGGCGATGTGCAGGTCGGTGCGCGTGTTGAGCAGCGTGTTGATCAGCGCGAGCCCGACCGCGCCGCCGAGATTGCGGGTGAGGTTGTAGAGGCCCGACGCGTTCTTGAGCTGCGCCGGCGGCAGCGTGCCGAGCGCGAGGTTGTTGATCGGCACCATGCACAGCATCAGCGAGACGCCCCGCAGGATCTGCGGCGCGAGCAATTCGTAAAAATCCCAATCCGCGGTGATGCCGCTGGCGATCCAGGTGCCGAGCCCGAAACCGCCGAAGCCGATCATCATCTGCACGCGCGGGTCGATCTTCGTCGAGAGCTTGCCGGCGATCGGCGCCGTCAGGAACATGCACAGCCCGGTGACGAACATCGTCTGGCCGATCTGCAGCGAATCATAGCCGCGGATGCGCCCGAGATAGACCGGGTAGAGATAGGTCAGCCCGTAGAGGCCGATGCCCATGCAGAAGGAAAACAGCGAGCCGAAGGCAAAGTTGCGGTTGGTGAAGGCGTAGAGATCGACCAGCGGGTCGTCCCGCGTCAGCGCGCGCCAGAAGAACAGCACCGCGCCGAAGACCATGACGACCGAGAAGAAGACGATCTCGTGGCTCTCGAACCAGTCCAGTCGCGTGCCTTCTTCAAGCACATATTCGAGGCTGCCGAGGAAGCCCGCCATGCCGAGCAGGCCGAGCCAGTCGAAGCGCTTCAGGAGCCCCTTCTGCGGCTTGTCGAAGTCGATCAGCGTCCAGGCGGCGATCGTGACGCAGATCCCCGGCACGACATTGACCAGGAAGAGCCAGTGCCAGGAGAAGGCGCTGCTGAGATAGCCGCCGACGGTGGGGCCGATCGTCGGCGCGAGCGTCGCGACCAGCCCGATGATCGGCGAGACCACGGGACGCTTGGAGGGCGGGAAGATCGTGAAGGCGGCGGCGAAGACGCCGGGAATCATGCCGCCGCCGATGAAGCCCTGCACGGCGCGCCACAGGATCATCTCGTTGATCGAGGACGACATCGCACAGAGCACGCTGGCGATGGTGAAGCCGGCGGCGGCGATGGTGAAGAAGACGCGGGTCGACAGCGCCCGGCTGAGATAGCCCGAGAGCGGGATCATGATCACTTCCGCGATCAGATAGGCCGTCTGGACCCAGGCGATCTCGTCCGACGAGGCCGACAGCCCCGCCTGGATTTCCGCCAGCGAGGCGGAAACGATCTGGATGTCCAGGATCGCCATGAACATGCCGAAGACCATCGCCACGAAGGCGAAGATCCGGCGCATCGGAATGGCGTCGGCGGCCGGCGGGCTGCCTGCCGGGCTGCTCAGGGTCGCGGTGGCCATGGCGGCCTCCTCTTACGAGCCCTCATCCTGAGGAGGCCCGCCAGGGCCGTCTCGAAGGATGATCCAGTGTGCTCCGAGGCCTCCTGGACCATCCTTCGAGACGCCGCCTGTGGCGGCTCCTCAGGATGAGGGCTGAGAAAACACCCAGATGGTCAGCGCCCGCCGACAGGCCGCGGATCGATCTTCACCACCACCGACATGCCCGGCCGCAGCACATGGCGCGCCGTGGCCTCGGGCGCGAGCGCGATGCGGACCGGCACGCGCTGGACGATCTTGGTGAAGTTGCCGGTCGCATTGTCGGGCGGCAGCAGGGTGAAGACCGAGCCGGTGCCGCCGCTGATGCCGCTGACACGCCCCTCGAAGACCTGGCCCGGCAGCGCATCGACGGTGATCGTCGCCCGGTCGCCGATCTTCAGCGGCCCGACCTGCGTCTCCTTGAAGTTCGCATCGACATAGACCTGGTCCAGCGGCACGATCGACATCAGGCGCTTGCCGGCGCTGACGAGGTCGCCGAGCTGCACATTGGTGTTGGCGACGAGGCCCGAGATCGGTGCTGCGACGCGGGTGAAGCCGAGGTCGCGCTCCGCCTTCTGCTCGGCGATCTTCAGTTCGTCCGCCTGGCGCGCCGCCTCGACCCGCTGCGCCTTCAACACCTCGACATTCGCCTGCGCGGCGGCGACGCCGGCCACGGCGCTGCCGAGCGACGCCTTCGCCTGGTCGCGGGCGGCGACCGCGGCGTCCAGCGTGGCCTGGGATCCGTAGGACTTGGCGGCGAGGCTGTTGGCGCGCTCGAAATCGGCGATCGTGCGGGTGACGCCGGCCTGGGCGGAGGTCTCCTGCGCCTGGGCCTGCTGCAGGCTGGCGCGGCCGGCCTCGATCTGGCTGTCGATGCGCGCGAGCGTCGCCATCGCGGTGGCGGTCTTGGCGCGGGCGCTGTCGAGCGCGATCCGCCAGTCGCCATCGTCGAGCGCGACCAGCGGCTGCCCGGCCGTGACCTCCTGGTTCTGCCTGACGCTGACGCTCGTGACATTGGCCGAGAGCTTGGCGGAAATCGTCGCCATCTCGGCCCCGACATAGGCATCGTCGGTCGAGACGATGAAGCGGCCGTTGAACCACCAGTCGGCCCCGAACCAGAGCCCGGCCCCGACCGCGGCCGTACCGACGAGCGCAAAACCGGCACGGCGGACCATCCGGCTCCGAGCCGAAGGCTTCGCCGCCGCGGCGGCGCCTGCCTCCGGAGCCGGCGCGGTCTCGCCCGCCCGTCGGGCCTCGGCGGACTGAGGGGCGGCAGAGGGCGTGCCCTGGGGAGCGGGTCCGACGAGCTTGAGGCGGTCGCGCCGGACCTCGTCGCGCGGCTCGGGCAGGATTTCGGCAGCCATGAGATCATCCTGACACTTACAATTCGAACCAAACGGTTCGATCGCTATTGAACTAGCGCGCGCCACGCGTCATATCAAGAGCGAATCGAACCGATCGGTTCGATGATTTTGCAGGTGCGCCCTGCGCCTGACGGATGGACGAGATGAACGAAACGGCCGACCAGCGGCCCAGAACGGCAGCCCGCAACCGGCGGATCGCCGGCATGGACCCACAGAAGCGCCGCCAGATCCTCGATGGCGCGCAGGCGATCTTCCATGCCCAGGGCTTCGACGCCGCGAGCATGAACGAGATCGCCGCGGCCGCCGGCGTCTCGAAAGGCACGCTCTATGTCTACTTCGAGGACAAGGAGCACCTCTTCATCGCGCTGATCGAGCGCGAACGGGAGAAGCACCGCCAGCACATGTACGATGCCCTCGCCGAGCATCCAGACCTCGCCCATGCGCTCACCGGCTTCGGCATCAATCTGGTCCGCCTGGTGACGGACCCATTCGCGCTCAGCGCGCACCGGATCGTGCTCGGCGTCGCCGAGCGCATGCCGGAACTCGGCCGCGAGTTCTACGAGCGCGGCCCGCTGCTCGGCGGACAGCGCCTCGCCGCCTTTCTCGAGCGCCGGGTCGCCGCGGGCGAACTCGCGATCGCCGATCCCGTGCTGGCCGCCGCCCAGTTCGCCGACCTCTGCCAGTCGACGCTGCTGCGCCCGCGCCTGTTCAATGCCGAACGCCGGCCGCCGACGGAAGCGGAGATCGCCCATGTCGTCGACGCGGCGGTGACCATGTTCCTGGCGCGGTACGCCGCACGCGCGGGCTGAGCCGGGTCAGCCCGCCTCACGCGCCTTGATGCGCTCGCGATGTGCCGTGTAGAGGCCCGAGCCCGCGATGATGACCGCGCCGACCAGCGTCCAGAGGTCGGGCAGCACGCTGAAGATGAAGAGGCCGAACAGCGAGGCCCAGAGCAGCTGGATGTAGGAGAAGGGCGCCAGCAGCGAGGCGTCGCCATGGCGATAGGCCAGCACGATCAGCCAGTGGCCCATCGTCGAGGACACGCCGATGAAGACGCCCATGGCGACGATCGTCGGCGTCACCGGGCTCCAGACAAAGGGCACGGCGAGGCTGAGCAGGCCCAGGCCGACCAGCGCCGAATAGGCCAGCGTCGTCAGCGGGCTCTCGGTGCGGCTCATCATCCGCGTCATGATCATCGCGAAGGCCCAGGACAGGGCCGAGGCCACGGCCAGCAGCGAGGCGATCTGGAAGCCGGCGCCGCCCGGCCGCACCACGATCAGCACGCCGGCAAAGCCGACCAGCGTCGCGGTCCAGCGCCGCCAGCCGATCGTCTCGCGCAGGATCGGGATCGACAGTGCCGTGACGAAGAGTGGCGCGACGAAGCCGGTCGCTGTCGCGTCCGCCAGCGGCATGTAGCGCAGCGCCATCACGAAGAGCACGGATGAGGCCAGGAGCCCGATCCCGCGCAGGACCTGCAGCACCGGGCGCTGCGTCGACAGGCGGGCGAGGCCGCCGCGCCGCCAGACGATGCCGAGCATGATCAGGGTGAAGGTGCAGTAGCGCAGCCAGCTGACCTGCAGCGGCGAGATCTGCTGCGTCAGCAGCTTGGAGACCATGTCCGCCGAGGTTAGGAAGATGCTCGCCAGCAGCACGAAGGCGATCCCGCGCAGGGGCGCGTCGCGCCGCGGCGGAGTGGCGATGGCGGTCGGGATCGGCGGTGGCGGTTCGGTCTGGGGAGCGTTGGGCACGGGGCGATCGCGGCGGCGGGAGCCGCGATCTTAGAGAGCTTTGCCGGCGATGGGTTGCGCAAAGAACGAACGGCCCGCATGCGGCCGCCACCCGCACGGGAGGGCCAGAGGCCGTGACGGCGCGCCCCAACGCAAAGAGGCGGGCCGAAGCCCGCCTCGTCGCCCCCGGATCGGGATGATCGATCAGGCCGCCTTCTGCCGCGGCTGGATCAGCTTGCGGTTGATCAGCACCTCGGCGATCTGCACCGCGTTCAGCGCCGCGCCCTTGCGCAGATTGTCGGAGACGCACCAGAAGGCCAGGCCGTTCTCGACCGTCGCATCCTCGCGGATGCGGGAGATGTAGGTCGCGTCCTCGCCGGCCGCCTCATGCGGGGTGATGTAGCCACCGGGCTCGTGCTTGTCGATCACGAGGATGCCCGGCGCCGCGCGCAGCACCTCGCGCGCCTCGTCGGCCGTCACCGGCCTCTCGCACTCGATGTTGACGCTCTCGGAATGGCCGATGAAGACCGGCACGCGCACGCAGGTCGCGGTCAGCTTGATCTTGGGGTCGAGGATCTTCTTGGTCTCGACCATCATCTTCCACTCTTCCTTGGTGAAGCCGTCCTCCATGAAGACGTCGATCTGCGGGATGAGGTTGAAGGAAATGCGGGCCGGGAACTTCTTGGTCACGACCTCGCCGGCCGAGAACACGGCGCGCGTCTGGTTGAAGAGCTCGTCCATGCCCTCCTTGCCCGCGCCGGAGACCGACTGGTAGGTCGAGACGACGACCCGCTTGATGCCGTACTTGTCGTGCAGCGGCTTCAGCGCCACGACGAGCTGCGCGGTCGAGCAGTTCGGATTGGCGATGATGTTCATCTTGGTGAAGCCGGCGACGGCGGCGGCGTTCACCTCCGGCACGATCAGCGGCACGTCGGGATGCATGCGCCAGGCCGAGGAGTTGTCGATCACGACGCAGCCCTGCTGACCGATCTTGGGCGACCACGCCTTCGAGATCTCGCCGCCGGCCGACATCAGGCAGATATCCGTGTCGGAGAAGTCGTAATGCTCGAGCGACTTGCACTTCAGCGTCCTGTCGCCGAACGAGACTTCCGTCCCGATCGAGCGCGACGAGGCCAGCGCCACGACCTCGCTGACGGGAAAGGCTCGCTCGGCCAGGATGTCCAGCATCTCGCGGCCCACATTCCCCGTGGCGCCGACGATCGCGACCTTGAAGCTCATGATGATGTTCCTTTCGGATGAACCAGGTTTGGTCTCCCCCTCGGCACCGTCCACCCCTGGAGCGGGGCGGGTCCGGCGTCATGCCCCCCGCCGGGGGGAGAGGGACCCGGAGCCGAGGCGAGCGTCAGCGCGGCGTGCCGGTGGTCCCGGTCGCCGGTTTGGTCGTGCGTTTCGTCGTGAGACGGACAGTCACAGGGCCAATTCCGAAAGGCTGACAGCATCGCAGCTCCCTCCGAGGCGTTTCGCCCCGCAGGAACCTGCCCTGTGAGAACACCGTGAAGCGCCAAAAGTCAATCTGGGCCGCATCCGGCGCATCGCGTTAACCCTCCGCGTTGACCGACGATTCACGCTGCCTGGCGAATCCGCAGGCGCGGTAACGCCCTGCTGACCGCCGCTCCGCCAGGGTCGCTGCGGGTGAGGCATCCGTGCCGCTGCGAGGCGACAGGGACAGGCGGGTTCTGAAGTGGTGTCGGGTCAATTGCTGTCCTCCTTGCGCGATCCGGCGGGTCTGCTGCGACGGCTGCGTGCGGCCGGCAGCGCAGGGCCGGTGCGAGCCGCCTGGCCGGCGCTGCGCGCGCGGCTGGCCGGGCTCGACCCCGCCCGAGCCCTGATCCGCTTTGCCGACGGGGTCGAGGTCGCGTTCGCGGCCCTGTTCCGACCCATCGCCATCCTGCGGCGCGTGCTGCGCCTGCCCGCCGTCCGCCTCACCACCGGCCTCGCCTGGCGCGGGCTCGCGGCCGCGGCCGGCATCGGCCTCGCCGCGACCCTGGTCACGGGCCTGTCCTCCCAGAGCGAGGCGACGATCACGCCGCCCGCCGAACCGCAGCCGAGGCCGATCCGCGATGTCGCCCAGACGGCTCGCACGACACCGGCCGGCCGCGACAGCTGGATCGAGATCAGCAAGCCGATCGCGATGTTCAGCCTCGAATCCCCCGATCTCGACCGTGCCACCATGGCCCTCGAGGCGCGCCGGAGCCCGGACGGGTCGCGGCGCGAGGAACTGCTGACCTTCGGTGCGCTCACCGATCCCAAGGCCCATCTGGCGCTGCGGCTGACCGTCGAGGCGGCGCAGGACGACCTGTCCCAGCCCTTCATCGTCGCGCTCGTTCGCGCCGCCGCCGCACGGGCCATGTCGGTGCAGCGCAGCGGCCTGCCTGCCGCGATCCAGACCCGCTTCGGCCCGGTCGAGGCCGCCGACGCGACCCTGAGCGACGGCCATGCCAGCCGCGCCTGCATCGCCTTCCGGATGGAATCGGGCGCGCTGCCGCTGGCGATGAGTGGCTGGTGGTGCGGCGCAGAGGGCAAACCGGCCGACCGCCGCCAGCTCGTCTGCCTGATCGACCGCATCGACCTGCTCAATGCCGGCGAGGACCGCGCCCTGCGCACCGCCTTCGCGCGGACGGAACTGAGCCGCCAGCCGGGCTGCGTGACCCCGCGCCTCTCCGCCACCGGCCGCAAGGTCTCCTGGCTCGACGCGGACGGACCGACACCCGCACTGCGGACGAAGACCGCGACGGCCGCGGTCGGCGGATCCCGCAAACCCGAGAAGCGCTGACCATGCCGGCTGATGCTCCACGCGCCATGGCCGTGATCGGCGCCACGGGAACGGCGGCGCTGGGCGTCGCGCGCTTCCTCTTCCTCGCCCTCGGCGCGGCCGTCTTCCTGCTGATCCTGCTGGTCGCCTGGTGGGTCTATGGCAAGCTGCCGACCATCGGCCGGGGACAGCCGGCCTTTTCCTGGGCGATCGAGCCGGCGGACATGCGGGGCGCGCCGCTCGTCGCCACCCACCCGACGCGGGGCCGCGAGGAGGGCTGGCAGTTCGGCGGGCCCGGCACGAACGAGACCTTCGCCGCGCTGGTGCTGGCGGAGCCCGACGAGGCCGGGCGCCCCTTCACCCTCACCACGCCGCAGTTCTGGCAGTTCGAGCCGCTGCGCGTGCTGCGCCCGCGGGTCGGCGGGCCGCACTACACCATGACGACGCGCTGGGGCACCTTCGCCGGCCGCGATCTCATCTATGAAGAACTCGACGGGCGCGTGCGGACCTGCATCGTCTTCCGCAACGCCTTCGAGACGTCCGCCTTCGCGCTCGGCGGCTATTACTGCGCCGCCGGCCAGCAGGCCGCCAATGCAGCCTCCGTCGCCTGCCTGGTCGACCGGATGAAGCTCGAACCGCGGCGTGAATCGGCGGCCCTGGCCTATCTCGGCAGTCGGGCCGGGCAGCCCGCCCAGTGCCAGAACACCACCTTCTACCCGCCCGGAACGCGCCAGGTGGTGAGGGACCGCAAGGGCGGCGTGATCGGCATGGCCGGAGGCTCCCGCGACACATTTCCGCTGTGGCCGCGCTGACAAAATCGTTAACTACGGTAGTCTAGGATTCACCATAGAGTCCCGTTCTCGCACCAAGCGGATCGCCGCTGTTCTGGAGATGTCGTCGCCATGGGTTCGCTCAAGCGTCTCGCCGCCGTTTTCGCCCTCTCCGTCGCCGCGTCGACCGTGTGGGTCTCCTTCGCGGAAGCGCAGAACCGCCGCGGCCCGCTGCGCGTGACCGTGCAGAAGCGCAGCTATTTCGATGCGGGCAACGTCGTGCCGGTCGGCTCGATGAACCGCTATGCCAGCCAGCACGTGTCCGCCGGCCCGACCTATTCCAACCTCGGCAGCTTCTTCGGCGAAGAGACCCTGCCCGGCCGCATCGGCGCGGGCACCAACCCCTTCGCCAACACCTTCGCGACGCCGCGCTTCTGAGGCGTGGCCGTCATGGTCGGGCTTGACCCGACCATCTCGCAAACCAGCTCTTTCTTGTCATGAGATCCTCGGGTCGGCGCTGCGCGCCGCCCGAGAACGACGTTGGGCGCCTTACGGCAAAGCCTTCAGATAGCGCACCGGCCGGCCCGGCGCCGCTGCCTGCGCGGCATGGACGATAGCATTCGCGTCGATGCCGAAATGCCGGTAGAGATCCGCCACCGTCCCGGTCTGGCCGAAATGCTCGACGCCGAGCGCCTTCTGCCGGTGGCCATGCACGCTGCCGAGCCAGGCCAGCGTCGCCGGATGCCCGTCCAGCACCGAGACGATGCCGCAATCGCGCGAGAGATCGCCGAGCAGCCGCTCGACATGGCTGGTGGCGCGATGGTTGCCGCGCTGGCGCGCACGCTCCGCCGCCTGCCAGCCGGCATTGAGCCGGTCGGCCGAGGTGATCGCCAGCAGGCCGACATCGCGCCGGTCCTCGCCGAGAAGCCCGACCGCCTTGATCGCCTCCGCCGCGACCGCGCCCGTATAGGCGATCACGACCGAGGCGTTGGGGCCCGGCTTCCTCAGCCAATAGGCGCCGTCGATGATCTCGCTCTCGAGCTCCGGCGTCATCGCCCGCTGCGGCTGCTCGAGCTGCAGCGTCGAGAGCCGTAGGTAGACCGAGCCGCCGGTCTCGTCGCGCAGCCAGGTCCGCTCGTCAGGGTCGCCCTCGCCGTCCTTCTGCAGATAGGCGAAGGACCAGCGCATCATCACGGCCAGCTCGTCGACGAAGGCCGGCTCGAAGGCGCACAGGCCGTCCTGGCTCATGCCGATCAGCGGCGTCGCGATCGATTGATGCGCCCCGCCTTCCGGCGCTAGCGTCACGCCCGACGGCGTCGCCACCACCATGAAGCGCGCATCCTGGTAGCAGGCATAGTTCAACGCATCGAGCCCGCGCGAGATGAAGGGGTCGTAGAGCGTGCCGATCGGGATCAGCCGCTCGCCGAAGGTCGCGTGCGAGAGGCCGAGCGCCGAGAGGTTGATGAACAGGTTCATCTCGGCAATGCCGAGCTCGACATGCTGGCCCTTGGGCGAGAATTCCCATTTCTGCATCGAGGGAATGCGCTCGTCCTTGAAGGTGTCGGCCATCGAGGCCTTGGCGAAGAGCCCGCGCCGGTTCACCCAGGGGCCGAGATTGGTCGAGACGGTGACGTCCGGAGCGGTCGTGACGATCCGGTCCGCCAGCGGCCCGCCCGCCTTGGCGATCTCGTCGAGGATCTTGCCGAAGCCCATCTGCGTCGACATCACCGGCTGGATTCCGGCTTCGAGCTTGGCCGGCACCGGCAGCGCCGGTGCGCTCAGCCGCCGGCGCCCCTCGGCGAAGAAGGGCACGCGGTCGAGGAAGGCGCGGATCTCGCTCTCGGGCAGCGACAGCCCCTCGAACAGATCCCATTCATGGCCGGGGCGGACGCCATTGGCGCTTTGGAAGCCCGCCATCTGCTCCTTGGTCATCAGCCCGGCATGGTTGTCCTTGTGCCCCGCCAGCGGCAGGCCGAAGCCCTTGACCGTGTAGGCCAGGAAGCAGACCGGCCGGTCGTGGTCGATCGCCTCGAAGGCTTCGAGGATCGAGGGCAGGTCGTGCCCGCCGAGATTGCACATCAGCTTGGAGAGCTCGGCGTCGGAACGGCTCTCGATCAGCTTCGTCACCGGCCCCTGGTCGCCGAGATCGTCCATCAGCCGTTTGCGCCAGGCCGCCCCACCCTGGAAGGTCAGCGCCGAATAGAGCTGGTTGGGGCAGGAATCGATCCAGCCCTTCAGCCGCTCGCCGCCCTTTTCCTTGAAGGCAGCCTGCTGCAGCGAGCCGTATTTCAGCGTCACGACGTCCCAGCCGAAATTGCGGAACATCGTCTCGAAGCGGTCGTAGAGCCCCTCGCGGATGACGGCGTCGAGCGACTGGCGGTTGTAGTCGATCACCCACCAGGTGTTGCGCAGGCCGTGCTTCCAGCCCTCCATCAGGGCCTCGAAGATATTGCCCTCGTCGAGCTCGGCGTCGCCGATCAGCGAGACCATCCGACCCTCGGGACGCGCTAGCCCCCAGCCATGGGCGCGGACATAGTCCTGCGTCAGCGAGGAGAACAGCGTCTGCGCCACGCCCAGGCCCACGGAACCCGTCGAAAAATCGACGTCGTCGATGTCCTTGGTGCGGGAGGGATAGCTCTGCGCGCCCTTGTAGCCGCGGAAGTTCTCGAGCTTCTCGCGCGTCTGCAGGCCCATCAGATAGTTGATCGCGTGGAAGATCGGCGAGGCGTGCGGCTTCACCGCCACCCGGTCCTGCGGCCGCAGCGCCGCCATGTAGAGCGCGGTCATGATCGTCGCCAGCGAGGCCGAGGAGGCCTGGTGGCCGCCGACCTTCATCCCGTCGGCGCTATCGCGCAGATGGTTGGCGTTGTGGATCGTCCAGGAGGCGAGCCAGAGGATCTTCTTCTCGAGTTCGGCGAGAATCGGCAGGCGCGGATCGGACATGGTGCGGCTCTCCAGCAGAGGCCCGATCATGCGGGAAGCGCCGCGCGATGTGAACCGTAATCGCGGGTTCGGCGGCGCCGTCCTGAGCAGTTTCTGCCACCCGACAGGCCATGGGCGGCGAGGAACTGCCAAGCGTGCCGGCCCCGCCGCGCGCGCCGCCGCGACCTTGCATTCGTCTGTCGCAATCGTCAGGTTGCATGCCGCCAGCCTGCGGCGGAGCGGGTACGGCGACAGGAGACGCTCACCTTATGGATACGCTCTCGGGCTTCAGCATCTTCGTGATCGTCCTGGTGACGCTCGTCGTCATCACCATCGCCTTCCTGGTGAAGACGGTGCCGCAGGGCTACAACTACACGGTCGAACGCTTCGGACGTTATTCGCGCACGCTGAGCGCGGGCCTCAACCTGATCGTCCCCTATATCGACCGCATCGGCCACAAGGTGAATGTCATGGAGCAGGTGCTCGACATTCCCTCCCAGGAGGCGATCACCAAGGACAATGCAGGCGTCCGCATCGACGCTGCCGCCTTCTACCAGGTGCTCGACGCCGCCAAGGCCTGCTACGAGGTCTCATCCCTCAACGACGCGCTGATGGTCCTGACCATGACCAATATCCGCACCGTCGTCGGCTCGATGGACCTCGACCAGCTGCTCTCACATCGCGACGAGATCAATGAACGGCTGCTGCGGGTGATGGACGCCGCCGCCTCCCCCTGGGGCGTCAAGGTCACGCGCATCGAGATCCGCGACATCCTGCCCCCGGCCGACATCGCCGGCGCGATGAACCGCCAGATGAAGGCCGAGCGCGAGAAGCGCGCCGCGGTTCTGGAGGCGGAGGGGTTGCGCCAGGCCGAGATTCTTAAGGCCGAAGGCCAGAAGCAGTCGCAGATCCTCGCCGCCGAAGGCCGCAAGGAGGCCGCCTTCCGCGATGCCGAGGCGCGCGAGCGCTCCGCCCAGGCGGAAGCCGCCGCCACCGCCATGGTCTCCGAGGCGATCAGCCGCGGCGACATCCAGGCCGCCAACTTCCTGATCGCCGAACGCTACACCGAAGCGCTGAAGGCGATCGCCAGCGCGCCCAACAGCAAGGTGGTGATCGTGCCGATCGAGGCAGCGGCGCTGGCGGGCACCGTTGGTGGCATTGCCCAGTTGACCCGCGCCGTCTTCGGCGATGATGCGGTCGAGGCCAGGCGGACGGGCTCCGTGCCGCCGACCGGCCGCGGCGCCTGAAGGAGCGAGCGATGGCACCGATCCTCCTGGGCCCCTGGGGCTGGGTCATCCTCGGCCTCGTCCTCATCGGCGGCGAGGTGCTGGCACCCGGCATCTTCCTGCTCTGGCTCGGCCTCGCCGCGCTCCTGACCGGCGCCGTGGTCGGCCTGGTCGATCTCGGCTGGCAGGCCGCGGCCCTGATCTTCGCCGGCCTCAGCCTCGTTGCCGTCTTCACGGGCCGCCTGCTGACGCGCCGCAAGGACGAGGAACCCGATGCCGCGACCGGCCTCAACGATCGCGGCCGCCGGCTGATCGGCCGCGTCTTTCGGCTGGAGGCGACGATGACGGGCGGCGAGGGCCGCATCCGCGTCGACGATTCGTCCTGGCGCGTCACCGGGCCCGAATTGCTGGCCGGGAGCGAGGTCCGTGTCGTGCGCGTCGATGGCGCCACGCTGGTGGTCGAGAAGGCGTGAGCGCAGACGGCCCGCTGCGCGAAGAAATCCGGTTGTGTCGGGGCGCCAGCGGTCTATAGCGGACGCTCCGCCGCCAGACCGAACCATTCCCATGACCCTGCCCAGCGAACGCCTGTCCCTGTCCAAGGACCGCATCAAGGTCCTGCTGCTGGAAGGCATCAACGATTCCGCCGCCGACCTCCTGGTCAATGCCGGCTACACGAACATGACGCGCCTGCCCAAGGCGCTCGACCAGGACGCGCTGCTGAAGGCGCTCGAAGGCGTCCATGTGCTGGGTATCCGCTCGCGCACGCAGCTCACCGACGCGGTCTTCGCCCGGGCCGACCGGCTCTTCGCCGTCGGCTGCTTCTCGGTCGGCACCAACCAGGTCGATCTTGAGGCGGCGCGCGGCCGCGGCGTGCCGGTGTTCAACGCGCCCTTCTCCAACACCCGCAGCGTCGCCGAACTCACCATCGGCGAAATCGTGATGCTGCTGCGCAAGATCACCGACCGCTCGGCCTCCGCCCATGGCGGCGGCTGGGACAAATCGGCGGAAGGCTCCTTCGAGGTCCGCGGCAAGGTGCTGGGCATCGTCGGCTACGGCAACATCGGCAGCCAGCTCTCGACGCTGGCCGAGGCGATGGGCATGCGGGTGATCTATTACGATCAGACGGACCGCCTGCGCCACGGCAACACCGAGCCCGTCGACAGCCTGCACGAACTGCTGGGCTCGGCCGACATCGTCTCGCTGCATGTGCCCGAGACGCCGCAGACGGCCGGGATGATCGGCGCCGAGCAGATCGCCGCGATGAACCCCGGCAGTTACCTGATCAACAACTCGCGCGGAACGGTGGTCGATCTCGACGCGCTCGCAGCCGCGCTGAAGAGCGGCCATCTCGCCGGTGCGGCCGTCGACGTCTTCCCGGTCGAGCCGGCCTCGAACAGCGACCGCTTCGTCTCGCCGCTGCAGGGCCTGCCCAACGTCATTCTCACGCCGCATGTCGGCGGCTCGACGGAAGAAGCGCAGGAGCGCATCGGCGCCGAGGTCGCCCGCAAGCTGATCGACTATTCCGATGTCGGCTCGACGGTGGGCGCGGTCAATTTCCCGCAGGTGCAGCTCGCCGCGCGCGCGGTCGGCACGCGCTTCATCCACGTCCAGCGCAACGTGCCGGGCATGCTGAGGCGCCTGAACGACGTCTTCGCCGCGCGCAACGTCAACATCGCCGCCCAGAACTACCAGACGGACGGCGAGATCGGCTATGTCGTGATGGAGGCGGAGAGCATCGGCGCCGATGCGCGCGACATCCTGCGCGAGATCCGGGCGCTGGACGGCACGATCCGCGCGCGGCTGCTCTACGAGCGCGACTGACCGCTCAGGAGGCCTTGCCGTCGGCGGCGCCGGACTTGGTCGGCGCCTGGGCGGCGATCGGATCGCTGGCCGGGAAGGTTGCCTTCAGCGCCGTGTCGAGCTCGGCGTCCGGCCCCTTCCGGGCGGCTTCCCTGGCGGCCTTGCGCTGCTCCTGCTGTTCCTGGCGCAGGCTTTCCCTGGCGGGATTGGTGCTCGTCGTCATCGCGACCCCCTGATGCAGGCCCGTCTGCGGGCCCATGCGGGGTCAACGCGAGATCGGACGCCGCGTTCCCTACAAGCGACGCGGCCAGACGATCCGTACCCGCAGCCCGCCGCCCTCGCGGTCGGCCAGGGTCAGGTTGCCGCGATGGGCTTCCGCAATCGCCCGCACGATCGACAACCCGAGCCCGAAGCCGCTGCCCTCCTTCAGCGTCCGGGCCAGGTCGCTGCGGTAGAACGGTGCGAACACCTTCTCCCGCTCATCGGGCGCGATGCCGGGTCCGTCATCCTCGACCTCGATCACCATTGCCACGGCATCGGTGTCGTCGAGCTTCACCACGGCCCGGCCGCCGAACTTGATCGCATTGTCGACGAGATTGGTCACGGCGCGGGTCATCTGGTCGGCGTCGCAGACGGCAGAGGCGCGCATCGGCCCCTCATAGACCACGATATGGCCGAGATCGGCGAAGTCGTCGCAGATCGTCTGGAGCAGCGCCGGCATGTCGGTCGCCGCCATGCTGCCCGACGCCCGCCCGTCGCGCAGATAGGACAGCGCCCCGCCGACCATGCGCTCCATCAGCGCGAGATCGGAGACGATCGCCCGGCGCTGGCGCTCATCGGCGATCTCGTCGGCGCGCAGCCGCAGCCGCGTGATCGGCGTGCGCAGATCATGGCTGACCGCGGCCAGCATGCGGGTGCGGTCGTCGATCAGCCGGCGGATGCGCGCGGCCATGCTGCCGAAGGCGCCAGCGAGCCGCTTGACCTCGATGGGTCCCTGCTCCGGCGCCACGATGGTGTCGCGGTCGGGATCGAAGCGATCGACGGCCTCCGCCAGCCGCGACAGCGGCGACGCGACGGCCCGCGCCGCCCAGAGCGAGAGCAGGCCCACCAGCGAGACGAGCAACGCGATCATCACGGCCAGATAGAAGATGAAGGCCTGGCCGCGCGGTGGCGGGGTGCGCGCCTCGGGAGCCATCATGAGGCCGCTGCCGTCGGCAAATCGCAGCCCGAAAGGCGGCGGGCCGCCCTGGCCGGGCGCGCCGTCGAGCATCAGGACCTGCGTCTCCGCCCCGAACCGCTCTCTGAGATTGTCGAGCATCTGGCGGTCGGGCCAGGCCGGCGCGCGGGTGCTCGGTGGCAAATCCGGGGGCAGGCGGGACAGCCTGGGGTGGGAGGCGAGCGCGGCATCGACGATCGCCGCTTTCGCCGCCGGTGTCGGCGCGGCCTCGATCGTCCGGGCGATCGCGACCAGCTCCGTGACATAGGGCAGGTTCGGCACGCGCTTGAGTTCGGGCGGGAGGAGGACGAGCAGCACCGCGATCGTCACGAGATTGGCCAGAACCAGCGAGCCGATGACGATGGCGGTGATCTGGGCGGCGGCCCGCGCCGGCAGGAGGCGCAGCAGCAGCCGCCTCATGGCGCCGTGCTCTCGGACGGCCGCTCGATTTCCGGAGAGAACATGTAGCCGCCGGAGCGGATGGTCTGGATCAGCTCGGGCTCGCGCGGGTTGCGCTCCATCTTCTGGCGCAGGCGGCTGACGAGCACGTCGATCGAGCGCTCGAACGGAGCCGCCGTGCGGCCCTGTGTCAGGTCGAGCAGCTGGTCGCGCGACAAGACCCGCCGCGGCCGCTCGCAGAAGGCGAGCAGGAGATCGAGCTCGGCCCCCGTCAGCGCCACGCGCTCGCCCTCGGGGTTGAACAGCCGCCGCACCGCCTTGTCGAGGCGCCAGCCCGCGAAGGCGAGAACCGGGCTTTCGCCCACCTCGGCGGCCGGGACATGCCCCGCGCGCCGCAGCACCGCGCGGATTCGCGCCAGCAGCTCGCGCGGGTTGAACGGCTTCACCAGATAATCATCGGCGCCCATTTCGAGACCGAGGATGCGATCGATCTCCTCGCTCTTGGCGGTGAGCATGATGATCGGGATCGTGCCCTCGTTGCGCAGCCGGCGGCAGAGGCTCAGGCCGTCCTCCCCCGGCAACATCAGGTCGAGCACGATCAGGTCGAAGCGGCCGTCGCGCAGGGCGGCGTCCATCTCGCGGCCGTTCGGCACGGCGCGGACGCGGAAATCGTTGTTGCGCAGGAAGCGCGACACCAGCGTCGCGATCTCGCGGTCGTCCTCGACGACCAGGATATGGGGTGTTCTGCTCATGGTCTGGCTCTAGCGCCGCTCACGGGCGAGGTCGTGGCCGGAAGCGTTTCTGATTGTGTCTGTCGCCGGGCCTAGAAAAGCAAGGTTACCAGAAGGCGCCTGGCAGACGTCATCCAGAAAACTCGCGGCCGCAGAACGGGCAGAGCCACAGCGTTCCGTGAGCGCCATGTCCAAGCTCTCCCTCGCCGCCCCCGTCACCGTCGTCCCCCACCTCGCCCGGGCCCTCGCCGGGCTGGCGCTGATGGGAGCCCTCTTGCTCTGGCTGTGGGCCTTGCCCTCCCTGCTCGCACGGGACGGCTTCGTCCTGCGCGGCGACGCCGCCTGCGAAACGAAAGCCTATCGCGACCCGGTGACCGGGCGCGTCCGACCGGCGCCCGCGCCTCACCGCACGACCACCGCACGCTGCCCGGCCCGCTCCGATGGAGCCACCTCATGACCCATTGCAGCCTCGCCCGCAGCCCGGACCGCGAGAACCCGATCCGCCCCGACGGCGCCTCGGCCCGGCGCTGGCTGCTGGCGCTGCTGGCGACCGTTCCCCTCGCCCTCGTCCTCGGCTCGGTGGCGGGCTTCACGATCGGCCGTTTCGCGACCGCCGCCCCGTCCTATCGCGACCAGCGCCTCGTCCAGGTCTCGGGCGATCTGCGCCGTGTCGATGGCGACTACCTGCTGGCTCTGGGCGATTCCCATGTGGCCCGCTGGCATGCGCGGGAGCTCTGCGGCCTGCCCCTGATCAATGCCGGACTGCATGGCGCGACGACGGCGGATGCCGATGCCTTCCTCGCACGCCTCTCCCTGCCGCACCCTCCCCGCGCGATCATCCTGACCGTCGGCACCAACGATACCAACCGCAAGCGCTTTCGCGAGCCGCCCGAGGCCGCCATCCGCTTCCGGCATGCCTTCCGCGCGCTGCTCCGCCAGGTGATCGGCCGGTCGGAGCTCGTTCTCGTCGCCACCCTGCCGCGGATCGAGGCGAGCCAGGATGCGGTCTTCTCGACGCAGGCCGCCGCCGACATCACCGCCTCGGCGGAGGCGGCCTGCCGCAAGGAGGCCACCTGCCGCGTCGCGGACCGCTTCGGTGACGCCATACCCAGGATGGATGGGCTGCATCTCGCCGACTATGAGCGTGCCTATCGCGAGATCGCGCCCGCGATCTGCGGCGCGATCGCCGGTCACCTCACCGAGGATCTGCCAACGGGGCAGAACGTCGGCGCAGGGAGGCCATGACGGTCGAGCCACCCCACTGGATCGACGTCCGTCCCGGCCCCATCTAGGCTCCATCGCTGCCGGCCTCGGGCCGGAGCCCCGTGAGAGCCCGCCATGGTCGCCATCTCCGTCCTCGATCTCGTTCCCGTCCGTGAAGGCCAGGAACCGGGCGACGCTCTTCGCGCCTCGATCGACCTCGCCCGCCATGCCGAATCCCTCGGCTACACCCGTTACTGGGTCGCCGAGCACCACAACATGGTCGGCATCGCCAGCGCCGCGACTGCCGTCGTCATCGGCCAGCTCGCCGCCGCGACGAAGACCATCCGCGTCGGCGCCGGCGGCATCATGCTGCCCAACCACGCGCCGCTGATCATCGCCGAGCAGTTCGGAACGCTCGAGGCGCTGTTTCCCGGCCGCATCGATCTCGGCCTCGGCCGGGCGCCCGGCACCGACCAGATGACCATGCGGGCGATGCGCCGCAGCCCGATGTCATCGGACAGCTTCCCGCAGGACGTGCTCGAACTGCAGGCCTATTTCGCACCGGCCGGGCCGAACCAGGCGATACAGGCCGTGCCGGGCGCCGGGCTGAACGTCCCGCTGTGGATCCTCGGCTCGAGCCTGTTCGGCTCGCAGCTCGCCGCCGAACTCGGCCTGCCCTATGCCTTCGCCTCGCATTTCGCGCCCGATGCCCTGATGCAGGCGCTCACCGTCTACCGCGAGCGCTTCAAGCCCTCCGAGCAGCTCGCGCGGCCCCATGCCATGCCCGGCATCAACGTCATCGCCGCCGAGACCGATGCGCAGGCACGCCATCTCGCCACCTCCCTGCAGCAGCGCTTCGTCGGCATGGTGCGCGGCCAGCGCGGCAAGCTGCAGCCGCCGATCGACGACATCGAGACCTACTGGTCGCCCAACGAGAAGGCGCATGTCGCGGGTATGCTGCGCTACGCCTTCATCGGCTCGCCGGACACGCTGAAGCGCCAGCTCGGCGCCTTCATCACGACGACACGCGCCGACGAGATCATGGTCACCGCGCCGATCTTCGACCACGAGGCGCGGAAGCGCTCTTACGAGATCCTGTCGGGCATCGCGCCGGAGCTGGGGATCGAAGCCAGAGCGGCCTGACCCCCAGGAACTTCCGCCCCGCCATGGCGTTGCCCGGTCTCGCGCAGGACATTCCGGGGGGACCCATGAAACTCGACGTGGCGGCGACGCTGACCTATGGCTTCGACAGCGATACGCAGGTGATCGCCGCGATCGAGGCCGCCCAGTCGGCCGACCAGACGATCCTCTCCGAAAGCCTGATCATCTCGCCGGGCACCGTTCTCGTCCGCGATCTCCACCCCGAGACGGGCGAGCGGCGTTTTCGTGCGGCGCTCTCGGGCCAGGTCGAGATCCGCTACCGGGCGCTGGTCGACAACGGCACCCGCCAGCCGCTGGGCCCCGGCGCACGCCAGCATGACTGGTCGGAGCTGCCGCAGGAGGTGCTGCCCTATCTGCTGCCGAGCCGCTTCTCGCCCTCGGACGAGTTCATGCGCTTCGCCCAGCGCGAATTCTGCAGCATTCAGGGCGGCGGCGCCCGCATCCTGGCCGTGCTCGACTGGCTGCACGAGCATCTGGACTATGTCCATGGCGTCAGCCACGCCCAGACGACGGCGCAGCACACCTTCATCGACCGGGCCGGCGTCTGCCGCGACTTCACCCATCTCGGCATCGCGCTGACGCGGGCGCTGAACATTCCCGCCCGGGCGGTCAGCGCCTATGCGCTCGACCTCGACCCGCCGGATTTCCACGCCGTCTTCGAGGTCTATCTCGACGGCCGCTGGTGGCTCGTCGATCCGACGCGACTGGCGCCCATCGAGGGCATGGTGCGGATCGCCACCGGGCGGGACGCCGCCGACATCGCCTTCCTGACCAGCCAGTTCAACTGCCAGTGCCTGGCCCAGACGATCACCGTCTCGCGCGCGGACAATGCCGGGCAGCAGGCCGCCTGATCAGGCGGCCGCCGCACGCCGCGTCGAGCGGCGCAGGTTGAACGCCAGCGCCGCCAGGAAGAACGCCGCCTGAACGACGACGATGCAGGGCCCCGTCGACCCGTCCAGATGATAGCTCAGGATCGTGCCGATCACGCTCGAGACGGTGGCGACGGCGACCGCCACCGCCAGCATCGCGTCGAAGCGCCGCGTCGTCAGGAACCCGATGGCGCCCGGCGCGATCAGCATGGCGACGACGAGGATGATGCCGACCGCCTTCAGCGCGGCCACGATCGTCAGCGCCAGCAGCATCAGCAGGCCGAAATTCAGCCAGCGCACCGGCAGGCCGATCGCCCGCGCATGGGCGGCATCGAAAGCGACGAGCAGGAAGTCCTTCCGCTTCGCCAGCATGATCGCAACCGTGGGCAGCGCGATCGCGGCCGTTTCCGCGATGTCCGTCCAGCGCACGCCGAGCATGTTGCCGAACAGGATGTGCAGCAGGTGCTGGTCGCTCTCGACCTTGACGAACATCACGAGACCGAGCGCGAACATGCCGGAGAAGACGATGCCCATCACCGTGTCCTCCTTCACCCGGCTGTTCTCCTTGAGATAGCCGATGGCGAGCGAACAGCTCAGGCCCGCGACAAAGGCTCCGGCCGCCAGGGGCAGGCCCAGGATCTGCGCCAGCACGATGCCGGGGAGGACGGCATGGGAGACCGCGTCCCCCATCAGCGACCAGCCCTTCAGGATCAGGAAGCAGGAGAGCACGGCGCAGACGATGCCGACGATCACCGCCACGAGGAGCCCGCGCTGCATGAACTCATGCGACAGCGGCGCGACCAGCCAGGCGTCGAGAACGCTCATGGCCCCGCCTCCGGGGCCGCCCGTGCCGCCCGCGCCGCCGCCAGCCGGCCATGCTTGGGCGCGAACACGAAGGCGAGCAGGAACAGCAGGGTCTGGAACACGACGATCAGCCCGCCCGTCGAGCCGTCGAGGAAGTAGCTGGCATAGGCGCCGGCCGCGCTGGTGAATACGCCGAGTGCCACCGCGAGGCAGATCAGCCGGCCGAAGCGGTCGCAGAGCAGATAGGCGGTGGCGCCCGGCGTGATCACCATCGCGATCACCAGCACAGCCCCGACCGTCTGCAGCGCGGCCACCGTGCAGGCGCTGAGCAACACGAAGAACAGGATCTTGATCCGCATCGGCGAGAGACCGACCGCCCGCGCCTGATTCTCGTCGAAGAACACCAGCATCAGGTCGCGCCAGCGCGCCACCAGCACGACGAGCGAGACCGCGGCGATGATCGCGACCTGGACCACGTCCTCGTCCGAGATGCCGAGGATGTTGCCGAGCACGATCGACTGCACGTCGACCGAGGTCGGGTTGATCGAGACGATCAGGAGCCCGACCGCGAAGAAGGTGGTGAAGACGATGCCGATGACGGCGTCCTCGCGCAGCTGCGTGCGCACCCGCACCAGCGCCATGGCGAGCGCCGCCAGCAGGCCCGAGAAGAAGGCGCCGGCCGCATAAGGCACCTTCAGCAGATAGGCGAGCGCGACGCCCGGCACGATCGCATGGGCCAGCGCGTCGCCCATCAGCGACCAGCCCTTCAGCATCAGGAAGCAGGACAGGAAGGCGCAGACCCCGCCGACCAGCGCCGAGACCCAGATCGCCCGGAGCATGTACTGGTAGCCGAAGGGTTCCAGCAGAAGCGCGATCACGGCGCGCGATCCTTTGCCGTGTCGGCCGCCTCGCCGGTGGTCTGTCCGCCCGCGACGCGCTCGCTGTCGCGCTTGCCGTAGAGCACCAGCGGGCGCTCGTCGTCGGTGATCACGGTGACGCGCCGGTCGTCCTCGTCGTCATGGAGGTCGGCGCCGCCGAGGCGGAAGTGCCGCAGCGCCCCGCCGAAGGCGCGCTGGAGATTGTCGTGGGTGAAGGTCGTCGCGGTCGGCCCGGCCGCCAGCACCGTCTTGTTGATGATCACGACCTGGTCGCAGAAATCCGGAATCGAGCCGAGATTATGCGTCGAGACCAGCATCAGCCGGCCCTCGTCGCGCAACTCGCGCATCAGCGCGACGATCGCATCCTCGGTCTTGACGTCGACGCCGGTGAACGGCTCGTCGAGCAGGATGACCTGCCCGCCCTGCGCCAGCGCGCGCGCCAGGAAGACGCGCTTGCGCTGTCCGCCCGACAACTCGCCGATCTGGCGCGTGCGGAACTCCAGCATGTTGACGCGCGCGAGCGCCTGCTCGACCGCCTCGCGATCCGCCTGCCGCGCGATCCGCAGGAAGCCCATATGGCCGTAGCGGCCCATCATCACCACATCCTCGACCAGGACGGGGAAGGTCCAGTCGACCTCCTCGGCCTGCGGCACATAGGCGACGAGCCCGCGCTTCAGCGCTTGGCCCACGGGGAGACCCGCGATAGAGACCGAGCCGCGCGCCGGCTTGAGGAAACCCATCAACGTCTTGAACAGCGTCGACTTGCCGGAGCCGTTGATGCCGACCAGCGCGCAGATCGTGCCCGCCCCGAGCGCGAAGGAGGCGTCGCTCACCGCGGTGACGCCATTGGCGTAGCGCACGGTGACGCCCTCGACCGTGATCGACGGCATGCCTTCACGCCAAGCGGCAGCCGGCGCGTTCAATGGCCGAAACCCGTGGCGACCGTGCCCACCGTGGTCTCCAGCAGCTTCAGATAGGTCGGCACCGGTCCATCCGCCGCCGACAGCGAGTCGACATAGAGCACGCCGCCATAGCGGGCGCCGGTCTCGCGCGCGACCTGCCTGGCCGCCTTGTCGGAAATCGTGCTTTCGCTGAACACGGTCGGGATCTTGTTCTTGCGGACGAGGTCGATCAGCCGGCGCACCTGCTGCGGCGTGCCCTGCTGGTCGGCATTGATCGGCCAGAGATAGGCCTCGCGCCAGCCATAGTCACGGGCGAGATAGGAAAAGGCCCCCTCGCTGGTGACGAGCCAGCGTTGCGCCGGCGGCACCTTGTCGAGCCGCGCCCGCAGCGGCGCGTCGACTGACCTGATCTTGTCGGCATAGGCCTTGGCGTTGGCGGCGTAGATGTCCGCCCGCGCCGGATCGGCCGCGGCCAGCGCCTTGCGGATGTTCTCGACATAGATCAGCGCGTTTGTCGTCGACATCCAGGCATGCGGGTTGGGCCGCCCCTGATAGGGCCCTTCCGTGATCCCCATCGGCACGACGCCTTCGCTGACCACGGCGCTGCGGACATTCTTCACATTGTCGAAGAAGCGCTCGAACCAGCGCTCGAGATTGAGCCCGTTCCAGAGCACGAGATCGGCGGATTGCGCCTTCACCACGTCGAGCGGCGTCGGCTGGTAATCGTGGATCTCGGCGCCGGGCTTGGTGATCGACTCCACGATCGCGGCCTCGCCAGCCACGTTCTGTGCGATGTCCTGGATCACCGTGAAGGTGGTGACGACGCGCAGCTTCTTGTCCTGCGCGAGGGCAGCGCCCGGCGGGGCTGCGAGCGCAACGGCCAGCAGCATGGCCCCGGAGAGCAGGACGGATCGTCGAGGGAACATGTCGGCTCCTGTCGGCTGGATGCGATGATACGCTATTGCAACGCACTTGCATCTGTCAATGCAGTTGCAACACATTTGCAATAAGGAGTTTTTGCAGATGCCTCTCAGAATTGCTATGCCGGCACCATGACGGGAATCGCGCAGCGCGTGGCCGGGTTCGAGGGCCAACTGAGGGATGCCGGGCTGCGGATGACGCAGCAGCGCCGGCTGATCCTGCGCGTGCTGGCGGAAGCCGATGATCATCCCGACGCGAAGGGCATCTTCACTCGCGCCTTCGCGCTCGACCCGACGCTGTCGCTCTCGACGGTCTATCGCACCATGAAGGTGCTGGAGACGCAAGGCGCCATCGAGCGCCACGCCTTCGAGGACGGCGTCTCGCGCTACGAGCACGCCGACCAGGAGCATCACGACCACCTCATCGACGTCGAGAGCGGCGAGGTGATCGAGTTTTCCTCCGACGCGATCGAGGAACTGCAGCGCCGCATCGCCGCCGAACTCGGCTACGAGCTCGTCCGCCACCGGCTCGAACTCTACGGACGCAAGAAGCGGCCGGGCGTCAGGGGCAAGAAGGGCTAGGCCGCGTCAGCTGTCCGCCCGCCAGGGATAGCTCCAGGTCTCCGTCAGGGTCTTGTCGCCGCTCTTCAGGAAGGCGCGCATTTCGGCGAGCTGGCCGGGTTCGACGACGATGTCGATGAAGGCCCGGAAGCCCTTGGTCTTCGGGTTCGGGACGATGAAGGCGCGGTCGATGCGGCCATAGGCGATCGAGGGCACGATCTCGACCTTCTCGGGCTGCTTGAGGTGATAGTCGAGATCGCCGCCGGCGAAGTCGACGATGAAGCGCCGCGCACCCGCATTGACCGGCTCCCCCGAACCGAGCGCCTTGGGCTTGGCCTGATAGGTGTTGATGATCCGTCCACCCGGATGAAGGTCGCTGGAATCCAGCATCGCCGTCAGCTTGTAGCCGAAGGAGAATGCCCGCCCCGGCTCCAGGGGCACTTTCGGCGCCCAGAGCGCGACAATGTTGTCGTTGGTCTCGTCGGTGGTGGGAATCTCGATCAGTTCGACCACGCCCTCGCCCCAGTCGCCCTGCGGCTCGATCCAGTAGGACGGCCGCAGTTCGTAGTTCAGGTCGAGGTCCTGGTAGTGCTCGAAGACGCGGTCGCGCTGCATCAGGCCGAAGCCGCGGACATTGCGCTCGACGAAGGAGGAGATCGCCTGCTGGCGCGGATTGCGCAGCGGCCGCCAGATCCACTCACCCGTGCCGGAATGGATCATCAGCCCGTCGGAGTCGTGCAGTTCGGTCCGGAAATCGTCGTGGAAGCGGCGATCATTCTCGCCGGTGAAGAACATCGAGGTCAGCGGCGCCAGCCCGAGCTTGTCGATCGGCTTGCGCGGGAACAGCGTCGCGCCGACATCGACCACCGCATCGACGTCGGGATAGACGTGGAAGCGATAGGCCCCGGTCACGGAGGGCGAATCGAGGAGGGCATAGATCGTGACCCGCTCGGCATTGGCGGCCGGCGCCTCGACCCAGAACTCCCGGAACATCGGGAACTCTTCGCCCGGCACGCCGGCACCGATCGAGAGACCCCGCGCCGACAGCCCGTAGCGCTGCTCGCGGCCGAGCACGCGGAAATAGCTCGCGCCGATGAAGGAGATCAGCTCGTCGAAGATCCGCGGATCGTTCAGCGGGTAGTGCAGCCGGAAGCCGGCGAAGCCGAGATTGACCGGCAGCGGCTTCTCGAACTTGACGCGCCCATAGTCGAACAGGTTGGCCGAATACGGCACCGGCGTCGCCACGCCGTCGCGCACCACATTGACCACGACGGGGCGGGTGAAGAGGAAGCCAGGATGGAACATCTGCATCCGGAACGGGCTGCCGTTCTGGGCCAGCAGCGCCCGCTCGGGCCGGAAGCGGATGTCGCGCCAGGCATCGAAATCGAGCCGGGACAGCGGCTCGGGCAGGTTCGGGCCGGGCTCATAGGCCACAGCCGCGATTTCGCGGGCCCGGTTGACCACATGGTCGAAGCCGAAGCGCGGCTGCTGTTCGGCCGAAGGCTCGGCCGGGGGAACCGGCTGCTGCGCCAGCAGGGCCGAGGGCGCGGTCGAGAGGCCGAGGGCGGCGGAAAGCCCCGCCAGGACGCGGCGGCGATCGATCGTGGTCATGACGGATCCGTGGTCTGGCGACCGCCGGGTGACGGCCGCCGAAGGCTTGCTCGGCCGTGACTTAGGCGAGGAAATGGGGCCGGTCTAGGGCCGGTCCGCCGCCGGGCGCGACGCCCCGGCGACATCGCGCCGTTGACGGTTCGCCGAAGGGCCGGCTAGCGTCGTCTCAAGGCCGGATGCAGCCTGCCGCTCGCGCCCGCAAGGGTTGGGTGAATGCATCCCGACATGGATATCCGGTCCCGATCGTTCGGTGGACGGCCGTCAGCAATGCGAGCCCTGATCGTCCCGTCCGCCTGCGAGAAGGATCACGACGATGCGAAGCTTTCGCGATGCGAAGCTGATGGCGAAGACCCTGCGCGAGGCGATGGCCTCCCGGCAGATCGATCTCTCCCACTCCGAGACCCTCGAAATCGTGGCGCGCCAGTTCGGCCTGGCCGACTGGAACACGGCTGCGGCTCGCCTGGGCGAGCACCGCGCTGACCCGACCCCGGCGTGGGGCGACGCCTCCGGCGTCGGGCTCGGATCGGGCATTCCGATCCTGCGGATTTTCGACCTCGAGAAGGCGCGGGAGTTCTACCTCGACTTCCTCGGCTTCACGCTGGACTGGGAGCACCGCTTCGGCCCGAATTTTCCGATCTACATGCAGGTCTCGCGCTCCGGCCTGACGCTGCATCTCTCCGAGCACCATGGCGACGCCAGCCCGGGGGCGACGGTCTTCGTCAGGATCAAGGGCGTCGATGCCTTCCGCGCCGAACTGATCGGCAAGGACTACGCCTATTCGAAGCCATCCATTCAGGAGGATGCGCCGGGCGGTCGCACGCTGCAGGTGCCCGATCCGTTCGGGAACCGCATCCGCTTCACCCAGGCGCGGGACTAGGCGGCGTTCAGGCGATGGCCAATGGCAAGTACTGCGCGATCAGGTCGAAATCCCGGTCCTGATGGAGCAGGGCATGGCCGCGTTCGATGCAAAAGGTGGCGATCAGGAGATCGATCGTCTTGCGGATGGTCACTCCCCGCCCCCTCAGAAAGCGCGAATGCCGGGCGGCGGCCAGCGCGAGCGCCACATCGACCATCGGCTCGATCCTGAAGCGGCGCATCGCCCGCTCGAGACTTTCGGCGTGGCGCTCGTCGCGGGCGCCGCGCAGAAGCTCCATCAGGACCAGATCGCCAACGATGATCCGCGTCGGCGACGGCATCCCTGACAGCGCGGCGACGGCTGGACTGCTTTGCGCACGCAGCTGTGCGATCCAGACAGAGCTGTCGACCACAATCATGAGCGAGGGTCGGCGGGCCTGTCCGTGCGCATCTCGTCGAGATCGCCCTCCCACCCCAGACCGCGCATGTCGCTGATCACCTGGCGCAGTTCGGCGTTCTTGACGAGTCGGCGCAGCGCCTCCTCGACGGTCGCCTTCTTGGTCGGCAGCCCCGTCACCTCCATCGCCTCCTTGAGAAGCGCGTCGTCGATGTCGATATTCGTGCGCATCGCTGCCTCATGTGTATGGACCGGCAACACCATACACATCGACGGTCTCGTCCGCAATTTTGGCACCGCGCCCCAAAAAACCTCTTGTCGTCGGGGGCCATCATCCGTATATGCCTCCTACCCAATTCGCACGTGCCTGTGGCCGCGTGTCAGTCGGTGGGCATCCGGACAAGAGGCCGGACAGCCGCCAGGTGTTGGAGACGGATGGAGGGGGATGGATATCCCCTCAAATCACGCTCCCGGTTCCCTTCTCAAGGGAACTGTCACCGAACAGCGACTGGCAGCCGGAGGCGAAACCGGCGAACCCCGAATCTCCACGGGGGACGCAGCTTAAAGCAACGACGGAACGGGCTTTTTTTGGTCTCGCTGGTCCTCCAAAGACCAGCACCGAAGAGGCTTGTCCTTCATTGCCGGGCGTGCGGGGTCTCCCCAAGCGACGGTTACCAGGGTCCGGACGTTTCGTTCGGTGATGTGCGGCGTTTCCAACGCGTCGCGGATCGCTCGACCGACTCAAGCCGGCTTCATGTCGCATCGGCGCCGCTTGCGCCGGAGGGAGACGCGTCTCATGACCGAGCGCATCCGTGAGTTCCTTCGTACCCGCCGCGAGGATGGGCCCTGCGTCGTCATCGATCTCGATGTCGTGCGCGAGAACTACCATGCCTTCTCCCGGGCCCTTCCCGACACGCGCGTCTTCTACGCCGTGAAGGCGAATCCCGCGCCGGAAGTGCTGGCCCTGCTCGCCAAGCTCGGCTCCTGCTTCGATTGCGCCTCGGTCGTCGAGATCGAGCTCGCCCTCGCGGCTGGTGCCACGGCGGATCGCATCTCCTTCGGCAACACGATCAAGAAGGAGCGCGACGTCGCCCGCGCCATGGAGCTCGGCGTGCGCCTGTTCGCCGTCGACTGCACGGCCGAGGTTGAGAAGGTCGCCCGTTCGGCAAACGCCACCGGCGCGAAGGACGTGCGCATCTTCTGCCGCATCCTCTGCGACGGCGCCGGCGCCGACTGGCCGCTCTCGCGCAAGTTCGGCTGCGTGCCCGAAATGGCCGCGGACGTGCTCGAGCACGGCCATCGCCTCGGCCTGTCGGCCTACGGCATCTCGTTCCATGTCGGCTCGCAGCAGGCGAATGTGAACGCCTGGGATTCCGCCCTGGCCTCGGCCTCGGCGGTGTTCAAGGAATGCGCCACCCGTGGGCTCTCGCTGTCGATGGTCAACCTCGGCGGCGGCTTCCCGGCGCGCTACTTGAAGCCGATCCCGGGCGTGCCGTCCTATGGCGATGCGATCTTCCAGGCGCTGTCGAAGCATTTCGGCAACCAGCTCCCGGAGACGATCATCGAGCCGGGTCGCGGCATGGTCGGCAATGCCGGCCTGATCGAGACCGAGGTCGTCCTGATCTCGAAGAAGGCCGCGGACGACCAGGTCGCCTGGGTCTATCTCGACATCGGCAAGTTCAACGGTCTCGCCGAGACCATGGACGAGGCGATCCGCTACCCGATCCGCAGCGCCCGCGACGGCGATGCGACGGTGCCCTGCATCCTGGCCGGCCCGACCTGCGATTCGGTCGACGTCATGTACGAGAAGACCCCGTACATGCTGCCGTTCAGCCTCGAGATCGGCGACAAGCTGCTGATCGAGGGCACGGGCGCCTATACGACGACCTATTCGGCCGTCGCCTTCAACGGCTTCCCGCCGCTGAAGCAGTACGTCATCTGACGAAACGGGGCGCCGCAAGGCGCCCCTCCACCATCGGGTCCGGCGAAGCGCCCTGCCGTCATCGACAGGCCGCCCGCGGTTTCGGGCGGAGCGTCCGCGCCTCCAGAAGGAAGCGCGGCGGACGTGGCTCCCGCCGGACCCCCTTTCCCACATCCCAGTTGCTGTGGCCGCGTTCGCGCGGCGCCGGGAAGGTCTGCTGCGCGCAGGCGCTCCGGCCGGAGGTGCGTCATGATCACGATCCGCGACGAAGTCGCTGCCGACATCCCCGACCGCGAGGCGCTGCTCGACCGCTGCCTCGGCGAGCGTCGCACCGCCAAGTCGAGCGAGCGCCTCCGCGAGGGTCGTTTGCCGGCTGATGGCCTGGCCTTGACCGCCGAGCGCGACGGCGTCGTCGTCGCGACGGTGCGGCTTTGGTCTGTCGAGGCCGGTGGCAAGGCTGCGCTCCTGCTCGGCCCGCTCGCGGTCGCGCCCGAGCTGCAGGGCGAGGGTCTCGGCCGCGCGATGATGCGCGAGGCGATCTGGCGCGCCGCCTGCCGCGGCCATGGCGCCGTCCTGCTCGTCGGTGACGCCGCCTATTACGAGCGCTTCGGGTTCTCGGGTGATCTCACCCGCGATCTCGCCATGCCCGGCCCAGTCGAGCGCGAGCGCTTCCTCGGCCTTGAGCTGCGCGACGGCGCGCTGTCGGGCGCCAGCGGCATCCTCGTCGCCACCGGCCGCATGGCCGAGGCCACGCCGGCCGCTGAGCCCGCGCGCCGCGCCGCCTGAGGATAACCCCGACGGCCCGGGCGTTTCGCCGGGGCCGTCACGCATCCGTCATCGAAACGTAGCCGCTCCGTCGTCCCCGCCCGCCATGACCCCGGCCGAAGGGGAGGTCCATGGCGCAGGCGGTGTTCACGGCGGGCAAGGCAAGGGAATGGAGTGCGCCGCGCTGGCGGCCGCGCCGGTCGACCGTGCTCGCCTTCGCGATGCTGGCGCCGTCGCTCTTGTTCCTGGCGCTGTTCACCTATTGGCCGGTCGTCCAGGTTCTCTGGCAGTCGCTGCACGGGCAGGTCCGCGTCGGTGGCCCGCAGGCCTATGTCGGCGCGCAGAACTTCCTCAAGCTCTTCGCCGATCCCGCCTTCCGGAAGGCGCTGGCCAACAACCTCGTCTACGCGCTCGGGACGGTGATCCCGAGCCTCGTCCTGGCGCTGGGTTTCGCCATGGCGCTGGCGCGGTCGAGCCGGGTCAATGCGCTGTTCCGCGCGCTGTTCTTCCTGCCCGTTCTGATCCCGCTGGTCGCGGCGGCCTCGATCTTCCTGTTCCTGTTCCTGCCCAATGTCGGGCTGCTCGACTACCACCTCGCCAAGCTCGCCCTCTCCGGCCCCAACTGGCTCGGCGATCCCGATGTCGCGCTCTGGTCGATCATGGCGCTGACGATCTGGAAGAACGCCGGCTACTACATGCTGTTCTTCCTCGCTGGCCTCCAGGCGGTGCCGGCGGACGCCTATGAGGCGGCGATCCTGGATGGCGCCGGCCCCTGGCAGCGCCTGCGCTATGTGACCCTGCCCTATCTCAAGCCGACCATCGGCTTCGTGCTCGTCATCGGACTGCTCAACGTCGTCACGCAGGTCGACCATGTCTTCGTGCTGACCAAGGGCGGCCCGTCGGACTCCACCAACCTGCTGCTGTTTTATGTCTACCAGCAGGCGGTCGAGAACTACGACGCCGGCCGCGCCGCCGCCGGCACGCTGGTGATGCTGGCGCTGCTGCTCGCTGTGACCGCCTCCTCGCTGCGCACGCTCGAACGCTCCTTCGGGGAGAAGGAGACATGAGCGCCACCACCATGAGCACCGGCGTTTCGACCGGCGAGATCACGCCGAAGCTCGGCTATGCAGCGACGCTTCTGGTCGCCGGCCTCTGGATGGTGCCCTTCCTCTGGATGCTGGTCGCCGCCTTCAACCCTGAGAGCATTGGCGCCGGCATGGCCTCGCTGGTTCCGTCCTACATCCCGACGCTCGCCAACTTCCGCGAGGCCTGGGCCTCGGCCGATTTCCCGCGCTACGGGCTGAACACGCTCGTCATCACGCTTGGCATTCTCGCCGTGCAGATCGTCACGATCACGCTCGCCGGCTACGCCTTCGCCAGGCTGGAATTCCCGGGCCGGACGCTGTGCTTCTATCTCTTCCTGCTCCAGCTCATGCTGGCTCCGGTCGTGCTGATCGTCCCCAATCTGACGACGATCGCGAAGCTCGGCCTCTATGACAGCCTGCTCGGCGTGATGGCGCCCTATTTCGCCTCGGCCTTCGGCACCTTCCTGATGCGCCAGGCCTTCCGGGCGATCCCGCGCGAACTCGAGGACGCCGCCCTGATCGACGGCGCCAGCGTCTTCCAGCGCATCGGCTTCATCTATCTGCCGCTGGCCAAGCCCTCGCTCGTCGCCTTCTCGATCGTCTCCGTCACCGCCCATTGGAACGAGTTCCTCTGGCCGCTGATGGTGATCAACTCGCCCGATCTGCGCCCGCTCACCGTCGGCCTCGCCTCCTTCACCCGCGGGGCGGAGGGCGCGCAGGCCTGGGGCGTGATCGCGGCGGGAACCCTGCTGGTCAGCGCACCGCTGCTGATCGCCTTTGCGCTGTTCCAGCGCGCCTTCGTCAACTCCTTCGTCTCCTCCGGCATCAAGTAAGGGAAGCCACCATGACGACCACCAGACGCAACATCCTCGCCGGCGCCGCGCTCGCCGCGAGCTTCGCGCTGTCGCCCGCCTTCGCCCAGGCGCCGACCGAGATCGAGCTGTTCTTCCCCGTCCCCGTCGACGGCCAGCTCGCCCGCGACATGGCCGCGATGATCAAGGAGTTCAACGAGAAGAACCCGTCGATCAAGGCCACCCCGGTCTATACCGGCTCCTATGACGAGACCCTGATCAAGACCCGCGCCGCGATGAAGGCCGGCAAGCCGCCCGCCGCCGTGATCATGTCCGCCAACTTCCTGCTCGACCTGAAGATCGAGGGCGAGATCCAGGCGATGGACGGCCTGATCAAGGCCGACGGCAAGACCAACGACCAGTTCATGGGCCAGTTCTTCGACGCGCTGCACGGCAACGCCGTGCTCGACCGGCAGGTCTATGGCGTGCCCTTCCACAACTCGACGCCGCTGCTCTACGTCAACACCGACCATCTCAAGGAAGCCGGCCTCGATCCCGACAAGCTGCCGGCGAACTGGGAAGAGCTGGTCACCACCGCCAAGAAGCTGACCAAGCGCGACGGCGACCGCGTCACCCGCTGGGGCATGATGATGCCCTCCAACTATGATTACGGCGGCTGGATCCTGCAGGCCCTGACCCATTCCAATGGCGGCCAGTGGTTCAACGTCGATTACGGCGGCGAGGTCTATTACGACACCCCCTCCATGCTCGGCGCCCTGACCTTCTGGTCCGACCTCATCGCCAAGCACAAGGTCCATCCGGCCGGCGTCCAGGCGGGCGGCGCGGTCTCCTCGGCCTTCCTCTCCGGCCAGGCCTCGATGATGCTGCTCTCGACCGGCTCGCTGACCCATATCCGCACCAACGCGAAGTTCCCCTACAAGGTCGCCTTCGTGCCGAAGAACGTGAAGAACGAGGTGCCGATCGGCGGCGCCTCGCTGGTCATCCCGACCGGCGTCGAGGGAGAGCGCCGCAAGGCCGCCTGGACGCTGATCAACTGGATGACGAGCCCGGAGAAGTCCGGCTGGTGGAGCCGCGCCACCGGCTATTTTGCCCCCAACAAGGCCGCCTACGACATGCCGGAGATGAAGGCGTTCCTCGCCAAGAACCCCGACGCCGGCATCGCGGTGAGCCAGCTCGCCGTCGCTAAGCCGTGGTTCGCCACCTACAAGACGGTCCCCGTCCGCAAGGCCATCGAGGACGAGCTGGCGGCCGTGCTCTCCGGCAAGAAGACGCCGAAGGAGGCCCTCGTCGCCGCCCAGAAGGGCGCCGACGAGATCATGCGCCCTTACGTCGAGCAGACCGCGCTGAAGCTGCCGACGAACTGAGGCCAGCAACAATCGCCATGCCCGGCCTCGAGCCGGGCATGGCGCTCTTCACCGCTTTCCACCGTCATGGTCGGGCTTGTCCCGACCATCCACGTCTTTCCTCCTCGCCGTCGCAAGACGTCGATGCTCGCCACAAGGGCGAGCATGACGGGGAGGTCGCATCCGGACACCGCCATGCTCATCGCCCAGATCACCGACCTGCACATCCGCCCGCGCGGCAAGCCCGCTTATCGCGTCTCCGAGACCAATGCGCTGAGCGAGCGCGCGCTCGATGTCGTCGCCAGGCTCTCGCCCCGCCCCGATCTGCTGGTGATCACTGGCGACCTCACCGACTGCGGCCTGCCCGAGGAATACGCCATCCTGCGCGCGATGCTTGATGGCCTCGGCATTCCCGTCCTCGTCGTGCCAGGCAACCATGATCGCCGCGAAACGCTGACCGCGGGGCTGGCGCTCGATTCCCGCCAGGTGCTGGACGGCGGCTTCGTCCAGTTCGCTGCGGATCTCGGCCCGATGCGGCTGATCGGCCTCGACACGCTTCTGCCGGGCAAGAGCGCCGGCGCGCTCTGCGCGACGCGGCTCGCCTTCCTCGACAAGGCGCTGACGGAAGCCGACGGCAAGCCGGTCGCGATCTTCATGCACCACCCGCCCTTCGAGTGCGGCATCCGTCACATGGATGCGATCCGTCTCCTCGACGGTGCGCAGGAATTCGCGGCCATCGTCGCGCGCCACCCCAACATCGAGCGCATCCTCTGCGGCCATCACCACCGCCCGATCGTCACGCGCTTTGCCGGCACCATCGCCCAGATCGCGCCCAGCGTGACCCATGCGGTGACGCTCGACCTGTCAGAGGCCAGCCCCTCGACCTTCCACATGGAGCCGCCTGCCTATCTGCTCCATTCCTTCCGCGAGGGAGCCGGCTTCGTCACGCACACCGCCTTTGTCGAGCGCTCGCCCGGCCCCTACCCCTTCGTGCTCGACGCCGATTATCCCGGCAGCCACTAGACTTCACGAGGACGCAGCGGCGACCGCTTGTACGGTTGATGTTTGACTTGGGGGACGCTTCCCCCCTAGGAGCCGGGGTGGCTCCGCGCGGCCACCCTCTCAACAGCGCCTTTCCCAAGGAGACAACCCGAGAATGAGCACCTGGCCCGTCTATGGAGAGATCACCGGCCCGATCGTGATGATCGGCTTCGGTTCGATCGGCCGCGGGACGCTGCCGCTGATCGAACGGCACCTGAAGTTCGACAAGAGCCGCTTCGTCGTCATCGCGCCCGATGACCAGAACCGCCACCTCCTCGACGAGCGGGGCATCCGCTTCATCCAAGAAGCCGTGACGCTCGAGAACTACAAGGACATGCTCTCGCCGTTGCTGACCGCCGGCGGCGGACAGGGCTTCTGCGTGAACCTCTCCTGCGACACTGGCTCGCGCGACATCATGGAGCTCTGCTCCAGCCTCGGCGCGCTCTATATCGACACGGTCAACGAGCCCTGGCTCGGCTTCTATTTCGACGAGACCAAGGGCCCGGGCGAGCGCTCGAACTATGCCCTGCGCGAGATGACGCTCGCCGCCAAGCGCGCGCGGCCAGCCGGCTCGACCACGGCCGTCTCCTGCTGCGGCGCCAATCCCGGCATGGCCTCCTGGCTCGCCAAGAAGGGCCTGCTCAACATCGCCGCCGATATGCGCCTCAACGTGCCGCAGCCGACCACCCGCGAGGAATGGGCCGCGTTGATGCAGCAGGTCGGCATCAAGGGCATCCATATCGCCGAGCGCGACACCCAGCGCTCGAAGAACCCCAAGCCCCCTGGCGTCTTCGTCAACACCTGGTCGGTCGAGGGCTTCATCTCCGAGGGCGTCCAGCCGGCCGAACTCGGCTGGGGCACCCATGAGAAGTGGATGCCGGAGAACGCCCGCACTCATGAGACCGGCTCGCAGGCGGCGATCTACCTGATGCAGCCGGGCGCCGAGACCAAGGTCCGCAGCTGGTGCCCGACGCCGGGGCCGCAATACGGCTTCCTGGTGACTCATAACGAGTCGATCTCGATCGCCGACTATTTCACAGTGCGCGACGACAGCGGCAAGGCCATCTACCGGCCGACCTGCCACTACGCCTATCACCCCGCCAACGACGCGGTGCTCTCGCTGCACGAGATGTTCGGCAATGCCGGCCGCCCGCAGGAGGAGCATCACATCCTCGACGAGGAAGAGGTCATCGACGGCATCGACGAGCTCGGCGTGCTGCTCTACGGCCACGACAAGGGCGCCTACTGGTTCGGCTCGCAGCTCTCCACCGAAGAGACCCGCAAGCTCGCCCCCTACCAGACCGCGACCGGCCTGCAGGTCACCTCGGCCGTGCTCGCCGGCATGGTCTGGGCTCTGGAAAATCCGAACGCCGGCATCGTCGAGGTCGAGGAGATGGATCTCGACCGCTGCCTCGAAATCCAGATGCCGTATCTCGGCCCGGTCAACGGCTATTACACCGACTGGACCCCGCTCGACGGTCGCCCCGGGCTTTTCCCGGAGGACATCGACGAGAGCGATCCTTGGCAGTTCCGGAACATTCTGGTTCGGTGAACAGCCGTCATTCTCGGGCGATGCGCAGCATCGACCCGAGAAACTCATGACGAAAAGGCACTGGTTTCTGAGATGCTCGGGTCAAGCCCGAGCATGACGAGCCGGATCGAACGGGCGCTACAACGCCCGTTTCACCTTCACCCCCGCCAGCAGCGCACCACCGGTGAGGAAGAACAGGATCAGCACGGCCAGCCCCGCGCGCTGGCTGGCGAACACCGTCGTCGCCAGCGCCACCAGCGTCGGCCCCAGGAACGACGTCACCTTCCCCGACAGGGCGAACAGCCCGAAGAACTCGCCGACGCGGTCGGGCGGCGCCAGCCGCGCCATCAGGCTGCGCGAGGAGGCCTGCAGCGGCCCGGCGACCAGCCCGATCAGCAGGCCCAGGCCCAGATAGACCTTCTCCGGCAGCGAGCCGAACAGGCCGTCGCCGGGCGTCGCCGGCGCCGCCTCGACCACGAACAGGATCCGGTCGGGCGCCAGCGACAGGATGCCGAGGCAGGCCAGCAGCAGGCAGCCGATCGCCCCCAGCACCACCGTCTTGCCGCCGATCGCATCATCGACCCGGCCACCGATCCAGGCGCCGAATGTGCCGGTCACCGTCAGCAGGATGCCGAAGACGCCGATCTCGATCGTCTGCCAGCCGAAGACACCGGCGGCATAGATGCCCCCGAAGGCAAACAACGCCACCAGCGCGTCCTGATAGACCATGTTGGCCAGCAGGAAGCGCCCGAGCGACGGCAGCCGCGGCAGTTCGCGCAGTGTCGCCATCAGGCGCCCGACGCCGCCCTGCGCCGCCGCACGCAGGCTGAGACCCGAGCGCACCGTGTCGGGCGTGAACAGGAACATTGGCGCGACGAAGACGACGAACCACAGCGCCGTCAGCGGGCCGGAGAAACGGTCCCCCTCGCGCGCGGCGGCGTCGAGCCCGAGGATCGGTGTCAGCCCCACCAGCGTCTTGCCGGTGAGCGGGTCGGCCGCCAGCAGCGCCAGCGTCAGCGCGAGCGAGATCAGCCCGCCGAGATAGCCGATCGCCCAGCCCGTCCCCGAGAGCCAACCCAGCCGTTCGGGCGGCACCAGCCGCGTCATCATCGCGTTGTTGAAGGTGGTCGCGAACTCGGCCCCGATCGTCGCCAGCACGAAGCCGCACAGCGCGATCGGCACGGCCCAGGGCGAGCCCGGCACGGCAAACCAAAGCGCACCCGACCCCAGCACCAGCATCGCGCCGAACACCGCGATCCACGGCTTGCGCGGCCCGGTCCGGTCGGCGATACCGCCGAGCAGCGGCGACAGCAGCGCGATGCACAACCCCGCGAAACCGGTTGCATAGCCCCACAGCGCCTGCCCCTGCGCGGGATCGGCGGCGAGCGCCGCAGCGAAGAAGGGCGCGAAGACGAAGGTCGTGATCAGCGTGAAGAAGGGCTGCGCCGCCCAGTCGAAGAACAGCCAGGCGGTGACCGCGCGCCGCGGGGGATACGATGTCGGTTGCACCGCTCAGCCCTCATCCTGAGGAGCACGGCGCAAGCCTTGCGTCTCGAAGGATGCTCCAGCGGCGTCGGGAACCTCCTGAACCATCCTTCGAGACGCCGCTCCGCGCCTCCTCAGGATGAGGGCGGCGGACACCCGCTTCACTGCAGCGTCGTCTCGGGATCGCCGCCGTTGCGCGCCAGCTCGATCTCGGTGATCGCGACCAGCACCTCGGCGCGCTCCTTCAGGGTCGGCGCCTCCAGCAGGGCCTGCTTCTCGCGCGGACCGAAGGGGCACATCATCGAGAGCGCATTGACCAGCGCCTCGTTGGGGGCCTCGTTGACGCCCTTCCAGTCGATCTTGAGCTCGCTCGCCTTGGCGAAGGCGCGCAGCGCCTTGAGCAGGGCGTTGCGGTCGACCGCCTCCTCTCCGGCGCGCGCCGTGAAATCGATCAGATACGCGTCATAGCCGACGCGGCACTGGCGATAGGGCGTCGTCACCGACAGCTCCTCGGCGATGCGGAAGCGCGCGATGCCCGTCAGCGTCAGGATGTAGCGGTCGTCGCCGGTCTCGGCGAACTGCGTGATGCGGCCGAGGCAGCCGACCTGCAGCAACCCCGGCGTCGCCGCCTGGCGGCCGCTCTCCGGTTCCGGCTGGACGATGCCGATGACGCGATGCGTGCGGATCGCGTCATCGATCATGGCGATGTAGCGCGGCTCGAAGATGTTGAGCGGCATCTGCCCGCGGGGCAGCAGCAGCGCGCCTCCGAGCGGAAACACGGGCACCACGGCCGGGCAGTCGTCCGGCCCCTCATAGACGGCGTTCATGCCCATCGGCCGCTCCTCGCGTTCAGGAGAACAACAGGGTGGAGAGCTTGCGCCGGCCCGCCATGCTGTGCTCGTCCATCGGCCCCCAGGCCTCGAAGAACTGCAGCAGCTGCTTGCGCGCGCCGTCGTCGTTCCAGGCACGGTCGGCCTTGATGATGGCGATCAGATGATCGACCGCCTCCTCGCGCCGATCATTGGCGTTGAGCGCCAGCGCCAGGTCGAAACGCGCCTGGTGGTCCTTGGGATCGGCCGCGACCTTCGCCTCGAGCTCGCTCGTATCGCCGAGCGCCGCGGCCTGCTGCGCCAGCTCGATGGCGGCGCGCACCGCCACCACGGCCGGATCGGCCGCCTTGGCCTCGGGCACCATGCCGAGGATGCCGGTCGCCCCTTCGAGATCACCCATGTCGAGATGCAGCTTGGCCAGGCCCGCGATCGCCGCGACATTGTCGGGCTCGAGCTCCAGCACATGGGCGTAGAGCTCGCTGGCGCCGGCTGCGTCGCCGGCCTCCGTCGCCGCCTTGGCGGCCGCGATCAGCTCCTCCGTCGCGCCCGGCCCCATCGTGCCGACGAGCTTCTCGATGAAGGCCTTCACCTGGCTCTCGGGCTGGGCGCCCATGAAGCCGTCGATCGGCTGGCCCTGCTTGAAGGCGATGACGGCCGGAATCGACTGGATCCCGAGCTGGCCCGGAATCTCCGGGAACTCGTCGATGTTCATCTTGACGAGGCGTACCTTGCCGCGCGCCGCCTTGACGACCTTCTCGATCACCGGGGTCAGCTGCTTGCAGGGGCCGCACCAGGGCGCCCAGAAGTCGACGAGCACCGGCTGCTTCATCGACTCCGCGATGACATCCTGCCGGAAGCCCTGGGTGCTCGTGTCCTTGATCAGGCCGGGTTGTTCGGCCGTGTCGCCATTGACCAGCATGGGTCGTCCTTCATCGCCTGCATATCGGAAACGGGGTGGTCCGGCCGCGCCCGCAGCCGGCCCATAGATGGGGAGGATCAGGCGTTCTGTCCATCTTCGGGAACCGGCAAATCGACGATCATCGGATCGTGGCCGGTCTCGCGCAGGAAGACCAGCAGATCGTCCAGTTCGAGCCGGAGCGTCGCGGTGTTGATCAGCGGGTGGAAGTTCACCGGCTCGCCCGTGGCGAGGTTGCGGTCGAGCACCATCGTGACCGCGCCCTGCCGGTCGTTGATCACCGCCAGTGCGGTCACCGAGCCCGGCGTGACGCCGAGCTTCTCCATCAGCGCCTCGGCCGAGCAGAAGGAGAGCCGCCCGCTCGCGCCGAGCGTCTCATGCAGGCGCTTGAGGTCGATGCGCGCATTCTCGCGCGCCGAGACCAGAAAGAGCCGGCCCTTCTTGTCCTTCACGAACAGGTTCTTGGAATGTAGCCCCGGCAGCGTGCCGCGCAGCGCCTGGGATTCGGCGACGGTGAAGACCGCCTCGTGATCGACGCGCACATAGGCGATCCCGCGCGCAGTCAGATGCGCACAGAGTTGCTCGGGCGTCAGCGGTGCGGCGGCGATATTCTGCGACATGGGAAGGCGGGCCCGGCCTCGAAAGAGCGTTGGAGCGCTGCGTAACCCGCCGCAAACGCCGCCACAAGCGCCCGCGCGCGGCCGGATCGGCGCGTTCCGCGGCGCTTCCGGGAAAAGATGAAATTGCCGCAACAAGGCGCTTGCACTGCGCGCCGCTTTGGGGCAATAAGCCGGCCTCCGCGGCGGAAACGCCGCGCCGATGTCCTGATGCGGGAGTAGCTCAGGGGTAGAGCACAACCTTGCCAAGGTTGGGGTCGAGGGTTCGAATCCCTTCTCCCGCTCCAGGACATGAAAAGATTAGCAAGGCTCGTGAGCGTCGGATCATCCGGCGCTTTTTGCGTTTAGGGGTCGTGCGGTCTGGCGGATATCTCGAAGCACCGCAGTGTGACTCCACCTCGAATGCCGTCTAGAGCATTCAAATCAAGGACGTGCGGGCAGAGTTCATAGGGTCGATCTTCGGCGCCGACTCGCAGGGTGTTCAACTCCGGCATTCTGCCAGTGGCGTTCCGGCGCCTCCCAACGTGAGGAGTAAGCCCATGACCGAGATCGCCCCGGCCCTACGGCACATTGACGTTGATCGCATCGGCCCGGTTTGGATCCGCGACGGCACCAGCGACTACGCGGTCTTCGAGCAGATCTTCCTCACGGAAGAATTCAACATCAGCACCGCCCCGCAATTCGCCTGGATCCGCGCGGCCTATGACCGGCTGATCGCCGCCGGCGAGACCCCGCTCGTCATCGATTGCGGCGCCAATATCGGGCTCAGCACACTCTATTTCGCATTGCATTTGCCGGCAGCGCGGATCGTCGGCATCGAGCCCGCGCGAGACAACGCGCAGCTTGCGCGCAAGAACACGCAGCACAATCCCCTGATCGAGATCGTCGAAGCCGCAGTGCACGACCGGGAAACCGGCCTCGCGTTGGTGGACCCCCATGCCGAAAAATTCGCCTATCGGGTGCGGGAGGCCCAGGCCGGCGCGCAAGGCGCAATCGCCGCCGTCACCATCGACGGCCTCATGCGGCGGTATGGCGCCACGCGCAATCTCATCGTCAAGGTCGACATCGAGGGTGGCGAAGACACCTTGTTCCGCTCGCACACGGGCTGGCTCGATCGAACCGATCTGCTCATTGCGGAGACGCATGACTGGCTGTTCCCGGGGCAGGGCACAAGCCGGACCCTGTTCACAGCCATCGCGGGCCGCAAATTCGAAGTGATCCAGAAAGGTGAGTACATGTCGTTCTTTTTCCAGTGACAGGCGGACGTCTCCGCGCTGACATGTCCGATGACGACGATCAAAAGAGGACTGTGGTCCAATTCGCACCGAACAAGACATGGACTCTCTGCTGCAGCTCGTTCCCAAACCGGACATCGCGTTCGATGGGGACAGTGCTCAGGCTGTTGGCGTCGACCTGGCCGTCGCTGTGATCAATCTTCCGCATCGGACGGACAAGTGGAACGCCATCTCGAAGCGCATGGCCGCGATCGGACTGAACAAACTGATCAAGGTGCCAGCGGTCGAGGGCGCCCGGCTGTCGTTGGAGGCCATTGAACCCCTGTTGGCCCAACCGGCCGCACAGATCGAAGCGGCCCCACAGAGCCATTTCACACTCACGCGGCCCGCGATCGGCTGTTTCCTCTCGCATATCGCCACCTGGCAGTGGATGATCGCCAACAAGTTGCCGCGGCTGCTGGTCTTCGAAGACGATGCCAATCCAGCCGCGAGTTTCGATGCGAACCGATTCCGCAACGTCCTCGGCGCCATCCCGCCCAAGGCCGGTCTCGTTTTTCTCGGCCGCGCCATCATGAATGGCATGGCCGAGAGGCCCCAGGGCTCGGAACTGGCGCGGATCTACTTCTTCAACGGGACGTTCGCCTATCTGATCACGCCCGCCGCCTGCCGCACGCTGATCCCGGCTCTGCTCCCCATGAATGGGCACATCGATCATGAAATCAGTACTGTCCTGATCGAGCGCAGACATGAATTGGAGGCCCACTACACCGAGCCGCCCGTCTTCGAGCCCGACTGGTCGCTCCGCAGCGACTGCTATGTCCCGCTGGAAGGCGTCACGGACGCCAATCGCGCACTTGGCGTAGTCCTGCACGCACAGCGGCAGCTCCTCATCGACGACGGCTGCCCCCTGCTGCCGCCGTTTGACGCGGCGGACGTCGATTGACTGCGACCCGTGCTCGACCAACACGGACACCCGGGCGTTGGAACCTCCGGGAGACCCGGCGTGGTTCACACAGCCCACCCACTGCCCTTTGCGTCGCCCCTCACAACACCGACGACATACCCCCGTCGACATAGATGATCTGGCCGTTGACGTAGTCTGAAGCCGACGACGCCAGGAACACCGCCGTGCCGATCAGCTCGTCGGGCTTGCCCCAGCGGCGCGCCGGCGTGCGGCCCTTGACCCAGGCGTCGAAGCTCGGGTTGTCGATCAGCGCCTGGTTCATGTCGGTGATCATGTAGCCCGGCCCGATCGCATTGGCCTGGATGCCGGCTTCGGCCCATTCCGCCGCCATCGCCCGCGTCAGCATCTTGATGCCGCCCTTGGCGACCGTGTAGGGCGCCACCGTCGCCCGCGCGAGTTCGCTGGTCAGCGAGCCGATATTGATGACCTTGCCATGGCCGCGCGCGATCATCCGCTTGGCCGCCTCGCGGCCGATCATGAAGGCCGAGGTCAGGTTGGTGTCGATCACGCGCTGCCAGTCGGCCGTGGCGAGTTCGACCATCGGCTTGCGGAACTGGATGCCGGCATTGTTGACGAGGATGTCGACCGCGATGCCAGCCGCGTCAAAGGCCGCGAAGGCGCGCAGGATGGCCGCCTCGTCGGTGACGTCGAAGGCCGCCGGCTCGGCCTTGTGTCCGGCGGCGTGGAACTGCGACACGGCCTCGGCCACCCGCAGCGGATCGGTGCCGTTGATCAGGATGCGCGCGCCGGCAACCGCCAGCCCTTCCGCCATGGCGCGGCCGAGCCCGCGCGAGGAGCCGGTGACGAGGGCGGTCTTGCCCGAGAGATCGAAGAGGGGATTGGTCATCTGATCCTCACAGGCTGGAGCGGCGGACGGTCAGGTCCGTGCGCGCGAAGACGGCCGGCAGCAGCTCGACGCCCAGCCCCGGCCCTTCCATCGGCAGGACATAGCCGTTCTCGATCGTCGGCATCGTCGTGACCAGCTCCTTGTACCAGCCGGTGTAGAAGGCGCGCACCGATTCCTGGATCAGCGTGTTGGGCTGGCTGAAGGAGGCGTGGATCGCGGCGATGAAGCCGACCGGGCCGATGCAGTCATGCGGCGCGAAGGGGCGGTGATAGGTGTCGGCCAGCGCCGCGATCTTGCGGCCCTCGGTGAGCCCGCCGGTCCAGCACAGGTCCGCCATCACGATGTGCATCGCGTCGCGGTCGAGCATGTCCTTGTAGGGAAAGCGCGAGCCCAGCGTCTCGCTGGCGCAGACCGAGACGGTGGTCGAGCGGGCGAACTCGGCCAGCGCCTGCGGCGAGTTCATCCGGATCGGGTCCTCATACCAGGTCGGGCTGTACTGCTCGAGCACCCTAGCGATCTTGATCGCGGTGGGCAGGTTCCAGAGCGAGTGCATCTCGACCATGATCTCGATCTTGTCGCCCACCGCCTTGCGGATCTTCTCGAAGGGCTCGCAGGCCCGGCGCATCTGCTCGGGCGTGATGGACATCCCCTGGTTCTCGATCCCCGCCGGATCGAACGGCCAGATCTTCATCGCCGTGATGCCGCTCTCGAGCAGGCTCTCGGCCACGGCGTCGGCCCGGTTCATGAAGCCGTCGAGATCCTCATAGGGGCCTTCGGTCTCGCCGAGATTCCAGGTCGAGACCGGCTTGATGTTATGCGTGCGGACATAATTGTAGCCGGCGCAGGTGTTGTAGATCCGCTGCTTGTCGCGGCACAGGCCGCCGAGCATCTGGTGCACCGGCTGGCCGCAGACCTTGCCGAACACGTCCCAGAGCGCGATGTCGACGGCCGACGTCGCCCGCGATTCCACCCCGGTCGAGGCCTGCGCCATCGGCAGGTTGGTCATCTCGCGATGCAGCGCCTCGATGTGGAGCGGGTTCTTGCCGAGCAGCCGCATCGCGAGCGTGTCATGGAGGTGGGACTCGACTGCCCCCGCGCCATAGAAGGTCTCGCCCAACCCGATGATGCCGGCATCCGTATGGACCCGGACCCACAGCACATTCGCGAACTCCTCCGTCCGCAGCGTCTCGATGGCGGTGATCTTCAAAGCCTGCCTCCCTGGCGGCGGACGCTCTTCCACGGCACGAGCCGCTGAACGTCGTTGATGAGTGCCGGCCCGCCGCAGCCGCTCGACGAGACGGCCACGATGGCACAGCGCGACCATACGGCCGCTTGTAAAATATCACAATATGTTTAGTCTGCCGCCGATCGGAGCCAGGTCAACGAGCTTCGTTGGAGGAACGCAGATGGCGCAACGCGCAGGCCGGCCGACCCTGGTGAGCGCGGACGATGCGCCCCCCGCGCGGCGCAACCGCGTCAACCTGTTCGAACTCGCCTATCAGCGCATCGAGGAGATGCTGGTCCGGTGCGAACTGGCGCCCGGCCGCTTCCTCGCCATGCAGGATCTGCAGGACATGACCGGCTTCGGCAGGACGCCGGTCCACCACGCCGTCAACCGCCTGGCCGCCGACACGCTGATCGTGATCCGCCCGCGCCATGGCCTGCAGATCGCGCCGATCGACCTGGCGCGCGAGCGGGTGCTGCTGCATCTGCGCCGCGACATCGAGCGCTTCGTCATCAGGCTCGCCGCCGAGCGGGCCGGCCCCTCCCACCGCAACCAGATGCTGCACATGGAGCGCCTGCTGCGCGAGCGCCGCGACGGGCTGACCCTGGCCGAGTTCAACACGCTCGACCGGCGCATCGACCAGATGGTGCTGGCCGCAGCGGGCGAACCCTTCCTCGAACACACGCTGCGGCCGCTGCATACGCTCTTCCGCCGCATCGGCTTCATCCATCACACCCATATGGCCGAGCCACCGGGCCTCGCGGGCTCGATCGACCACCATCTCGCCGTGCTGAACGCGATCGCGACCCGCCATGTCGAGCGCGCGGTCGCGGCCTCCGACGCCCTCATCGCCTTCGTCGAGACCATGTTCGACGAGATGGAGGCGCGGCTCGATCCCTCGCTGCTCGACTGCAGCGTCGAACCCCTTCTCGCCCCCTGACGGATTTCAACCGCTCGAACCGGACCAGCCGACCATGCGCATCATCTTCCACGGCGAGAACGCCGCCTCCTTCAGCCAGGGCTTCGAAGAGCTCGTCGGCCCCGACGCCGAGATCCGCATCCTACCCGATGTCCTGGCGAGCCCGGCGGACCGCGAGGCCTATGCCGCGGCACAGGCGATCATCGGGGTGAAGTTCGATGCCGGCCTGCCCATGCCGGCCGGGCTGAAGCTGTTTCATGTCCCCGGCGCCGGCTATGATGCCGTCGATCTCGCGCGGCTGCCGGCGCAGGCTCATCTCTGCAACTGCTTCGGCCACGAGCAGGCGATCTCGGAATATGTGATGAGCGCGCTGCTGGCCCGCGCCATTCCGCTCACCGATGCCGATGCCAGGCTGCGTTGCGGCGACTGGGCTTACTGGGCCGGCTCGCCCGAGCGCGTCCATGGCGAGATCGCGGGCCAGACCATCGGCCTGCTCGGCTTCGGCCATATCGGCAAGGCGATCGCCCGGCGCGCCAAGGCCTTCGAGATGACGGTCCATGTCGCCAACCGCAGCCCGGTCGCGACGTCGGCCCTCGTCGACCGCGCCTTCGGCCTCGACGAACTGGAGGCCTTCTGCGGCTCTGTCGATGCGCTCGTCGTCTCCGTGCCGCTGACGGCCGACACCACCGGCCTCGTCGGCAAGGCGGCTCTGGCGGCGATGAAGCCCGGCGCCGTGATCCTCAATGTCGGCCGCGGACCGACCATCGACGAGGCCGCGCTGTTCGAGGCCCTGCGCGATCGCCGTATCGGCGGAGCCGTCATCGACACATGGTATCGCTACCCAAATGCCGGGGAGCCTAATATTTTGCCATCCAAACTGCCTTTCCATGAGCTTTCAAACGTTTTAATGACACCGCACATGTCGGGCTGGACCAGCGGCACCATCAGCCGCCGGCAGCGAACCATGGCGGACAACATCAAGCGGTGCCTATCCGGCGCCGCGCTCACCAACGTGGTGCGGGAAGGGCGCGCCTGAAGCCAGGAAGGGGATGCAGGCCTGCCGGCCAGCCCTCCGTCGCGGCGTCAGCGACCCAGACCGCCGAGCAAACCGGCCGCACGAAGCCGGAGCAACAACATCTGATCCCAAAGCCCAACGAGGAAACGGCACCATGAATCTGATGAAGCATCTCAAGATCGCCGGCACGCTGCTCGCGCTCGGCGCCGGCCTGCTCGCCGCCGGACAGGCCTCGGCCCAGACGCTGGCCGACATCACCAAGCGCGGCAAGGTCCGCATCGGCGTGCTGATCGGCGCCCCGCCCTACGGCTCCGTCGACTCGACCGGCAACGCCATCGGCTATGACGCCGACGTCGCTGCCCTCGTCGCGAAATATCTCGGCCTGCCGATGGAGGTGGTGCAGCTGACCCCGCCGTCGCGCATCCCGGCGCTCGAGGCCAACAAGGTCGACTTCCTGGTCGCGACGCTGGCCCCGACGCCCGAGCGCGCCAAGGCGGTGATGTTCACCATCCCCTACAGCGCCTTCCAGATGGGCATCTACGCCAAGAAGGGCACGCCGATCAAAACCTGGGCGGACCTGAAGGGCCGCAAGGTCGGCGTCAACCGCGGCTCCAGCGTCGAGCGCGAGTTCGTCAACCGCGAGAAGGAACTCAACCTCACCATCCTGCGCTTCGAGGACGACTCGACCACGATGCAGGCGCTGTTCTCCGGCCAGGTCGACGCCATCGCCGGCCCCGACGCCCAGGCCAATGCTGCCATCAAGGCCCGCGGCGAGACCGAGACCGAGGTCAAGTTCTTCTTCGGCATGCAGCCGAACTCGATGACCGTCCGCAAGGACGCCTACGAGCTGAAGCAGTGGCTCAACAACGTGATCTACTTCATCAAGCAGAACGGCGAGCTGAACGCGATCTCCGAGAAGTGGGTCGGCGGCCCGCTGCCGGCTCTGCCCACCTTCTGATCCCTGCACCGGGCCGGCGCGGATCGCTCCGTGCCGGCCTTTTCATGACCCGCGGGTCGCGCCGCAGTTCGGCGCGCCCCGTGCCCGGCGCAGCCCCTGAATGGGGGAGGAGACCTCCTTGCAGTTCGACCCTGTCCTTGCCGAATCCGACCTGATCATCAGCGGAATCGTGCTGACGCTCTGGCTCTCGGCCGCGGCGATCGTGCTCGGCTGCACGCTCGCGGTGCTGCTGGTGGCACTGCGCACGCTGGCGGGCCGCTGGGCCGGCATCGTCGTCGACGCCTATGTCGAGCTGATGCGCAACACGCCCTTCCTGATCCAGCTCTTCATGATCTTCTTCGGCCTGCCCCTGCTCGGCATCCGCATGTCGGGCGTCGAGGCGGCGCTGCTGACGATGACGCTGAATCTCGGCGCCTATTCGACCGAGATCATCCGGGCGGGCATCGATTCGATCCACAAGTCCCAGCTCGAGGCGGGGCTCTCGCTGGCCCTCTCGCGCCGCCAGGTCTTCCAGTACGTCATGCTGCAGCCGGCCTTCGCGCGGGTCTGGCCGGCGCTGTCGAGCCAGTTCGTGCTGATGATGCTGGCTTCCAGCATCTGCTCCTTCATCTCGGTGCAGGAGCTCTCGGGCGCCGCCGCGCTCGTCGAGCAGCGCACCTTCCGCAGCTTCGAGACCTACATCATCGTCACCGGCGTCTATCTGGTGATGGCGCTCTCGCTGAAGGTCTTCCTGCTCTGGCTCGGCCGCCGGCTCTTCCCGCAGGTTTCGGGCCTCGCCCGGCTCGATGCCAAGGCGGAGGCGGCCTGATGCAGACCTTCGGTTGGCCAGAGGCCATGTTCATCTTCCGGGCGGCGGGCTGGACCCTGCTGCTCACCGTGATCGCCTTCGCCATCGGCGGCGTCATGGGTGGGGCGCTGGCGATCATGCGCCTGTCGCGGGTCGCGCTGATCCGCAACTTCGCCTCCGTCTACATCTTGGTGATCCAGTCCATCCCCGTGCTCATGGTCCTGTTCATGAGCTATTACGGGCTCTCGATCATCGGCCTCGAGCTGCCGCCCTTCCTGGCAGCCTCGGCCTCGCTCGCCGTCTACGTCTCGGCCTATCTCGCCGAGATCTGGCGCGGCTCGATCCAGTCCGTGCCGTTCCAGCAATGGGAGGCCTCGGCCTCGCTCGCCCATTCGCCGGCGCAGACCTATCGCTATGTCATCCTGCCGCAGGCGGTGCGCATCTCGCTGCCGCCGACGGTCGGGTTCCTCGTTCAATTGGTCAAGAACACCTCGATCGTCTCGGTCGTCGGCTTCGTCGAGCTCTCCCGCGCAGGGCAGCTCGTCAACAACGCGACCTTCCAGGCGTTCCAGGTCTTCTCGCTGGTGGCGGTGATCTATTTCGCGATCTGTTTCCCGCTGTCCCGGCTCAGCCGCCATCTCGAAAAGGTGATGAATGCCAGCCGTTCTCATTGACGACGTCTACAAGCGCTTCGGCGACCTCGAGGTCCTGAAGGGCGTCTCTCTCAACGTCGAGAGCGGCCAGGTCGTCGCGCTCATCGGCCGCTCGGGCTCCGGCAAGAGCACGCTGCTGCGCTGCATCAACGGGCTCGAGGCGATCAATGCCGGCCGCATCGAGGTGGCCGGCCATGTCGTCGACCAGGATCCGAAGAAGCTGCGCGAGCTGCGCAAGGACGTCGGCATCGTCTTCCAGAGCTACAACCTCTTCCCGCATCTGACGGTCGGGCAGAACATCATGCTCTCGCCGCGCATCACCCAGAACGTGCCGCAGGACAAGGCCGAGACGCTCGCCCGCGAGGTGCTGGCGCAGGTCGGCCTCTCCGAGAAGTTCGACAGCTACCCCGACAACCTCTCCGGCGGCCAGCAGCAGCGCGTCGCGATTGCCCGCTCGCTGGCGATGCGGCCCAAGGTCATGCTCTTCGACGAGGTGACCTCGGCGCTCGACCCCGAGCTGACCGGCGAGGTGCTGCTGGTCATGGAGAAGCTGGCGAAGGACGGCATGACGATGCTGCTCGTGACCCACGAGATGAGCTTCGCCCGCAATGTCGCGAGCACGACCGTATTCATGCACCAGGGCAAGATCTGGGAGAGCGGCCCCTCGCAGGAGCTCTTCGCCAACCCGCAGACGCCGGAGCTGCGCAACTTCGTCAGCGCCGGCTCGAAGTGAGACGCTGCGGCGCTCCCTGACAGGGGGCGCCGCCAGCGGGCCCTTGTCAGGCCGCCAGTGGCAGGGCGCCCTCGCGGGTGATGCCGGCCTGATCGAGCGCCTGCTTGAGGCGCGCGATCTCGGCCTCCGGCAGCTTCATCAGCGGCGGCCGCACCACCGCCCTGTCGAGCCGGCCGAGCAGCACGAGTGCCTCCTTCATGCGGTTGTGCATGTCGAGGAAGGGCGGCGCGTAGAAGGCCTGCGACAGCGGCACGATGCGGTCGTTGACCGCCTGCGCCGCCTTCAGCTCGCCCGCCTGGACCGCCCGCCAGAGCGCCACCTGCAGATCGGCGATGACGCTGCCCGAGCCCGAGAGCAGCCCGTTGCAGCCCAGCGTCAGCGAGGCCATCAGCCAGGAGGAATGGGTGGTGAGCACGTTCACCGGACGGGCGAGAGCCTGGAAGGTCCGGATATGCTTCTCGTGCAGCATCGGATCGTTCGACCAGTCCTTGATCGCCGCGATCGTCGGCACCGCCTCGAACAGGGCCAGCAGCGTCTCGAACGGATAACCCAGCCCGCCGCCCATCGGATACTGGAAGGCGATGATCGGCAGATCCGTGGAGTCGGCGATGCGCCGGTAATGCGCGATCGCCATTTCCGGCCGTAGCTGCCCGCCCATCGCCATGCTGTTGGGCGGGAAGACCAGCAGCGCCGAGGCGCCCTCGCGCGCCGCCATCGCCGCCAGCCGCGCCGCCTCGATCGAGCCGTCGGCATAGATGCCGTTGATCAGCGGCACCCGGTCGCCGACTTCGGCCAGGGAGGCCGCCAGGATCTGCTGCTGCTCGTCGAAGGAGCAGGCATGGACCTCGGAGGCATGGCCGTTGACGGTGACCGCGCTGACCCCGTCGACCAGCGCGCAGTCGCGCAGATGGCGGCGCGTCTGGCGCTCGTCGATGCTCATGTCGTCATGGAGTGCGAGCAGCGTCGCCGGGATCACGCCGGCGGGCCGGAAGTCCTTGAAGCGAGGCATGTCCGTCTCCTGTTGTCGGCGGGTCAGTCGTTCCAGATGCCGCCGGTGACGCTGATCGTTTCGCCGGTGATGTAGTCTGCCTCGTCCGAGGCCAGGAAGGCCACCGTCTCGGCGATGTCGGAAGGCAGGCCGGCGCGGCGCAGCGGAATCGTCTTGGCCCGGTCCTTGGCCGTCGGCAGCCCCTCGGCCGCACGCTGGATCTCGGATTCATCGCGCATCCTGGTCTCGACGATCAGACCGGGAGCGATCGCGTTCACCCGGATGCCGTACTCGCCGATCTCGAGCGCCAGCGACTGCGTCAGCGACACCACCGCGAATTTCGAGGCGCAATAGGCGCCATAGGCCGCCACGCCGGACTTGCCCATCCAGGAGGCGATGTTGACGATCGTGCCGCTGCGGCGCTCGACCATGCCCGGCGCGATCTGGCGGGTGACGTGGAACAGCCCGTCGACATTGATGCCGAAGGTCGCCTTCCACTCCGCTTCGCTGGTCTCGAGCAGCTTGCCGACCTTGCAGATGCCGGCATTGTTGACGAGGATGTCGATGGGGCCGAGCGCCGCCTTCAGCGCGCCGATGCCGGCTGCGACATCCTCCCGCGACGAGACGTCCCCCGCCGCGACCACGACCCGGCCGCCCTCGGCGCAGAGCGCGTCGGCCGTGGCCTGCGCCGCCGCGCGATCGAGGTCGAAGAGGCCGACCTCGCAGCCTTCCGCCACGAGCCGCGCCGCGATCGCCCGGCCGATGCCGTGCGCTCCCCCGGTGACGATCGCCTTGCGGCCGTTCAATCCATACATTTGTCAGCCTTGCGTCTTGGGTCAGCGTTCGATTTTGGGTTTGCGGTCGCCCTGCGCGGTCCAGCCGCCATCGACGACCATGACGGAGCCGGTGCAGAAGGAGGCATCATTGCTGGCGAGCCAGAGCATGGCCTGCGCGATCTCGATCGGCTGGCCGAGGCGCTCCATCGCCTGGCGTTCCTCGAGGCCGCGACGCAGCACCGCGCCGTCGGGGCCGCTCAGGATCTTGGTGAAATAGGGCGATTCGATCGTGCCCGGCGCGACCGCGTTGATGCGGATGCCGGCCGCGACATGGTCGATCGCCATCGCCCGCGTCAGCGCCGCCACCGCCCCCTTGGAGGCGACATAGGCGGCGCGGTCGTGGATGCCGATATTCGCCGCGGCCGAGGCCGTGTTCACGATCGCGCCGCCGCCCTGCTTCTCCATCACGGGAATGGCATGCTTGCAGCCGAGGAAGACGCCGTTGACGTTCACCGCCATCAGCGCGTTCCAGTCGGCCTCCGAGGTCGACACCACGGTGCCGGCGATGCCGTAGCCGGCATTGTTGACGAGGATGTCGAGCCGGCCGTGATCGGCGACGACCTTCGCGATCATCGCGGCCACCTCGGCCTCCCGGCTGACATCGACGGTGTGGGCGCTCGCCTGGCCGCCCTGCCCCACGATCTCAGCCGCGACGCGCTGCGCCGCCGCCCCATCGCGGTCGGCGACGATCACACGCGCGCCTTCGCGGGCGAACAGCTTGCAGGCCTCATGGCCGATGCCGGAGCCGCCCCCGGTGATGATCGCGATCTTGCCGTCGAGCTTCATGGCCTTGGCCTCCCTTCGAGGACCCCGTGACGATCCCGGCGCTCTGCGCTCACATCATCACCACGGGAGAAAAATGCTGATCGACCGCCGCCAGAATGGCCTGCGCGACGATCCAGGACGATTTCGGATTGGTCGGAGACGGCTGGTTCGCGATCTCGAGCGACATGGTCCCGAACTCGCTGCTCACCCTGACCAGATGCGTGTTTCCGGTGGCGGCGGGATCGCAGACGACGTCGACGCCGGTCGCCTCGAAACCCGGCCCCGCCAGCGCCAGCGCCGCCGCGACGTTGAGGTTCTGCGGGTAACGCGCCGCCGCCTCGCGCGCCGTGCCCGAAAACAGCGTCACGGGCCGGGACAGTGCGGCCGGGTCATGGCCGAGCGCACGCAGTTCGCTGCTCCAGGCGGCCGGCGGCTTGCGCGATTCATAGCGCAGGTCGAGTTGGCTGGCGTGGCGCACGGCCCGGACATAGTCGAGCCCGCCGAGCGCGCCCGACGCCAGCAGGAGCCGCCCGCCGCCCCGGCGCGCCGTCGCGACGAGATCGGCGTAGAGGGCTTCGTCATGCAGCGCGCCGATCGACGAGATCAGCACCGGCAGGCCGAGCGCCAGGCAGCCCGGAACGCTCTCGCGCACCGCGCCATGGCCGGCGGCCTCGATCACCAGATCGGGGGCGAAGGCCGCGACCGCGTCGGGGCCGCTCAGGATCGGGACGTCCTCCGGAACCCGCCCGGCCGACGACGAACCCGGCCGCAGCAGCACGGCCAGCGCATAGCCGGGATCACGCGCCGCGAGCAGCACGGCGGCGATGTCGGCGGCGATGGCGCCATAGCCGATCAGGACGACGCGGCGCGCGCTCATCCCAGCTCTCCGATCCACTCCGCGACCTGGGCGGTAAAGGCGTCGGGCCGCGAGACCGGAAAGAAATGCCCGCCCGAGTCGAGCAGGATCTTGCGGGCGCCGGGCAGGGCCGCGGCCAGATCCTCCTGCAGGAAGGCGGGCACGATCATGTCGTCGCGCGCGCCCAGAACCAGCGTCGGCAGGGTCAGCGCGGCGATGTCGGCGGAGCCGTCGAAGGAGAGCAGCGCGTCGATGCGCTCGCGCACGACCTGGCGCGCGTCCGCCGAGACGGGCGCGGCCGCGATGGCCGCCTCATAGATGCTCCAATGCGCCTCCAGCCAGGCCGGCGGATAGGAGATCAGTACGGCGGTGGCCGCATAGGCCTGCGGGTTCTCGGCGAGAATGGCCCGCCGCGCTCCAAACAGCGCACTCATGTAGTGGCTCGGCTTCAGCCAGGTGGCGCTGAGGATCAACCCGTCCAGCCGCTCCGGCGCGATCCGCGCGAGCGCCTGGCCGATGCAGCCGCCGGTGGAATGGCCGAGCAGCACGGCCCGCTCGACGCCGGCCGCGTCGAGCACGCTCAGGCAGTCGCGCGCGAGCTGGTCGATCGTGCAGGGCGCGCTGCCGCGGCTGCTGGCGCCGATGCCGCGCTGGTCGAAGCGGATGACGCGGGAGGAGCGCGCGAGCGTCGCCGTGTTGCCCTTCCAGAAGCCCGCCGTGCCGCCGAGTCCGCTGACGAGCAGCAAGGCCGGCCCCGCGCCCTCGGAAAAGGCGTGCAGCACCGCCCCGTCCGGGGTCGTCACGGAAAAGGCGCCGGGCGTGCCGGTCGGAATCGCGGCGCTCATTGCAGGGGCGAATAGGCGACGGGCGTCAGGATGCGCGTATCCTGGATGTCGATCAGCCCGTCGACGCGCTTGAGATAATCCTGCCAGCGCGGATCGGCCAGCATCGTCTTGCGCTTGGCGGCGCGCTCGTCGAGGCTGTTGTAGCTCCACAGCGCCACGACATGGTTGAGCTCGCCGATCTCCGTGGTGAAGTAAGCGATGAAGGTGCCCAGATGCTCCTTCTGCAGCGGCAACCCGTATTCGCCATAGAGCTTCACGAACTCGGCCAGCTTCCCGGCCTTGATGCGATAGTCGCGCTCTTCGTAGATCATCGTTCGTCTCGCTCTTGCTATGCTCTGGAGGGCGCTGCCCCCCTCCTCCGAGGTCCCGCCTGCGGGTTGCGGGCGCGGGCTTCGCGGCTGCTAGCCATACATGACCTTCGGCATCCAGGTCGCCAGGGCGGGGAAGAACAGCAGCAGCAGCAGCACGACGATCTGGCAGATGATGAAGGGGATCACGCCCCAGTACATGTCCTGCAGCCGCATCGTCGGCGGCGCGATCGCCTTCAGGTAGAAGATCGAGGGCGCCATCGGCGGGGTCAGATAGGCCGTCTGCAGCATCACCAGCATCACCACCGAGAACCACAGCGGATCGAGCCCGAAGCTCTTCACCAGCGGGATCGCGATCGGCACGACGATCAGGATGATCGAGATCGAGTCGACGATGAAGCCGAGGATGAAGACGACGAACAGGATCGCCGCGACGACCGACCAGGGCGAGAGGCCGAGCGCGTCGAGAATGCCCTTGGTCGCCGCCATGCCGCCGGAGGCGAAGAACACGCCCGAGAACATGCCGCCCGCCAGGATGATGGCGAGGATCATCGCCGTCAGCCCGACGGTCTGCAGCGAGGCCTGGAAGAGCAGGCGCCAGGTCATGCGCCGGTAGACGATCGCCAGCAGCAGAACGCCGAGCGAGCCGCAGGCCGCGGCCTCGGTCGGCGTCGCCATGCCCGTGAACAGCGTGCCCAGCACCGTGAAGATGAGGAAGCCCGGCGGCACCAGCGCCACCAGCGTGAACCTGATCTTCTCGCCCAGGCTGCGCGGATCGGGGTCCTTCTCCGGCGGCGCCAGGGATGGCTTCAGCCCGCAGGCGATCACGATGTAGAGGATGAACAGGGCCGACATCGTCAGGCCGGGGATCAGGATGCCGGCCAGCAGGTCGCCGATCGGCAGGGTCGCGATCGGCGCGAGAACGACGACGGGAACCGAGGGCGGGATGATCGTGCCGAGCGATCCACCACCGCAGATCGTGCCGGCGATCAGCTTGTTGTCGTAATGGCGCTTCACCATGGCGGGAATCGCGAGCATGCCGACCAGCGTCTCGGTCGCACCGACGACGCCGCTCGCGGCGGCGAAGATCGTGCACATCAGCAGCGCCGCGATGGCGAGCCCGCCGGGCAGGCGCCGTGTCCACATGTAGAGCGCGTCGAAGAGGCGTTCCGCGATGCCGGCCCGCTCCAGGATCGAGCCCATGAAGATGAAGAGCGGGATCGCGCCCAGCACATAATTGGTCGAGAGATCGTCGATGCGCTGCGCGAACTGGTGCACGAGCGTGCCGCCGAAGCGCATCAGGCCGAAGCCGAGCGCCGCGATCATCATCGACAGGGCGACGGGGAAGCCGAGGAAGATCAGCCCCAGCAGGGCCGGGAACATCCACAGGACGGTCTGGGCGGTCATCGGGCCGGGCTCTCCGTCGCACGGCCGAAGACGACCAGCAGGTTTTCGATCGCCTTGGCGAAGCATTGCAGGCTGAAGAGCGCAAAGCCGATCACATAGATGACGCGATACGGCCAGATCGGCGGGTTCCAGGCCGAAAGCCCCGTGCCCTCGCCCGTGCGGTAGACGCTGGCGACGTTTCCGACGAGCGCGTTGGTCAGCCAGGCCAGCATGCCGGCCATGATCAGGTAGCCGACCGCATCGATCGTCGCGACCGCGCGACGGGGCAAAAGCTGGTGGATGAAATCGACGTTCACATGCTGGTCCGTCAGCACGGCATAGGACAGGCCGAGCAGGAAGATCGTCCCCATCATCATGTAGCTGAGCTCGAAGGCCCATTGCGTCGGCGCGGCGAAGGCGTAGCGGCTGACGACCTCGAACACCATGGCGAGAACGAGCGGGACGACGACGACAGCGCCCACGCGCCCCGACCAGAGCGAGAGCAGGTTGATGAAGCGAACGATGGGCATGACGACCTCGCACCGGGAGGCCCGCGGCGGCGACCATCAAGGCCGCCGCCGTGGGCGAGGGATCAGCGCGAGCCGATGGCGAAGCGGAATTCGCTCAGCGGCTTGACGCTGGCCATGAAGGCCTTCTGGCTGTCATAGGCCTTCTTGAACCAGGCGTTCGAGGCCGCCTGCTTGTCGGCCCACTCGCCCGAGGCCTTGACCACGGCAGCGGTCAGGCTCGGATCGACCTGGATCACCTCGATGTTGCTGGCCTTGATCTGCTTGTAGGCGTCGAGGTCGCTCTTGGCGTAGCCGAGATAGGTGTCGAGCACCGTCAGGCGGCCGGCGAGTTCGAGCAGCGCCTTGTCCTTGTCGCCGATCTTCGCCCAGGTCGCGTTGTTGAAGATGCAGTCATGCGCGCCCGACGGCGCATGCAGGCCCGGCATGATGATGTACTTGGCGACCTTGTGGAACCCTTCCGACAGGTTGCTGCCCGGGCCGCCCCACTCGATGGCGTCGACCACCTTGCGCTCCAGCGCGCTGAAGACCTCGGAACCCGGCAGCACGACCGTCGAGGCGCCCAGCATCGGCGCAATCTCGGCCCAGGAGGACGAGGTCCGCAGCTTCAGCCCCTTCATGTCGGCGACGGTGCGGATCGGCTTGTGCGAATGCATGAAGAACTCGGTCTCCAGCACGCCGCAGGGGAAGGCGACGACGTCGAACTTCTCCTTGCGCCACTGCTTCCACAGATCGGCGCCGCCGCCGTTGTAGAGCCACATCATCATCTCTTCGGGGTTGGGCCCCGCCGACCAGCCGGAGAAGATCGCGCCCGTGCGATCGACCGCCCAGTCATAGCCCGGCCAGCTGTGGCCCATGTCGGCGACGCCCTTCTGGACGGTCTCCGTGACCTTCAGCGCCGGGCCGAGCGCGCCGGCCGGGAAGACGTTGATCTTGATCCGCCCCTCGGTCATGCGCTCGACGTTCTCGGCGTATTTCTTCGCGCCGATGTCGAGCCAGTGCCCGCCCGCCCAGGGCGTCGCCATGTTGAGTTCCATCTTGTTCTGCGCCAGCGCGCCCTGCGCGCCGAGCACAAGGCCCGCCACGGTGGCGAGCGCGGCGGCGACAGTCTTGAATCCGGTCATGGTTTCGGCCTTTCCCTCTGTTGTGATGGTCTTCGATGTTCCGCAGGCCATTTGGCCTGCCGTGCCGATCAGCCTTGGTGGCTCGTTCCGGCACGAGGTCGCGGTCTTCGCCATGGGTGGGCTCTCATGCGCCACGCCCCATCTTCGGCCGCCTCCTCCGCCGGCCTGACATCACCGCCCCCTGTCCATATCGGCAAAGGGACGGACCAACTCATATATTGCCGTGCACAAACATGTTCCGGCCCTGACCCCGGCCGAGGCAAGGATCGCGCCAACAAACCCGCAACGACCCCTCATAAGAGGGATGATCGCCAGCTTCATCGAAACAGCAGCCCGGTACCAGCGGCCCGCTGCATCAAACCGTCATATATCAGCATGGCGTTGGACACCCCGCAAGATTGATCGGGATCAACCGTGGGCAGGCCACGTCACCACCCCGGCAAAACAGCGCCGGATCGCCACGGGCGGGTGCATCGCCGGGTTGCCAATCGGGCTCGCCGCCGCCAAACAGGGCGCTGTCAGGGGGCGGGGTCGGCATGGATATCGAGCAGAAGCGTCTGGCCGCGTTGCGGCATCTTCTTGAGCAGGCCCATGAGAAGCTGGGGCTGAAACTCGGCTTCCGGCTCTGGGACGGCAGCCGGGTCCCGGCGGGCTGGCCCGAGGACGGCCTCGCCATCGCCATCCGCGATTCCGGCGCCGTCGCCGCCCTGATGCGCAAGCCGAAGCTCGACACGCTCCTGAACCTGCATATCAGCGACCGCATCGCCCTGCTCAACGGCTCGATCTTCGATCTCGCGACGGCGCGGCCCGAGGGCAAGATCGGGCGTCTCGCCCGCACCATCCCGAAGGCGGCGATCTTCGACGTGTTCCGCCGCTTCATCCTGGCGCCCGGCGCGGCGCCCAGCGCCGTCGAGCACCGCAAGGGCGACGAGATCGCCCGCGACGGCGCGCCGGCGACCAACAAGGCGAACGTCGCCTATCACTACGACGTCTCGAATGCCTTCTACCGGCTCTTCCTCGACGAGGAGATGGTCTATACCTGCGCCTACTTCACCGAGGACCATGGCGACATCGCCCGCGCCCAGCGCGACAAGCTCGACATGATCTGCCGCAAGCTGCGCCTGAAGCCGGGCGACCGCCTGCTGGACATCGGCTGCGGCTGGGGCGCGCTGGTCTGCCACGCCGCCCAGCATTACGGCGTCGAGGCCCATGGCGTGACGCTGGCGGAGGAACAGTTCAAGCTCGCCCAGGAGAAGGTCGAGCGGCTCGGGCTGACCGGCCGCGTCACCCTGCATCTGCGCGACTACACCCAGATGGAGGGCCAGTTCGACAAGATCTCGTCGATCGGCATGTTCGAGCAGGTCGGCATCCGCAACCACCCGGACTATTTCCGCGCAGTGAACCGGCTGCTGCGCCCGCGCGGCCTCTATCTGCACCACACCATCTCGCGCCGCGCCAAGAAGACCGACAAGGCCTTCAACAAGATGCCGGCCGAGTACCGCGCGCTGGTGCGCTACATCTTCCCCGGCGGCGAGCTCGACCATCTGGGCATGTCGATCACCAACCTCGAGCGCCACGGCTTCGAGGTCCACGACGTCGAGGGATGGCGCGAGCACTACCAGCGCACCACGCGGCTCTGGTGGGAACGGCTCGAGGCCAACCGGGCGCAGGCCGAGGCCGAGATCGGCCCGGAGCGGACGCGGATGTGGCTGTTGTATCTGGCCGGATGCTCGCTCGCCTTCGAACGCGGCGGCGCGCTGGTCAACCAGACGCTGGCCTCGAAGCGCCGCAAGGGCGCCTCGGGCCTGCCGCTGACGCGGGCGGATCTCTATCGCTAGAGACCTCGCGGGCGTCAGGCTCGGGCTTGCCCCGAGCATCGCCTGATCGCAATTCTCGGGTCCGCGCTTCGCTTCGCCCGAGAATGACGTCCAGCTTATGCCTTCACGAAGGCGTCGAGCTTCCCGTAATGCTCGGCGAGCAGGTAATAGAAGGTCAGCCGCGACTTCGTCTTGTCGGCCTTCATGTGCTCGCAGATCGCCTTGATCGAGGCATCGAGGTCGGCGGACTTCAGGCCGAGCTTCTTCTTCAGGAAATTCTCGCGGACGCGCTCCAGCTCGGCGGCGTCTGAACAGGCGACATAGCGCGTGTCAGGCTTGCTCATCACGAGCGCATAGGACTTCGCCATGCCGGCGAAGGCCGCCTCATTGAGCGGCTTCTTGGCGAATTTCTTGACGTCGGCCAGATGATCCATCGTTAGCCCCTCTTGCTCCGAGCGGCGCCGCGCCCGGTTGTTGCTGTCGCGCGTCCAAACGTTAACGCGCTTTGAGACGGCTTGCGATAGCCGCAGGCCCGCCGCGAAGAATTTTTGACGCAACGGCAGGGCCCACCGTGATGCGGAAAACGGATGCCGCCCGCGCGATCGCGGCGCTTGAGCCCGCGCCCGGAGAATGCTGCGATGCAGCATCGACCGGAGACGACACGACGATGAAGCCGACCATCCTGATGGCCCCGAAGATGCCGGCCGCCCTGATCGCGAGGCTGGAGCAGGACTACCTCGTGCTCGGCCCGATGGAGCGGCCCGTACCGGAGGCCCTGCCGCAGCGTGCGCAGGCCGCCCGCGTGCTGCTGACGGTCGGCGGCTGGCGCACCGATGCAGCCCTGATCGACGCGCTCCCGCAACTCGGGCTGATCGCCTGCTACGGCACCGGCATCGAGGGGATCGACCAGGCCCATGCCAGGGCGCGTGGCATCCTGCTCAGCAACGCGGCCGACGCCAATGCCGATGCCGTGGCGGAATTCGCGATCGGCCTGATGCTGGCCAGCGTCCGCCAGATCGGCAAGGGCGACCGCTTCATCCGCGCCGGACGCTGGCAGGGCAACGCCATCGAGCGGATGCCGGTCGTGCCCGGGCTGCGCGGCCGCCGGCTCGGCATCTACGGGCTCGGCGCCATCGGTGGCCGCATCGCCACGGTCGCCGCCGCGCTCGGCATGGAGATCGCCTACCACAACCGCACGCGGCGCGAGGACCTGCCCTATCGCTACGAGGACAGCCTCATCGGGCTGGCGGAATGGTCCGACGTGCTGATGGTCGCGGTGCGCGCCAGCGCGGAGAACCGCCATGCGGTCGATGCGGCGGTTCTGCAGGCGCTCGGGCCGCAGGGCCATCTCGTCAACATCTCGCGCGGCATCGCCGTCGACGAGGAAGCGCTCTGCAACGCGCTGGAGCAGGGCGTGATCGCGGGGGCCGGGCTCGACGTCTTCGAGGCGGAGCCCAACGTGCCGGACCGGCTCAAGGCCCTCGACAATGCGGTGCTCACGCCGCACATCGCCGCGATGGCCGACAGCGCCCAGGCGGCCCAGCAGGCGCTGTTGCTGCGCAATCTGGACGCGTTCTTCGCGGGCGAGCCCCTGCCCTCGGGCGTGCCGCTCTAGCGTTGCGACGAGATGTTGAAGCGATCCAGCAGCTCGATGGCTTTTCTATATTGCTTATCCCAAATGGCGCGTTCTTTATAATTTAGCACAATCGAAAATTTCATTTTTTTGTAATCTGAGTACAGCGTGCATTTATTTGAAGTATCTTCGTCATCATGCGTCGCCCTGCAGAATACAACGTACTCATAAGGATTTTCTTTGATAAAATATCTCGGAGAGGCATAGTATGGTTTGTATGAATTGTTGGCCTGACGCCTGCTGTTGAGCATTCCTTGCGGCCCAAAGCCTTGCCCGCAAAGGTAAGGGTTGGCCTGCGGCGGAGAGCCAGGCTCGGGCCGAAGCGCCTCGGGAACGTCGAAGACCCATAGGCCCGAGACGGGGTCGGTCGTCAGCGTGCAATGGCCGGCAGCAGCCTGCTCGCGCCACCGCGGAAGAAACGTCAAATGCTGCTGCGGTGCCAGCCAGTTGCCCACCTCAATGGAAATCTCTTGTTCGCCAGCCGCTCTGCGCCGTTGGGCCTCGGCGCGGTCTTCGCAGTCGGGCGTCACGGCGCCTTGCGTGCAATCGCGCCAGGACCTCATTAAAACGCCGCGGGTGGGATCGAAACTGTGGCTCCAGACAGAGAACATCACCTGTTCGCCCTGGCCAGCGCGATAGGCCCGTCCCCGTGGGATCGCCATGTAGTAGGCGCCCGGCGCCTCGAATACGAGCGTTCCGCCGCCTTCCCGGCGCAGGGTCGCGCGCACCGGCTTCATACTGTCGATGCCGACCCATCCCACCGAGCGCGGATCCTGCGTCGTGCCGGTGATCGCGCCCAACATCCGCCCGAACATGAGGTCCGAGCAGGCGTAGAGCCCGAATCCGACCAGCGCAGCCGTCACCACGACCTTGCCAATCCTTGCCGCTCCACCACCGGGCGCACCGGACGTGTTGGTCAAGCCGCCACCGACCGGTGCCGGAGGCTCGGCCGATGCGGGCGTTTCTGGGCTGCCCGTTGTGTTCATGCCGAGGACGCCCTCTCGGCCCAAACCCTCCGCTGGGCCACTTCCGCCCAGTCTCGCGCCCTGCGATTGACGAGCCCTTGCAGCAAAGGCGTCGTTTTCAGCGCATCGGGGTTGAGGAGATGCGATCGATCTCGCTGGATCATTCGAACTCCTCAGCCTCTCGTCTTGACACGACGTCTTGCCGCGAACCGGTATCTGCTTCGATTGAAAACGCCCTGATGGCGCGCCGTCAGGGCAGCACGACGACCGGCGTGCCCATGCGGACGCGGTCGTAGAGATCGGCGACATCGTGGTTGTGCATGCGGAAGCAGCCATAGGAGGCCGCGGTGCCGACCGTGCCCGGCATGTTGGTGCCGTGGATCGCGTACTCGCCACCCGGGCCCAGCCCGATCACGCGGGCGCCCATCGGATTGCGCGGCGAGCCGCCGGGAATGACGTCGGGCAGGCGCGGATTGTCGCGCCTCACCGAGGCCGGCGGCGACCAGGCCGGATCGACCTGCATTTCCTCGACATATTTCACGCCCCGCCACTGCTTGCCGGCCTTGCCGACGGCAACGGTGTAGCGGATCGCCTCGCCCGGGGCGGTCACCAGATAGAGCCGGCGCTCGCTGGTGCGGATCACGATGGTGCCCGGGCGATAGCGCGGGTCGGGCGACTGCACCACCTCGCGCGCCGCGCCCTCGCTGGCAGCGGCCGCCCAGAGCGGCAGGGCGAGCCCCGCAGCCAGAACAATCTCCATCGCAGCGCGCCTTGGGGCCATGGCCTCTCTCCCTCCGGAACAGTCCGGGCGGAAGCTGGGGTGTCACCCCTGAATCGGCGGTTGAACGATATGGTGAAGGCTGGATTCAGGATGAATCGCCGCTGAATCGGCCCCGCCTCAGGCGGCCGGCGTCAACCGATGCTGCTGCGGCAGCAGGAAGGGCAGGCCGGGAGCCGGAGCCCGGCTGAGCGAGAGGTCGACCTTGAAGACCTGGCGCAGCAGGGCATCGTCGAGCGTCTTCGCCGGGGCGCCCTGCGCGATGATCTGCCCCTGGTCCATCACCACGAGGTGATCGGCATAGGTCACTGCAAGGTTGAGATCGTGCAACACGATCAGCACCGCGACGCCGAGTCCGGCAATGGCGCGGGCCATGTCGAGCAAGGCGAGCTGATGGCAGAGGTCGAGGCTGGCGATCGGCTCGTCGAGGAACAGCGCCTGCCGGCTGGCGACACTGCGCCCGGCCTCGATCTGGCAGAGCACCCGCGCGAACTGGACGCGCTGCTGCTCGCCGCCGGAGAGCGTCTGATAGGCCCGCCCGGCGAGCTCCAGCACGCCTGCGGCCGCGAGGCTCTCGCCGACCAGCGCGTCGCGCCGCAGCCGCGTCATCGCCCGGCCGATGCCGTCGACGCCGAGGCTCGCGACCTCATAGACGGAGAAGGGGAAAACCAGCCGCGCATGCTGCGCCATCACCGCCCGCTGGCAGGCCAGCCGCCAGGCCGGAATGGCCGCGAGCGCTTCGCCGTCGAGGCGGATCTCGCCGCCCGAGGGCTTGGCCTCGCCGGTCATCAGCTTGAGCAGGGTCGACTTTCCGGCGCCGTTGGGCCCGATCAGGATCGTCGTCGTCCCGGGCGCCAGTTCCAGCGAGGCCTCGCGCACGAGGTCGCGTCCGCCGGCCCGGAAGCTCAGGCTGCGGGCATCGATAAAGGTCTCTCGGGCGGGGGTCTCAGACATCGAGCGGCCCCGAGCGGCGCAGCAGCAGCCACAGGAAGAACGGCGCGCCGATTGCCGCCGTGACGATGCCGATCGGCAATTCGGCAGGAGCGACGACCAGGCGCGCGACGATGTCGGCCCCGACGAGCAGGATCGCGCCGCCCAGCGCCGAGAGCGGCAGCAGCAGCCGATGATCCGGCCCGATGGCGAGTCGGATCAGATGCGGCACGACGATCCCGACGAAGCCGATCAGCCCGGCGGCGGCGACGCTCGCCCCGACCGCCAGCGCGACCAGCAGGATCGCCAGCGCCTTGATCCGCTGGACAGGGATGCCGAGATGATAGGCCTCCGCCTCGCCCAGCATGAGCCCGTTCAGCCCCCGCGCCAGCAGCGGCATGGCGAGCAGCAGCGGGATGATGATCGGCGCGATGGCGGAGAGCTTGGTCCAGCTCGCCCCGCCGAGACTGCCCATCGACCAGAAGGTCAGGTCGCGCAGCTGGCGGTCGTCCGAGATGAAGGCGAGCAGGCCCGTCATCGCCCCGGCCAGGGCGCCCAGCGCGACGCCCGCGAGCAGCATGGTCGCGACCGAGGTGCGCCCCTGCCGCGTCGCGATGAGATAGAGCGCCAATGTCGAGATCAGCCCGCCGCAGAAGGCCCCGAAGGGCAGCACGGCGAAGGGCAGCTTCATCAGCGTCCCCGTCAGAAAACGGTCGCCGAGCACGATCGTCGCCGCCGCGGCCAGCCCCGCCCCGGCGGAGACTCCGACGAGTCCGGGATCGGCCAGCGGATTGCGAAACAGCCCCTGCATCAGCGCGCCCGACACCGCCAGACCGGCCCCCACCAGCAGGCCGAGCAGCACGCGCGGCACACGGATGTTCATGACCACCAGCACGTCGCGTCCGTCCAGCAGCGCAGCGTCGCCGGTGAACCTGGCCCAGAGAATCTCGGCCACCCGCGCGGGCGGGATGGCGATGGCGCCCTGGCCGATCGCGACGAGCGCCAGCAGGGCGCAGCCCAGCGTCAGCGCCCCCCGGCGAGCAGAGCCAGCCGCCGCCGGCCCGCGATCAGCGTCGCAAGGCCGGCGGGCAGGTTCGCCGTCGTGCGCGCGGCGAGCGTCATGGTGCGCTGGCGGTCTTCAGCGGCGGCACCGCGGCGTCCGGATAGATCGCCGCCATCAGGTCGCGCGCGGCCATCGGCGTGCGCGGGCCGAAGCCCAGGAGATAGAGCCCGTCCATGGTGACGAGACGCTTCTGCCGCGCGGCGGGCGTCTCGGCGAAGGCCGGCATCGCGAAAAGCTCAGCGGGCGTCGTCGCGTGATTGACGTTGTGGCTCATCATCAGGATGACGTCCGGCGCACCGGCCATGATCGCCTCGTCGGTCATCGTCTTGTAGCCCTCGATGCCATCCGCGACATTGACCGCACCGGCATGGCGGATGATCGCGTCGGCGGAGCTGTTGCGCCCGCCGACCATCACGCGCCCGTTCTGCAGCGACAGCACGAAGAGAACGCGCCGCGGCCTGGCGATGCTGCCGCGCAGGGTGGCGAGCTCCGCAAAGCGCGCCTTCGTCTGGGCCGCGAGCCGCGCGGCCGGCTCGGCCGCTCCCAGCGCCCGGCCGATCGCCTCGATCTTGGCGCTGACGCCCGCCTCGCTCGTCTCGTCGGCGACGCGCACGATGCCGACGCCGGATTCGTTCAGCAGGGAGACGGCGCCCGGCGGGCCGGCGCCGTCGACGAGCATCACCATCGACGGCTTCAGCGAGAGCACGCCCTCGGCCGACAGGGCGCGCACATAGCCCACATTGGCCTTGTCGCGCAGCGCGTCGGGCGGGAACTGGCTGGTCGAATCGACCCCGACGATGCGGTCCTGCAATCCGAGCGCGTAGATCACCTCGGTGACAACCCCGCCCACCGACACGATGCGCGGCTGCGCCTGGCCGTGAGCGGGCCCGATCAAGCCGCCCGGCAGCAACGGGCTGAGGGCCACCAGGGCGGTGAGGCCGAGGGCCGCGGCGAGTTCGCGCCGGCCGGGCATCCGGCGTCGCTCTCGACAGAGGATATCGCGCATTCGCATGAGGAGGTCTCCCACCGGCAGCGCGCCTGATCGCCCGGCACAAGCCGAAGACAGGCGCTGTTGCCAACAGCCATCGAATTGACCAAGTAATTGCCAGTTTTTAATTATTCAAAACTGAACTTAAACTCGGCGTTGTTGACGTTGATATTCAGGTTTACTAGAAGCGGTCAAGGGCGCGACGAGAGGCGCGACATCGTGCAGGATGTCGCGCCGCAGAGGCCTTTCGCTGCGCCGATGCAACGGCCCGGCGGTACCGGAACCCGAGAACAGGACCATCCCGATGTTCATCGCCATGAACCGCTTCAAGGTCGCCAAGGGCCAGGAGGCCGCGTTCGAAACCGTCTGGGCGACCCGCAAGACCCGCCTCGACGAGATGCAGGGCTTCATGGCCTTCCACCTGCTCAAGGGCCCGGAGCGCGACGACCACACGCTCTACTCCTCGCACACGACCTGGGCCTCGAAGGCGGACTTCACCGCCTGGACCAAGTCGGAGCAGTTCCGCGAGTCCCACCGCAACGCCGGCGAGAAGCGCGAGCAGCCGCTCTTCCTGGGCCATCCGGAGTTCGAGGGCTTCGAGACCGTCCTCAGCGAGACCAACCCCCGCCGCCCGCTCCAGGCGGCCGAGTGAAGGCGCTCTCATGTCGGACAGTCTGACGATCGAAACCGGCCCCGCGGGCGAGGAGCCTCTCGCCCGGGCACGGCGGATGCTCGCGGAGAAGCCCGATTCCATGGTCGAGTCGGTGGCCAAGGAAACCGGCCTGTCGACGCGGGCCGTGCTCGAGCTGATGCCCGCCGAGGGCCGTGTCCTGATCGCGCCCGAGCGCTTCGAGGCGCTGTGGCAGGAGCTCGCGACCTGGGGAACAGTGATGTTCCTCGTCCACACCCCCGACATCGTGCTCGAATGCGAGGGCGCGCTGCCGGTCGGCTCCTTCGGCCATGGCTATTACAACATCCATGGCGACAGCCCGATCGGCGGGCACATCAAGGCGTCCAACTGCGCCGCGATCTATGTCGTCGACCGCCAGCTCACCAGCCGCCGCGTCTGCTCGGTGCAGTTCTTCAACGGCGACGGCGAGGTGATGTTCAAGGTGTTCGTCCGGCGGGACGCCCAGCGCGCCTTGCTGCCCGACCAGCTCGACCGCTTCGAGGCGCTGAAGACGAAATTCGTCTGACCGCCATCCGATGGCCCTATTCCTGGCGTCTGTGCCCGCCTCCCGGGCGCAGGCCCCTTTTTGGTTTGAGATGGCGAATCTTCACCGCGCGTTAACCATGTCGGCGCAGCCTTCCTGCTCCAGGGCCTATCCATCGTGACTGTCGACATCGGCTCCGGTTCGCCGGACCGCGACCAGAACATGCGGGATGACGGCCTGCCCGATGGTCCAGCCTTGGGGATGGACATGGTCGCTCACGTCGTACTCGAACGGGCCAGCTTCCCGCCCCGTCGCCCCGCGCGGTCGCTCGCCCAGGGCCGGGGCCTCGCCGCGCGGGTCCCCGCCATTCGCCAACGCGTCGGCGCGGCGATGCTGCTCGGGCTGCGCTTCGTCCAGGCGCGGCTGATCTCCGTCTGGGGATTGCTCGTTGCCGCCTACTTCTGCCCGCCATCGATTTTTGCTGCCTTCGCGGTCTTCAGCGCAGCCGCCTCCTTCGTCTCGATCCCGGCGCTGATGCGGCTCGAGGCGGTCTTTTTCCGCAGCAATGCGCGCTATGAACTCGCCCTCGCCTTCAGGCTCGCATCGGCGAGCGGCGCCGTCTTCCTGGGCCTGGCGGCAGTCGCCCTGCTCCTGATCGTCCAGCTGGGCTGGCTGCCGCCCGCCATCGGGCTGATCTTCTTCCTGTCGCTGGCGGCCCGCATCGTGCTGCGCCTGCTCTGGGCGGAGGCGACGGCCGAGGGCGACTTCCGGGCGATCGGCAACAGCAATCTGGTCCAGGCCATCGTCCAGCCGCTGCTGATGCTGGTGCTGATCGGCGTGTTCGGGCCCAAGGCGCTGGCGCTGTTCCTCGCCGACGCGCTGGGACATTGCGCGGCAGCGCTCTACATCCTCGCCCGCCGCAGCGGGAGCATCCTGACGCTGGCGCATCCCCGCCTCTGGTCGCTGCGCGGACTGGCCTGGGGCCTCGCGCGCTGGAGCGACGCGCCGCGCATCCTCCTGCCCTCGGCGCTGCTCTCCTTCGGTTTCACCACGGCCCCGCTCCTGGCCCTCCCCTATGCCGAGAATCCGCTGCTCGCCGCGCAAGTGGCGCTGGCGATGCGCCTGCTCGACATGCCGACGCAAATGTACGGAACCGTCTCCGGCCCGCTGGTGATGAACGGGCTGCGCGCCCAGTCGGGGCCGGGGCGCCGGTCCTGGATCCGCTGGGCCATGCTCGGCCTCGCTGCGGCGGCCATCGGCGTCTTCCTGCCCATCGCCATCGGCGCGCACCAGTTCGACAGCATCTTCGATGGCAGCAAATGGTCCGGCCTGGGCGAGGTGATTGCCGTGATGACGCTGTTCTATGCCGGCATCGCGCTGTTCAACCCGCTGCACGACATCGCCGCGAGTTCGCGGACCACGGCCTGGCAACTGGCGTCCCACGCGATCGCGCTGGTCGCGATCGTCGCGACGATCCTCTGGTTCGGAAACCTCTCGCGCGAATTGCTCTATGCGGTGGGCTTCATTTCGGTCGGCCGCGCCCTCGCCCACGTCCTGCTCGTCTGGCTCGGCGGCGAGGAGCGGGAGACCATCCCGGACAGCGCGTCCGGCGCGCGTCCAGCGGCGGGCTGAGCCCTATTCGCGTCGGATCAGCCGGTCCGCCAGCAGGGACGACAGCAGCCCGGGCTTGAAGCTGCTCTCCAGCCGCGCCGGGTCGTAGACGTCGCGGACCCAGTCCAGGAAGGGGAGGCCCTTCGCCTCGCCCTCGACACGATAGGCGTCGAAGAAGGCGTCGAGGATGCCCGTCTTGGCGAAACGGAAATGACCATAGCGCAGCGACAGCTGCCGCGTCGCCTCGTCGAGCGGACGCCCTTCATGGATCAGGAGATAGAGCGCCGAGAAGAAGCCGGCCCGGTCCGCGCCCGACTTGCAGTGGACGAGCGCCGGTTCCTGCAGCGAGGCGAAGAACTCGCCCGCACCGAGGATGGTCTCGCGATCGGGCGCGCCACGCGAGCGCAGCACGAAATCGACCAGCGCGATGCCGTGGCGCTCGCAGGCCTCCCGTTGCAGCGGCCAGGAGCCGTGCTCACGCCCGCCGCGCAGATTGACGATGGTCTTCACGCCCTGGCTCGCAAACCAGGCGATCTGCCCCGGCGCGGGCTGCGCCGCCCGCCACAGCTTCGGCGTGACGCGATGCGCGTTGAGATAGGCGAGGCGGAAGATGCCGTGGTCGACCAGCAGCATGTTGGCCCAGGCGCGCAGGCGCTGGCCGCGGCTCTCGATCGGGCGGTCCCAGCGGGCGATCCGCGCCATGCGCCTGGCATAGCGCTCCTCGTCCGGGCGCAGGCGGCTCAGCATGGGCGCGCCCTGCGCGGCGAGCGGCGGCTCGAATGGCGTGTCATGTCGCGCCCGATAGCAGCGGAGGGCCCCCTGCGCAAATCGCCGCGGCCGTGGCTAGGGCCAAGGTCGGGCTTGGCGTTTGCCGCGCGAACCCTCATAAGACCCGCGTTTCCCATCCTGACAGGTTTCCACTCCATGCGCCTCGACGCCATCTCCATCGGCAAGAACCCTCCTGACGAAGTCAATGTGGTCATCGAGGTGGCCATCGGCGGCGAGCCGATCAAGTACGAGATGGACAAGGAGGCCGGCACGCTCTTCGTCGACCGGTTCCTCTACACCCCGATGCGTTATCCCGGGAATTACGGCTTCATTCCGCACACGCTGTCGGAGGATGGCGATCCCTGCGACGTGCTCGTCGCCAACACCCGCCCGCTGATTCCGGGCTCCTACATCGCGGTGCGCCCGATCGGCGTGATGATGATGGAGGACGAGGGCGGCGGCGACGAGAAGATCATCGCCGTGCCGGTCCCCAAGCTGACCAAGCGCTACGAGAACGTCCACAACTACACCGACCTGCCGAAGATCACGCTCGACCAGATCCAGCACTTCTTCGAGCACTACAAGGATCTCGAGCCCGGCAAATGGGTCAAGCTGACCGGCTGGGGCGACGCCACCAAGGCCAAGCAGCTCATCGTCGAGGCGATGGAGCGCGCCAAGGCGGCGAAGGCCGGCTGAGGCAGGAACCTCTCAGCCTCCTGGGAGAGGCCGCCTGCCTTGGCAGACGGATCAGGGAAAGGGCCGCGCCAGCGGCCCTTTCTCGTTGGGCAGCACGTCAGCCCTCATGCGAGGGAGCGGCTGCGTCAGTCCCCGATCGCCTCGCTCAGCGCGACCACCCGCTTCGCCATCTCGGCATGCAGCAGCTCGACCATGCGCCCGCCGAGCTGGATCGCGCCCTTGCCCTGGTTTTCCGGCAGCGCGAAGGCCGCGATGATCGCCTTCGCCTGGGCGAGTTCGGCTTCATCGGGGGCGAAGACGGCGTTGGCGGTGCCGACCTGCGCCGGGTGGATCAGCGTCTTGCCGTCGAAGCCGAGATCGCGCCCCTGCTCGCATTCGCCCCGGAACCCGTCCTCGTTCTTGAGGTCGTTGTAGACGCCGTCGAGAACGTCGAGCCCATGCGCCCGGGCGGCGAGGATCGCGCTGGTCAGCCAGGGCAGCATCGGCGCCCGGCCGGGCACGAAGCGGGCCCGCGTCTCCTTGGCGAGGTCGTTGGTTCCCAGCACGAAGCAGGCGAGGCGACTGCCGGGATCACGTGCCGCCCGCGCGATGGTCTCGGCTTGGAGGATGGCGAGCGGCGTCTCGATCATCGCCCAGACCCGAAGGCCCGGCTGTGCCTTCAGCCCGTCCAGCGTCGCGTCGATCTGCTGCAGCGTCTCCGCCGTCGAGACCTTCGGGATCAGGATCGCATCGGGATCGGCCGCGACGGCCGCCGCGAGATCATCGCCGAACCAGGGCGTGTCGACACCGTTGGTGCGGATCACGAGCTCGCGCCGGCCATAGCCGCCGGCCTTGACCGCCGCGCAGACCTGATCCCGGGCCGCCGCCTTCGCCTCGGGCGCGACCGCGTCCTCGAGGTCCAGGATCAGGGCGTCGGCGGCGATCTCGCGGGCCTTCTCGAGGGCGCGGGCGTTCGAGCCCGGCATATAGAGCACGCTGCGGCGGGGGCGGATCGTCGTCATGGCTGTCTCCCGGCTCCGGAGGTCCAGCCTCCGGCCAATCGTCGCTGCACCGCACACTAGACGCGAAGCGCCGGCAACGTCAGTTCTGCGAAGGTCGCATGAGGAAGGCTGGACGATGGGCTGGATCGCGGGTGTCGACGGCTGCAAGGCCGGCTGGGTGGCGGCCTGCCTCGACCTCGCCGCCGGGACGGCGCCGACGCTGCGGGTCGTGGCCCGTTTCGGCGACCTCCTGGCGACGCCGCCCGCCCTGATCGCGGTCGACATGCCGATCGGCCTGCCCGACCGGATCGAGGGCTCCGGCCGTGGCCCCGAGCAGCTGGTGCGCCCCTGGCTCGGCCAGCGCCAGTCCTCCGTCTTCTCGATCCCGTCGCGGGCGGCCGTCGAATCCGACGATTACGGCGAGGCCTGCAGGCAGGCGCTCGCCACCTCGCAGCCGCCCCGCAAGGTGTCGAAGCAGGGCTTCCACCTGTTTCCGCGGATCCGCGAAATCGACGCGCTTCTGCGGGCCGAGACGGGGCTGCGCGAGCGCCTCCGCGAGGTCCACCCTGAACTCGCCTTCGCCACCATGCGCGGCAGCCCCCTCGCCCATCCCAAGAAGATCAAGGGTCGCATCAACGAGGCCGGCATGGCCGAGCGGCGCGCCCTCCTGATCGCGCAGGGTCTCCCGCGGGAGACCGTCCATGCCCGCCCGCCGAGAGGCGCGGGCGCCGACGACGCCCTCGATGCGCTCGCAGCCCTGATCGTCGCCACGCACATCGCCGCCGGGCGCGGACGCCCCTTCCCCGAGCCGCCGGGACGCGATAGCCACGGCATACCCGTCGCGATCTGGACCTATTGGCCCGATCGCCCGCCGCTACAGGATACCACAATGACCGAGAACCCCGTCCCGCGCCCGATGATCGAGTCGGCCGCGCAGCGCATTGTCGGCCACGCCCGCGTCACCCCCGTGATGCGGCTGGGCACGGGGGCCTTCGGCTCGGAAGCCGACATCTCGCTGAAGCTCGAATGCCTGCAGCATGCCGGCTCGTTCAAGACGCGCGGCGCCTTCAACAATCTGCTCTCGCTGGACCTGCCCGCCGCCGGCGTGGCTGCGGCCTCGGGCGGCAACCATGGCGCGGCGGTCGCCTATGCGGCCCGCGCCCGCGGCGTCAAGGCGACGATCTTCGTCCCCGAGATCTCTCCTCCCCCGAAGATCGAGGCGATCCGTCGCTTCGGCGCCGAGGTCGTGATCGGCGGCGCGCAGTATGACGACGCGCAAGCCGCCTGCGACCGCTTCGTGGCCGAGACCGGCGCCCTCAAGATCCACCCCTTCGCGGCCAAGGAGACCATCGCCGGACAGGGGACGCTCGGCCGCGAATGGCAGGAGCAGGAGCCCGATCTCGACACCGTCCTCGTCGCTGTCGGCGGCGGCGGGCTGATCTCAGGCATCGCCGCCTGGTTCGCAGGCTCGAAGGTCAAGGTCGTCGGCGTCGAGCCGGCCGGTTCGCGCGCGCTCCAGGCCGCACTCGAGGCGGGCGGGCCGGTGCAGGTCGATGTCGCCTCGATCGCCGCCGACTCGCTCGGCGCCCGCAATGTCGGCCCGCTCGTCCACGCCGTCTGCAAGGACACGGTGGACCATGTCGTGCTCGTGCCTGACAGCGCCATCGCCGAGGCGCAGGTGACGCTCTGGCGCGATCTGCGCCTGGCGGTCGAGCCCGGCGGCGCGGCCGCGTTGGGTGCGTTGCTCTGCGGGGCCTACCGGCCGACACCGGGCGAGCGGCTCGGTGTCCTCGTCTGCGGCGCGAATGTCGATCTTGGCAAGCTCGCCGCGCTGGTGGGTTGAGACGAGAAGGCGGCAGAGGGGTTGCGCGGGAGCGCTGACCAAGGGTTAGACTGCGCTGATGATCAAACGTCCCGTCGACGACACACTCAGGGTGATCAAGGCGATCCTCGCGCCGCTGGAGCAGCGCCGGATCGTCGATATCGGCTGCGGACGCGGCGCTCTGCTCGCGGGGCTCGCCGAGGCGGGGGCCCGCGTCGCAGGCATCGATCCGGATGCCGAAGCCCTCGCCGAGGCGCGCCGTACGGCACCGTCCGCGATCCTGCGCCAGGCCAACGCGGAACGCCTGCCCTTCACCGACGGGGCCGTCAATGCCGCGCTCTTCGTCGATAGCCTGCACCATATCCCGGTAGCGGGCATGGCGACCGCGCTGGCAGAGGCCGCGCGGATCGTCGAGCCGGGCAGCGACATCATCGTGGTCGAACCGCTGCCGGAAGGCACGTTCTTCAATTCGATGCGCCCGATCGAGGACAAGACGCAGATCCGGGCCGAGGCGCAGGACGCCATCGCGGCGGCGATCAAGGAAGGACGGCTTCTTCTGGTCGCGACGAGCGAATACGACCGCATCGAAGCCTACACCACCGTCGCCGACTTCATCGACCACATCGTCGCCCTCGACCCGTCGCTGCGCGATAAGGCCCTCGAAGAGCGGGAGCGGGTGATGAAGCGCTTCTTCACGCTGGCTGAATATGTGAAGGGCGGCTACCGGCTGCGCCAGCCGATGCGCCTGCACCATCTCAAGCGTCCCGCCGCGGGCCCCTGATCGACCGGTGCATTTTTTGCACCGTCGCGGCAAGAACTCAGCACAAGACGGCAACGGTCGCTTCCGCCTAGCGTGACGTCACCTGGCGGCGCGCCATGCCGGTCGTGATCGACCGCGGCCGCATCGCCGCCCGGGCAGCCTGCGTCAACCCCCGAAGGAGTCGCCATGCGCCGCCAGTTTCTCAAAGCCTCGCTCGCAGCCGCCTTCGGCGCGCTGGTCGGTCTCGCCTCGCCGGCCCTCGCGCAGGCGCCAACCAAGATCCGCTTCACGCTCGACTGGAAGTATCAGGGCGTCCACTCCTGGTACTTCTACGCCAAGGAGAAGGGCTATTTCGCCGCCGAGGGGCTCGACGTCACGATCGACCAGGGCGACGGCTCGGCCGCGACCGTGACCCGCATCATGGGCGGCGCCTATGACGCCGGCTTCGGCGACATGAACGCGATCATCCAGCAGGCCGTGAACAAGCCCGGCGAACAGCCGGTGATGGTCTACATGATCTACAACAAGGCGCCCTTCGCGATCATCCACAAGGCGGATGGGCCGATCAAGACGCTGAAGGACCTCGAAGGCCGCAAGCTGACCTCGCCGGCGGGTTCCGCGACGCACCGCCTGTTCCCGATCTTCGCCAAGCTCAACGGCATCGACGCCAGCAAGGTCGAGGTCGTCAACATCACCCCCTCCGTCCAGGAGATGATGATGGTCCAGGGCCAGGTCGATGGCGGCTTCGTCTTCACCGTCACCTCCTACATGAACCTGATCGGGATGAAGCTGAATCCCGACAAGGACTACAAGTTCATCATGTATTCCGACCACGGCATCGAATCCTATTCGAACGGCGTGATGGTCTCGCAGAAGCTGATCAAGGAGAATCCGAAGGCCGTCGCCGGGCTGGTTCGGGCGATCAACAAGGCGATGCTCGAACTCGCCGTCAACCCGGCCGAGGGCGGCAAGGTGATGAACCGCGTCGAGCCCACGGTGAACGCCGAGATCGAGGCCAAGCGCATCGAGTTCACCTACAAGGCCCATATGCTGACGCCCGAAACCGAAAAGCTCGGCGCCGGCGACGTCTCCGACGAGCGCATGACCAAAGCGATCGCCCAGATCCGCGAGGCCTTCGATCTGAAGAGCACACCGAAGGTCGAGGAGGTCTTCAACCGCTCCTTCCTGCCGCCGCAGGCCGAGCGCAAGATGCCGGCGCCCAAGAGCTGAGTGCGCGCCAGCCGAGCGATGATCGATGCCGGGCCGGGCGTGCCGCGAGGACGCCCGGCTCCTGCGCCCACCGGCAGCCCCGCGAACCGATGAGCCCGACATGATCGTGCTGAGCGAGGCCGATATCCGCGCCCTCGTCGACCCTGCGGAAGCGGTCGCGCTGGCGGCGGAGGCCTTCCGGCTCACGGCGGCGGGCCATGGCGAAGCGCTGCGCGGCGACCTGCGGGCGGACGATCCCCGGCGTGGCTGCCTGCTGCTCACCGGCAGCGCCGGGCCGCAGACGCTGACGATCAAGAGCAACGTCCATGCCTATCCGGACGGGCCCGACGCCCCACGCCACTGGGCGAGCCTGCTCACGCTGTGGGACTGGAGTCGGGCAGAGCCGCGGGCCCTGATCTCCGCCGGGCTCTTCAACGAGCACCGCACCGCAGCGGGCTTCGCCGCCGGCATCGACCGGCTCGCCGCCCCCGCCGCCGCCACCGCGACCCTCTTCGGCGCCGGCCGCAGCGCCCCGCTCACAGCGCTCTATCTCAAGATCGCGCGGCCCTCGCTGACTCGCCTGCATCTGGTCGGCCGTTCGCCGCAGCGCCTGGCGGCCCTCGCCGCGACCCTGGCCGGCGAGCCCGCTTTGGCCGATGTCGAACTGGTCACCGACGCGACGCCCGCCGAGGCGGTCGCCGCAAGCGAGATCGTCGTCACCGTCACGACCTCGGAGGAGCCCGTCTTCCCGGGCAAGGCTGTTCGGCCGGGCGCCTGCATCGTGCTCGGCGGCGCCAACCACCCGGGCGCCCGCGAGGCCGACGACGATTTGATCCGCCGGGCCGACATCTATCTCGACGCTCGCAAGGACGCCTTCGCCAAGGCGGGCGATCTCGTCCGGGCGCAGGCCTCGGGCGCGCTCGACCCCGCCCGCATCCGCGGCGAGATCGGCGCGCTGCCGGAGCGCGCGCTGCCGTTCAGCCCCGGCGCCGACGTCATGGTCTTCAAGTCGATGGGCCTGCCGCTGCAGGACGTGCTGCTGGCAGACGCCCTGGTGACGAAGGCGCTGGCCCGCGGCCTGGGCACGCCGGTCGACCTGCAGGGGGCGCCATGACCGAAGCGACGCTCCTGATCCGCGGTGCGCGCATCCTGGCCGGTGCGGCCGCGCAGGACACGCCCCTGGGCGACATCCTGATCCGCGGCAACACCATCGTCGCCGTCGGCGAAGTGCCGCCGCAGCCGCCGGGCAGCATCACGCGCGAGATAGACGGCAGCGGCCTGCTCGCAGCGCCCGGCCTGATCAACGCCCACATGCATTCGCAGTCGGGCACGATGTCGGGCTTCGCCGACGGGCTCAGCCACCCCGCCTTCATGTGGCTGACGCAGGCCCACACCTCGCGCCGCACGCCCGACGAGATCCGCCTCGCCGTGCTGCTCTGTGCCGCCCAGATGCTGACGACCGGCACGACCGCGCTGATCGACCATTTCCCCGGACAGCGCTTCAGCACGGCGGACATGGACGCCGTGCTCGCAGCCTGGGAGGAGACCGGCCTGCGCACGACACTGGCCATGCGCTTCTTCGACGGGGTCTTCTCCGACATCATCCCCGCCGGCATCGAGGTGCCGGCCTCGGTCACGGCCCTCGTCAGCGGCTCCGGACTGCTGGCGCCGCATCCGCTCGCCGAGCTGCGCGAGCAGATGCCTGATCTCATCACCCGCTGGCACGGCCGCTCGGGCCGCATCGGGCTCTGCCCCGCCCCCTCCAACCCGGACCGCTGCAGCGACGAGGCGCTGCTCTTCTGCGCCGAGTTGGCGCAGCGCCACGACCTGCCCATCCACACGCATCTGCTGGAGACGAAGGCCCAGGCGCGGATCGCGCGGGAGCGCTATGGCGAGAGCACGCTCGCCCATCTCGAGCGCCTCGGCATCCTCTCCGACCGCTGGTCCTGCGCCCATGCGATCTGGCTCGACGAAGCCGACATCGCCCTGATGGCGCAGCGCCAGGCCATCGCCGTCCACAATCCCGAGAGCAATGCCCGGATCGGCACGGGGCGGATGCGGACACCGGAGATGCTGGCGGCGGGCGTGTCGATCGCGCTCGGCACCGACGGCTCCGGCGCCAACGACAACCTCGTCATGCAGGAGGCGATGCGCGCCGCCGCGCTGCTGCATCGGTCCGACCTGCCCGACCGCCGCCAATGGGTCACCTCCCGCGACGCCCTGCGCATGGCGACGGTGGAGGGGGCCCGCGCGCTGCGCCTATCTGGCCGGCTCGGCGAGATCGCGCCCGGGCAACTCGCCGACATCGTGCTCTACCGTCTCGACGCGCCCTGGTGGCGCCCGCTCAACGACGCCGCCTCGCAGCTTGTCTTCGCCGAAACCGGGGCGGCGGTGACGACCGCGATCGTCGACGGACGCGTCGTGCTCGACCAGGGCCGCATCACGACCTTCGACGCGCCAGCCGTCCTCGGCGAGATCGAGGCGATGGAGGCGAGCCTGAGGGCCCGCAACGCCGATCTCTTCGCGGCGGCCGACGCGATCGCCAAAGCCGTCCCATGAGCAAGGCCGACCCATGAGCGCGACCGTCGACCTCGTCATCCGCGATGCGCTGCTCGTCACCCCCGAGGCCAGCCGCCACGGCGCCGTCGCGGTCGACGATGGCCGGATCGTCGCGATCGGCCGCAGCGAGGCGATGCCCCCCGCGCGCCGGGTAATCGAGGCCGGCGGGCGCCCGCTCATCCCCGGCGCGCTCGACGTCCACACCCATGTCCGCGAGCCCGGCTTCTCGCACAAGGAGACCTGGGCGACGGCCACCGCCGCCGCAGCCGTCGGCGGCGTCACCACGATCTTCGACATGCCCAACACCAACCCGCCGACGGCAAATGCCGCCGCGGTGCGCGAGAAGATCGCCATCGCCGCCCGCCAAGCCCATGTCGATTTCGGCGTCTACGGCTATGTCGGCGAAGCCAATCTCGGCGATCTGCAGCCGATGGCGCAGGCCGGCGCCAGCGCCTTCAAGCTCTTCCTCGGCAGCGACAACCCGCTCGTGCCCTGTCCGAACGACGGCGCCGTGCTCGATGCGCTGGCCCTGATCCGCCAGACCGGCCTGCGTTGCACCGTCCATGCCGAGAACACGCCGATCCTGAACTGGCGCGGCGCGCAGCTGAAGGCCGCCGGCCGCGACGATCTCGCCGCCCATCTCGCCCAGCATGCCGACATCGCCACCGTCGAGGCCGTGCAGCGGATCGCGCTGTTTGCGGAATGGACGGGCTGCAAGATCCATATCGCCCATGAGAACTGCGGGCACGCCTTGCCGGTGATCGCGGCGGCCAAGCGGCGTGGCGTCGCCATCACCGCCGAGACCTGCCCGCATTACCTGCTCTTGAGCATGGACGATGCGGAGCGTGCCGGCGGCAATGCGCTGCGGGTCAAGCCACCCGTGCGCGAGGCCGGCCATGCCGCGGCGCTCTGGGCCGCCCTGCTCGACGGCACCATCGACATGATCTCGACCGACCATGCGCCGCACCCGGTCGAGGAAAAGCACCGCGCCTCGATCTGGGAGACCTCGCCGGGCTTCCCGGGCGTCGAGACCTCGATGCGCCTGATGCTGACGGAGGTCGCCGCCGGTCGGCTGACGCTGCAGCATTACGTCCGCCTCGCCTGCGAGGCACCGGCGCGCGCTTTCGGGCTCTGGCCCCGCAAGGGCGCGCTGATGGTGGGCGCCGATGCCGATCTCGTCCTGCTCGATCTCGACCACCGCGAGACGATCCGCGGCGCCACCTTCCAGTCCATGGGCAAGGTCACGCCCTTCGAGGGCCGCAAAACCCAGGGCCGCGCCGCGATGACCTTTCTGCGCGGAACCTGCGTGGCGCAGGACGGGCAGGTCATCGCCCCGCCCGGCACGGGACGCGCCCTGCGCACGGCCTGATCCCCGAAGCCGCACGGCCGCGGCCGTCGAGCGGCGTGCCGCATAGATCCCGGCGATGCGACCGCTTTGGCTCCCGAACATCGACGAGATGGGACATGTCAGTTTAACCCGAACGTCACCAGCGATGCCGCATAACGCCCCACAATGATGGGAGCGTTCGAATGAGTGGCCATGATGCGCTGGTCGTCCGCGGTCTGGTGAAGCGCTTCGGCGGCTTCACAGCGGTCAACGGCCTTGATCTCAGGATACGGCGCGGTGAGCTCTACGCCTTGCTGGGTCCGAACGGGGCGGGCAAGACCACCTCGCTCAGGATTGTCGCGGGGCTGCTCTCTCCCGATGCGGGCGAGATCAGCATTTGCGGGATCAACCGCCTGCGGGACCCGGTTGCGGCCAAGCGCGTGGTGGCCTGGCTCCCCGATGAACCGATGGTCTATGACAAGCTCACGCCGGTCGAGTATCTCGATTTCGTCGCCGGGCTTTGGCAGGTCGAGCCCAGGGCCGCAAAGCAGCGCCGCGACGCCCTGCTCGAGACCCTCGAGCTGACCCGCGTGGCCGATCAGCGCTGCGAGGGCTTTTCCAAGGGCATGCGCCAGAAGGTGGCTCTGGCTGGCGCTCTGATCCACGAGCCCGAGCTGCTGATCCTCGACGAGCCGCTGACGGGCCTCGATGCATCGATGGCGCGCCATGTGAAGGACCTGCTCCAGGACCGTGTCGCGACCGGCGTGACCGTGATCCTCACCACGCATATTCTCGAGGTCGCTGAACGGCTGAGTGACCGCATCGGCATCATTCGCAATGGCAGTCTGGTCTGCGAGGGCACGATGGCCGAGCTGCGCGATGGCGGCGCCTCCCAGGGCTCGACCCTGGAGGATGTTTTCCTCGATGTCGTCGCGCGCGGCGAGGCAGCCTGAGATGACGGCTCTTTTGTCCGGTGCAACCCGCGCCGTGCTGGCGCTCGAAGCCCGCCTGGCCGTCCGCGGCATTGCCGACATGGCAGGCCCGAAAACGGCCATGCGTCCCTGGCGCATCGCGGGCGTGCTGGCTGTCATCTGCACGATCATTTTCGGCGTGTCGCAGCTTCTGCTGATGACGGCCGGCGCACTGGACCCCGCCGATCCGCGCCTTCAGATCACCTTGACGATCAATCTGGCCTTCCTGTTCGTCCTGATGATCTCGGCCGCGCTCGATTCCGCCGCCTATGCGCTTTACGCGCGCGGCGACTACGACCTGATGTTCTCCGCGCCCCTGCCTCCGCAGACGGTGCTGCTGGTCAGGGCTCTCAACGTCTTTGGCTTCACGCTCGCGAAAACCGGTCTCTATGGCGCGCCGATCCTGATCCTGCTGGCGCTGCAGCGCGGACCTCATTGGCTGGCCGGCCTGCCGCTGATCCTGGCCCTCGCGCTCGGCGCGACGGCCATCGCGATCGGACTGGCCATGGGCCTGGTGCGCCTGATCGGCATCCGCAGCACGCGCGTAGCGGCGCAGGTGGCGGCGGCGCTCGCCGGCCTGCTGGTGCTCGTGATGGTGCAGTGGGACGCGATCTTCGGGCCAGGCCCCAAGGACGCCCTCGTCGCGGACTATGTCGCCAACCCGCAGTCTCTCCTTTGGCAGCTGGCGATGCTGCCGGCCCGCGCCGTGACGGGCGATCTCGTGGCCCTCCTCGCCGTGGCGGCCGGCGCGGCGCTGATGGCCGTGCTGATGTTCATCGGCCTGGCCGAGAGCTTTGTGCGCAATGCGGTCCTCGCCGCAGGATCGGCAGCGGCAGCCCCACCCCGCGCCAGGCGCAGTCGCGCCTCCTTCGGATCGTCACCCGTGGCGGTGCTGATGCTCAAGGAACGGCGCATCATCCTGCGTGATCCGTGGCTGCTGTCGCAGATCCTGATGCAGTGCATCTTTCTGATCCCGATCGCCGTCGTGACCGTCTACCGGGTCGCGAGCGGGGCAGACGATGCCTCGGCGCTCGTGCCGGTCCTGATCGTTCTGTGTGGCCAGATCGCCGGGGGCCTGACCTGGATCGCGATGTCGGCAGACGACGCCGCCGACCTGGCCCTGACCGCACCGCTGGACCCACGCTTGCGACAGCGCGCCCGTTTTGGTGCCATCGCCTGGCTTGCCGCCACCTTCGCCGCGCCGCCGTTGATCCTCCTGCTGGTGTTCGATGGCTGGGCCGGTCTGGTCAGTCTGCTCGGTGTCGCATGCGCCATCGCCTGCGGCATCTGCGTCAACCTCTGGCATCAGCCGAGACTGGCGCGAACCGGCATGATCAGACGGCGCATGAAGAGCCCCATCGCCGTGACACTCATGGAGCTTCTGGCCTTGATGATGGTCGCGGTCGGGCTCTGGCCCTTGCTGGCGGGCGACTACCTGTCCGCGATGCTGGGCGCGCTCCTGGCCGCGGCCACCATGGGCGTGCTGTATGCGGCGCGCCCACGCGCGGCAGCCTGAGCCGGGATCCATCGGGATGCCCGGACAAGGCGCGCCCGAACGATAAAGTCAGCCCGACGCACGGCGGGCGTCAAAGACCGACGCTCGCTCGTCATCTGATGGATTTGTGATCGATATGGGAAGACCGCGCCAGGCCACAGGAAGGTGGCGCTCCCATGGGTAAACGCACCGCAGTCTAGCTACATTATAGAATCCAGTAGCTTAGAGCGACTTATGGATCAAATCGGGCTCCCATTCTAACCATCGTTGTCACCATAATTCTAACCACTCAGATCACCCGCCTTCGAACCCTGCCTGACCGTCGTCCCAACCGACAGCAGGACAGGCACACTCGCCGAAGCCCGATGCGCGCTTCAAGCTGCACGGTGTCTTCGCCGCCACCGACCGCGTCGTCACCCGCTGGTCCTCGACAGGTACGCTGACCGGGCCGGGCTTCCTCGATATCGAACCAGAGAGCCAGAAGGTCGAGTTAGACGTGATCGATCTTTGGTCGGTCAAGGACGGCCAGCTCGACGAGCACTGGGACCAGTGCGATTGGCCACGCATCTTGATCCAGCTCGGAGTCAAGGGGCTGCCACAGCCCTTCGTCGACGTCGCCGCAAAACCTGTCGGCCGCTCGGATTGCCACCCGGGGTCGCGCTGCCAGGACGCGGCGCGGCCCAGCATCGTTTCGATCCGCCGACCAATCGCGCGACAGCGTCCATCGCATGACACGTTGATTCGACGATATCGAGCATGTCTGACCAGGTCGCCTCATAGCCGCCGTCGATGAAGCGGAAACGCTCCGGCATACGCGCCAGCCAGGCCGGGCCAGGGTGGGCGTTCATCGCAAGCCCGGTCTCGGAGTCAAGCCAGGTCTCGATCATCCCAAACAGCAGCAGCGCGAGATTGATGACGAGCAGGATGACCCCGGGCTCGGAGGACAGCGTCAGGAGCGAGGCCAGTACTGCAGTCGCGATCTGCTGCTGGACCAGGATCCAGCCGAAGAGCGCGGCGAGCCCGATGACGAACATGACCTGCGCGGTCTCCCAGGATACGGCGCGCTGGCGTCAGGTCCCGGATGCGACCGAGACGACGATGCGACCGGCCTGGCCGCCGCGTGAACGGGGTTGGAGCGCGAAGGGAAAGCCAATATCCTATAGAATTGTGCCCTGAGGTTCGCGTCGATGGTCGCCAAGACACCCGCGTCGCCCGCTTTTTCCCGCCTCGTCACGCTGAGAGAGCAACCGCTTGCCTATCCCAAATCGCTGGTCGAACTCGCTTATGAGCAACTGTTGTCGATGCTCGTGACGATGAAGATCGCGCCTGGCGCCCATATCGGGATCGAAGCGCTTTCGCGCGATCTGCAGATATCGCCGACGCCGATCCGCGAGGCGCTGACGCTGCTCGAAGCCCAAAAGCTCGCCTACAAGATTCCCAATGTCGGGTTCCGGGCCGCCGAGCTTTTGACCCGGCCGGAGATCGACGACCTGTTCGAAATGCGGCTTCTGATCGAGCCGCAGGCGGCGGCCTTCGCCGCGCTGCGCAGCAACCAGCAGAGTTTCGATGCGCTGACGACCTTGTCCGAGCAGATGGCTCGGATCGCCGGTGGCGACGAGACCGACTATGCGCAGTTCGCCGAAGGTGATGCGCGACTGCACCACCTCGTCGCCAGCGCCAGCGGCAACCGCTTCATCGCTCAAACGATCGAGGGGTTACACGTCCATCTGCACATCTTCCGCTTCCTGTTTCGCACCAACGCTCCCGAACGGGCGCTTCAGGAGCATGCCGCCATCGTGAGCGCCCTGCTGGCCCGCGACCCCGATGCGGCCGAGGCCGCAATGCGCACCCATCTCGAAGCGTCGCGCCAACGCATGGCGACCGCGCTGGATCATCGTGACGAAGCGTTGCCCAACCCCGCCAGCGCCCCGCCGCGCCGGATTGACACCGGTGATAGCTACGCCTAATCCTATAGGATATACAGAATGTCGCATACACTAGCTGAGCATCGAGAGACGTCAGCTCAATAAGGCCGCGAAAATGCGGATGGCGGCTCCTGCTCCGGCAGAGCGCCAATCTTGGGAGAAGTTGATCCGATGGCGCTGCCACTCGCGGGCATTCGCGTGCTCGACATCTCGCAGGTGATGGCGGGCCCCTTTTGTTGCATGCTGCTGGCGGATATGGGCGCCGACGTCATCAAGATCGAGCCGCCCGGCACCGGCGATTCGACCCGCCTGTCGATGGGGTTCAGACTGAAGGGCACCGACAGCCCGGGCTTCCTGGCGCTGAACCGCAACAAGCGCAGCATCACGCTCGACCTCAAGCAGGAAGAGGACCGCGACGTTCTCTACGGGCTGGTGCAGACGGCCGACGTCCTCGTCGAGAATGCCCGCCCCGGCGTGGCCGCGCGTCTGGGCATGGATTACGAGACGCTGCGCGCCATCAATCCACGCCTGGTCTATGCCAGCATCTCCGGCTTCGGCCAGACCGGCCCCTGGTCGCAACGCCCCGGCTTCGACCTGATGGCGCAGGCCGTCTCGGGCGTGCTCAGTTCCAACGGATTTCCCGGCATGGAGCCGGCCAAGAACTCGATTCCGGTCGCCGATCTCGGTGCCGGCCTGTTCAGCGCCTATGCGATCCTGAGCGCGATCATCGGCCGCCAGACCTCCAATGTCGGCCAGTTCATCGACGCCTCGCTGTTCGAGGCGGCGCTGGCGCTCTCGGTCTGGGAGACGACCGAACTCTGGGGCACCGGCCGCTCGCCAATCCCGATCGGATCGGCCAACCGCATGTCGGCGCCCTACCAGGCGGTCGAGGCATCGGATGGCTGGTTCGTCATCGGCGCCGCCAATCAGGGGCTGTGGCTCAAGCTGATCAAGGCGATCGGGCGCGAGGAACTGCAACTGGAAGAGCGCTTCGCGACCAACGCCAATCGCATCATCAACCGCATCGCGCTGATCGAGGTGATGGCGCCGACCTTCCGCAGCCGCACCAAGCAGGACTGGATCGACGCGCTGATCGGGGCCGGTGTGCCGACCGCGCCGATTCTCGACTATGCCGAGGCCGTGGAAAGCGAACAGGCCGTAGCGCGCGAGATGGTCAAGACCATCCCGCATCCGGTCGAGGGCGAGTTCAAGGCTCTGGGCTTCCCGGTCAAGCTCAGCGGCACGCCCCAGGAAATCCGCCTGCCGCCGCCTCTGCTGAACCAGCATGGCGACGAAATCCGCGAAGAGCTGACGCGCAAGGGGCTGATCGGGCCGGGGCGCAAGACGGCGGCGGTGGCGCGATGACAGCTCCGCGTATCGTTTACGAGACGGTCGGCGACGTCGCCCATATCCGCTTCGACAATCCCCAGGCCTTCAACGCCCTGACGAAGCAGATGTGGCTGGACATGCGCGACGCTGCGCGCGCCATTGCCGACGATCCGACCATCCGCGTCGCGGTCTTCCGCGGCAGGGGCGGCAAGGCCTTTGTCTCGGGCACCGATATCTCGGGCTTCGCCACGTTCACGAGCGGCGCCGACGGCATCGCCTATGAGCGCGAGATCGACGACTGCATGCGCGCGCTCGACGCCATTCCGGTCACGACCATCGCCGTCGTCGACGGCTGGGCTGTCGGAGGCGGGTTGAACATCGCGGCGGCTTGCGATTTCCGCATTGCCACGCCCGATGCCCGCTTCGGCTCGCCGATCGGCCGCACTTTGGGCAACTGCCTGTCTGCGCTCAGCCTCGCGCGCATCGGCGGCGCGATCGGCGTGGCGATGGCGCGGCGCATGGTGCTGCTGGGCGAGATCATCACGGCGCCGGACCTGCTCGCCGGCGGGTTCCTGCTGCGCGTGGTCGAGCGCGATGCAATAGACGCCGAGATCGAGACTCTGTGCCGTCGCGCCGCCGAGAACGCACCGCTGACCACCCGCACCACCAAGGAGACGCTTCGGCGCATGACGCTGGACTCCCTCCCGGACGTCGATGCGCTGATCGACAGGGTCTACGGCAGCGACGATTTCCGCCGCGGCGTCCAAGAGTTCCTGGCCAAGACCAAGGCGCTGCCGACCTGGACCGGGCGCTGAGCGAACGGCGCGCCGACCGAAGCCGACCTCTGACATCACCCTCCAAGCCCTCGGGCCGCGCAATCCACTGACATCTCAAATCTGGCATGCAAGATTGTCATCCCGAGACCCGCCGGGCCAAAAGGAGCCAAATCGATGACTGAAACCAGCATCGGGCGAGAGTCCTGGCATGCAACCCGCGCTCATTGCCGTAACGGGAGGGCGCCCGCATGAGCGCTACCACCGCCCTGCCCCGCATCGGGTTCATCGGCATCGGCATCATGGGCGAAGCCATGGTGCGGCGCCTGCTCGACCTCGGCTACTCCGTCACCGTCTGGAACCTCGAGCCGGAGCGGCTCGGCACCGTCGTGCCGCAGGGCGCGGTGGCAGCCGGGAGCCCGGCTGACGTCGCGGC